>JBJKZE010000017.1:0-5269 GCA_045560645.1 Porticoccaceae bacterium | reverse complement strand
AATAGGACATCATTTGCTTGTTTAAAGGCATTGAGAACCGTCATATCTTTACCCAATACTTGCAGTAGCTTTTCATTGGGTACGATTATTAACGAATCTACGCGCTCTTTTAACTGGGCTATACCCTGATTGGCAAGTTCCATACGCTTACGCCCTTCAAAACCAAAGGGACGGGTCACTACACCAACTGTTAGAATACCCATTTGTTTGGCAACTTCTGCCACAACAGGGGCTCCGCCAGTACCTGTTCCACCACCCATACCCGCGGTAATGAAGACCATATCAGCGCCATCTAGGGCCTGCGCAATTCTGTCTTTATCTTCAATTGCCGCTTGCCGACCTACTTCAGGATTAGCGCCCGCACCCAATCCTTTTGTTAGGCTTCCACCTAACTGCAAAATGGTGGCACTAGACATATCATTAAGTGACTGAGCATCGGTGTTAGCACAGATAAAATCTACACCATCTATATTGCTCAACATCATATGGCGGACAGCGTTACAACCGCCACCGCCTATTCCTATTACTTTTATTTCTGCATTCTTTGGAATGCTATCTACTAGTTCAAACATAGGTTTCCCCTTATTATGCGCCTCAAAAAATTACATCAAAACCATTGGTTTTGTGCCTATACTCCCGCCTGGAAAAAATTTTTAATTCTATCCAGTATGCTATTACTATCCTGACTTACTGCCTCCTTAAAACCCTGCCTTGCCTGCTCTTGCACACCAAATTGCAAAAGCCCAACCCCTGTTGAATAAATTGGGTTGTTCACAATTTCTTTTAAGCCTTTTACACCGGTCGGCGTACCTATTCGAACCGGCATATGAAATATTTCTTCGGCTAATTCACAGACACCTTCCATTTTCGAGGTGCCCCCTGTAAGTACTATGCCTGCAGCGATTAATTCTTCGAATCCACTGCGTCTTAGTTCCGCTTGAACCAGAGTGAATAACTCGTCATACCGCGGCTCTACAACTTCCGCTAGAAGTTGGCGTGACATATCTCTGGCATCCCGATCACCCACACTTGGCACTTTGACGGTCTCTTCTGGACGCGCCAATTTAGCCAATGCACAGGCGTATTTAATTTTTAATTCTTCGGCCTGAGCTGTAGGCGTTCGCAATGCCATGGCGATGTCATTGGTAACCTGATCGCCGGCGATTGGAATAACACCTGTATGACGAATGGCACCCTCTGTAAATATTGCAATATCTGAGGTTCCTCCGCCTATATCGACCAGTGCTACACCCAGTTGCTTTTCATCTTCTGTCAGTACCGCATAACTCGAGGCTAGCTGCTCTAATGCAATGTTATCGACCTCTAAACCACAACGTCGTATACACTTTTTGATGTTCTGCGATGCATTGGCGGCGCAGGTCACAAGATGTACTTTGGCCTCTAGACGAACACCTGACATACCAATAGGTTTATGCACACCCTCTTGATCATCAATAATGTATTCCTGAGGTAATACATGCAGTATTTCTTGATCAGCTGGAATGGCCACCGCTCTAGCCGCATCAATCACCCGATCAATATCTACTGGCTGTACTTCGCGGTCACTAATTGCAACGATACCGTGGGAGTTCAAGCTACGAATATGACTACCGGCAATACCTGCATAGACTGAGTGAATTGAACAACCAGACATTAATTCAGCTTCTTCGATTGCTCGCTCTATAGAATTTACTGTGGCTTCTATATTGACCACAACACCTTTCTTTAAGCCACCTGATGCATGCATACCGGTGCCAATGATTTCTAGTTCACAACTGGCATTAATGGCACCTACTATGGCAACCACCTTGGAGGTACCTATATCAAGCGCAACGATCATATTTTGTTCATTTGTATTTGCCATTTTTTCCTCTATAGTTTTCTATCATCCGCGGATAATAGTCACTTTCCTCAATTCATCTGATGTTTCATCTAATCTTTTTATCGCAACTTTTCTTGTACTCTTCCAAGATACCGCTAGGCCGTTTGGATAACGAAGGTCTATCGTTTTAATCTTGCTTGCTTGCTGATTGAGATCAGTTTCCCAAACCAACACTAGACGTCTTATTTTCTCGCCTACCTGGTTGCGACCTAGAATAAGCTGAATCCCATTACTGGTTTCCACTTGCCAAGCGCCAAGGCGATCAAGTTTTAATTTTGATAGTTTTAATCCGGTTGGAAGTAATAGGTCTGTTAGTCGTTGATACTGCTTCATCACTTCTGATGAACTTCCAAACTCTGCTGTCATCAGCGGTAATTTAGCTAATTGACTGTTATCTTTAATAATTAATTTGTCACCTAATCTATTTAGAAATGCGTCATCACCCCAACGGGCAATTGGCACTTCTTCGACTACATTAATTCGCATATAGCTGGGCCATTGCCGCTGAACACTCACCTCTGCAACCCATGGATGCTGGTGGAGAACATTTTGTAGTGCTTTGAGATCAATGGTGATAAATCCACCATTCATTTGGCCATTGACCAATGCAACCAGTTGCTGGTGGTCTAAATATTTGAATTCACCCTCAATGCTCACCTTAGTGATTGGCTTATCTAAATATTGAATGGCTAGATTGGCACCATAGGCAATACTAAAGAACAGAAGCAGAGTAATTATTTTGCTCATGTTATTCATTAGCTTATCGACAACACTTCGGTCGTCTTCTTTAGTTCTTGAGCTAACTTGCTGTTCTGAACGAGTCATTAGATAGATTCCTCTAAGATCGCTAAAACCAGTGCTTCAAAATCCATTCCCGCTGCCTTTCCGGCCATAGGTACCAGACTATGGCTGGTCATTCCCGGCACTGTATTAACTTCTAGCACAAAAAATGTACCATTGAGATCGGTCATAACATCCACTCGACCCCATCCTTTGCCATCAATACTTTTATAAGCATTAATACACAACTGAGCTAACTCATTTTCTCTCTGTGCATCTAAGCCCGATGGACAAAAATAGTCAGTTTTATCTGAAAGATACTTTGCTTCGTAGTCATAGAATGTGGCATTGGCTTTAATTCTTATTGAGGGCAACGCTTGCTCACCGAGTATGGCAACTGTGTATTCTTCACCCATTAGGCGAGGTTCAGCTATTACTTTGGCGTCATATTTAGACGCCAATTGCCATGCTTGCTTTAACTGCTCTGGAGATTCGGCAATACTCATTCCAACACTTGAGCCTTCACAGGCTGGCTTAACCACTAAACAGCCACCGAGCCTATCAATGGTTTGCTGCCAATCTGTATTTTGATCTAATGAAGCAAAATCCGTGGTTGGTAAGCCAATACCTTTCCATATCTGTTTGCAACGCAACTTATCCATAGCCAAAGCTGACGCCATCACACCGCTTCCGGTGTAGGGTATTCCAAGACATTCAAGGGCACCTTGAAGGGTTCCGTCTTCACCACCGGGACCATGTAATGCGATAAATGCTCGATCCAGATTAGCCGCACAAATCGATTCAATCGGATGGTCTTTGATATCGATAGCAACGGCATCAACACCCTTATTCTGAAGAGCTTGCACAATTGCAGCACCAGTTAATAGGGATATTTCACGCTCTGATGAATGACCACCATAAAGCACCCCTACTTTGCCAAAATGAGTGACTTTAGACGTCATTATTTGCACTCCTTTACTGGCTTTAGCTGACTATCTTTTAACATAGCTACCAGTTTTGACACGCTACCTGCACCCTGAGTGAGGACTATGTCATCTGCCTGCACTAAACCTGCCACAAGATTTGGAATTTCTTCCATATTTTCTACATAGATAGGATCTATAGCACCGCGCTGGCGAATACTATTGCAAAGATTTTTGCTGCCGGCACCGACTATAGGGTCTTCTCCTGCAGCATAAACATCAAGCATAATTAAAAGGTCAACCTCAGAAAGAATTTGAACAAAATCTTCGTACATATCTCGAGTACGACTATAGCGATGGGGTTGAAATACCATAACCAGACGCTTTTCTGGCCATCCATCTCTTACAGCATCTATGGTTGCTTTTAATTCCGTGGGATGATGCCCGTAGTCATCTACTAGCGTGGCTGTTCCACCCTTGGTATTTTCAACTGGGTATTGGCCAATCGTTTCAAATCGCCGCCCTACACCACAGAATTTTTCTAAACCCGCAATAATTGCTTTATCGGAGATGCCTTCATCAGTTGCTACTGCAATTGCGGCGGCAGCATTGAGGGCATTATGGCGACCGGGAATATTTAAACTCATACTTAGAGTTGTTTGATTATCTGGGCGATGAATTACAAACTGACCGTGACCCTCTATCATGGAAAACTCAGAAATACGGTAGTTTGCATCCTCACTAAACCCATAGGTTAGTGTGGGTCGACCTATACTATTAATTAACTCGCGTATCACTGGGTCATCAATACAGACAACGGCCAAACCATAAAACGGTAGATTATGTAAAAATTCAATATAGGTGGTTTTTAGCTGTTCAAAATCAAAGCCATAGGTTTCCATATGATCCGGCTCTATATTTGTAACCACAGAGACCATAGGCTGAAGATGCAAGAATGAAGCATCACTTTCATCTGCTTCAGCAATAATGTAGCGACTGGCACCTAACTTGGCATTGGTTCCGATACTATTGACTCGACCACCAACAATAAATGTGGGATCGCGTTTTTCCTCGGCAAAAATTGCCGCGATTAAACTGGTAGTTGTTGTCTTGCCATGGGTTCCAGCAACAGCAACCCCATGGCGATAACGCATTAATTCGGCAAGCATCTCAGCCCGCCTTACTACAGGAATTCCTAACTCGTAGGCAGCGACTATTTCGGGGTTATCTAATGTCACCGCTGAAGATTTAACAACAACATCGGCTCCCTCAACATTAGTTTGAGCATGTCCTTTAAAAATCTGCATACCACTGGCTTTCAATCGCTTAACAGTAGGCCCAAGATTGATATCTGATCCAGAAATTTGATAGCCCTGGTTCAAAAGAACCTCTGCTATTCCACTCATACCACTGCCGCCTATACCGACAAAGTGAATACGACTAATTCGGCGCATTTCTGGTGGTTGAAAGTTTAAACTATTAGACATTAGCAACCTCCATACACACCTTGGCAACTCGATCAGCTGCACCATTTTTTGCCAGTGATCGCGCATGGTTTGCCATACTTAGACGCTGCTCGGGATTATTAGCTAGGCTCACTATCTGATCCGCTAAACCCTGGGGAGTTATATCCCGCTGTTGAATCATTAGTGCTGCTTGCCCATTGACTAGCCACTCACCATTT
>JBJKZE010000016.1:0-40360 GCA_045560645.1 Porticoccaceae bacterium | reverse complement strand
CCCTCTCATTAGAGACCGCTTGGTGAGACATTCGGGGATTAGCGCAGTCTGGTAGCGCGCCTGCTTTGGGAGCAGGATGTCGGGGGTTCAAATCCCTCATCCCCGACCACTTTCCGGCTGTGGAGTTTGGCTGAATTGGTTGACTCTGAATGCGCCCGTAG
This sequence comes from Porticoccaceae bacterium, assembly GCA_045560645.1. Classification (GTDB taxonomy): domain Bacteria; phylum Pseudomonadota; class Gammaproteobacteria; order Pseudomonadales; family Porticoccaceae; genus HTCC2207. The sequence continues at coordinate 40,199 of JBJKZE010000016.1, read as the reverse complement.
CTCAGCTGGATAGAGCAACGGCCTTCTAAGCCGTGGGTCGCAGGTTCGAATCCTGCCGGGCGCGCCACTTAAGTCTTTAAGTAATCTAGCAGTTGTTTTGCTTGGCATGTAAACGGTCTTACACAGTGTGATGGTGGACGTAGCTCAGTTGGTAGAGCCCCGGATTGTGATTCCGGTGGTCGCGGGTTCAATCCCCGTCGTCCACCCCATTTACCCCTTCTGATATTTTTTATTAATTTATTTAATCATTGTTTTTATCTGGTTTAGTTTTTCAGGTAAAATGAAGTTCCTTTTTTAAGCTTCTCTACACATACGGTAAATAGGTTAATTATTTATGTCTGCTCTTATTCTTGATGGCAAAACTCTAGCAAAGAAAACTGAAGCTGAACTCAGCCAGCGTGTATCTGCGCTCAAGCAAGCCAATAATGGCCAAGCACCTATTCTTGCCACCATTTTGGTGGGGTCAGACCCTGCCTCTGGTACCTATGTCAAAATGAAGCAAAATGCCTGTAAGCGTATTGGCATGGAGAGTATTGCTGTTGAATTATCAGAACAAACAACCACAGGGCAACTATTAGCCAAGATAGACGAATTGAATGCCAACCCAAACTGCCATGGTATTTTGTTGCAGCATCCTGTTCCCTCACAAATAGATGAACGTGCCTGTTTTGATGCTATTGCCGCAGAAAAGGATGTCGATGGCGTCACCTGCCTTGGATTTGGCCGAATGGCAATGAATGAACCCGCTTATGGCTCTGCCACCCCTCAAGGGATTATGCGCATCCTAGAGGCCTATAATATTGAGCTTAACGGGAAACATGCGGTTGTTGTCGGCAGAAGCCCTATTCTAGGTAAGCCAATGGCATTAATGCTATTAAATGCCAATGCAACGGTAACTATATGCCATTCTCGCACACAAGACTTGCCATCATTGATCAAACAGGCGGATATCTTGGTTGGTGCTGTAGGCCGACCTGAGTTTATTAAAGCTGAATGGATCAAAGACGGCGCTGTAGTGATTGATGCCGGTTATCATCCGGGTGGACTGGGTGATATTGAACTTGAACCAATAATGGAAACAGCCGCAGCTTATACCCCTGTTCCCGGTGGTGTTGGCCCTATGACAATCAATACGCTTATTCTACAGTGCGTTATGGCTGCTGAAAAAAAACTGGGCTAATAAAAGCCAATCTATTTTTGGGTTAATTTGATGTCAGATTCGTTATTCAGTCTAGATATTTTAGTTGCTCATAGAGGGCTGCAATCCCGCTATCCTGAAAATACCATTCTTGCACTGAGAAAAGCTATTGAGTGCGGTGCCAAATACATCGAATTAGATATTCAATTTAGCAGTGATTGTCTGCCTGTTATTTACCATGATGCAAACCTTGAGCGTGTCAGCGGTCAGCTAGGACATGTATTGCAATATCCTCGCCATAAATTAGTGCAACTATCAGCCTATGAGCCAGACAGACTGGGGAATAGCTTTAAATCGGAAAAAATTGCCCCCTTAGAGGCACTTGTTACGCTATTAAAGGAAAACACTGAAGTAACTGCATTTGTGGAGCTTAAACAGGAATCTATTGCCCATTGTGGCCGAGAAACTATGCTTAGCGCAGTATTGAAGATACTAGAGCCAGTAAAGCAACAGGTAGTTATTATCAGTTATGACTACCTTCTGGTTCAGGCAGCAAGAATCAAGCAATGGCCTAAAGTTGGTGTTGTTTTGGAGCAGTGGCAGGATCTTTATTCTGAAATCGTTCAAAAAGCCTCATCTGACTATATTTTCGTCGATCTCGAAATGATTCCAGAAAAAATAAACCCAGAGGTTTTAAACATGGCGCCACTGGTAGCCTTTGAAGTAGGTGATAAAGCCCTAGCAAATCAACTGATAGATAAAGGTATTGCTATGCTAGAAACATATCAGCTAGAAAATTTGATTCTAGAATAAAAAGATCTGGCGAAGATTAAGCCCTTCGCCACTTAGTCCCTTCTCGGCTATCCTCAAGAATCACTCCGCCATCAAGTAATTGCTGTCTAATTTGATCAGCTTTTGTAAAGTCTCTATCTTGTTTAGCCTGTTGCCTAGCTTGAATTTGTTGTTCGATCTGTTCTGCAGATAACTGATCATCACCTCTTGCAAGGGTAAACCATTGTTCTGGGTCATCTTTTAAAAGCCCTAGAATATCCGCAAGGCCCTTTAATTCTTGCATTTTTACTATCTGCTCTTCACCTTCAGCCTGATTAACCGCTTTCGCAAGACGGTAAAGCTCACTAATAGCTACAGGCGTATTAAGATCATCCAAAAGCGCCTTAAACCCATCACCGGTGCTATTTATCTTACTTTTAGCTGGTGCTACACCACGAATAAAGCCATACAGACTATCTAGGGTACGCCACGCGCTATCCAGTAACTCTTTACTAAAGTTTTGTTCAGAGCGGTAATGAGCTGAAAGTATGACATAACGCAGCACCTCACCCGGATATTGCTGTAAAAGATCCCTTACAAGACGGAAGTTGCCCAGTGATTTGGACATTTTCTCGCCATCGATATTAATAAACCCATTATGCATCCAAAAGTTAGCCAAAGGCTTACCATCATTGGCACAGCAGCTTTGGGCAATCTCATTTTCATGATGTGGGAATATCAAATCATGGCCACCACCATGAATATCAATTGTTTCACCTAGATGCTTTTTAATCATGGCTGAACATTCTAGATGCCAACCCGGACGCCCTCTTCCCCATGGGCTATCCCAGCCTGGCTCTTTATCTGTTGAAGGCTTCCACAATACAAAATCACCGGCATATTGCTTATAGCCAGCTACTTCAACTCGAGCCCCTGCCTCTTGTTCATCAGGGTTACGCTTCGAAAGTTGACCATATTTGGACATCGAGGGTACCGAAAATAATACATGGCCTTTGTCTGCTTCAATTTCTGAGTTTGCGGCATAGGCATGGCCTTTATTAACCAAAGTCTCGACCATCTGAATCATATCCGGGATATGCTGAGTAGCATAGGGAATAACATCTGGCTCAAGGGTATTGAGGGCTAACATATCTTCAAAATAAGCACCCGAAAACTTCTCAGTAATGTTATTAATATCTACTGATAACTCATTGGATTTATTAATTATTTTATCATCAATATCGGTAATATTACGGGCGTATGTTACCCGTGGATAGATAGCGCGAAGCACACGATACAGCGTATCAAAAACCACTGCGGGGCGTGCATTACCTATATGAACATAGTTATAAACGGTTGGACCACAGACGTACATAGTGACATTCTGCGGATCAATCGGCTGAAAATCTTGCTTTTCACGCGCTATGCTATTGTAGAGTTTAAGATTCATTTAGCCTTTCCAGTTATCTCTTAATCCAATGGTGCAGTTAAAAACCATGCTGTTAGCATTGCTATCACGGCAAAAGTACCCTTCTCGCTCAAACTGATAACGTTCAGTGGAGTCAGCATTAGCTAGGCTAAGTTCAGCCTTACATCCATCAAGCACTATAAGTGAATCAGGATTAATATGATCAGTAAAGCTATCTGCGCCGGAATCAGGTAATGCCTGATTAAATAATCGATCATATAAATTCACACTACAGTCTACAGAGTTTAGCGCTGAAACCCAGTGAATTACCCCTCTGGGCCTAATACCCTCAGGCGCATCAGCACCTACAGTATTTTCCACCACTGAGGCTTTAATTTCTTGTATGTCGCCATTATTGTCACGAATAACTTGGTCGGCACGAATAATATAAGCTCCACGAAGCCTGACATACTCACCCAAAACCAGACGCTTAAACTTTTTGCGCGACAGGCTAGTATCTTCAGAGAAGTCACTTTGATCAATATAAATTTGACGATCAAACGGCAGCTCTCTTGAACCTAGATCATCGCGCTGGGGATGCGATGAGGCGGTAAATAGCTCGGATTGATCATAATTAGTGAATGTCACCAATAGTGGTTTAAGCACACACATAGCTCTGCGCGCATTAGTATTTAGATCGTCGCGAATAAAGTGCTCAAATTGGGCCATATCAACCACACCGTCTGTTTTGGCAACAGCCAAACTGTCACAGAAATTACGGATGGCTGTGGGACTGACGCCTCTGCGCCGCAAACCAGATATGGTAGGCATTCTAGGGTCATCCCATGCATCTACATGGCCCTCATCAACAAGCTGCTTCAATTTGCGCTTGCTAGTAATACTGTAATTAAGATTTAGCCGCCCAAATTCATACTGACGTGGCGTTGAAGGCACCGCTAAATTCTCGATAAACCAGTTATATAAGGGTCTGTTGGCGGCAAACTCGAGGGTACATATTGAGTGGGTCACACCTTCAATTGCATCCTCTTGACCATGGGCAAAGTCATAGGCTGGGTAGATATTCCACTTATCACCTGTTCTATGGTGGGCGATACGTTTAATTCTGTAAAGTACAGGGTCACGCATATTGATATTAGGCGATGCCATATCAATTTTAGCGCGCAGTGTCATTTCCCCTTCAGCGATTTCACCCGCTTTCATTTGCTCTAAAAGCGCCCTGCTTTCAGATGCTGGTCTTGTACGGTGAGGGCTATCTTTCCCAATTTCAGTCAGGGTTCCTCTGTACAAGCGCATTTGCTCAGCATTAAGCTCGCAAACATAGGCCTTATCTTGATTAATTAGATCACAGGCCCATTGATAAAACTGATCAAAATAATCGGAAGCATAGCGAATATCGCCATTCCAGTTAAAACCAAGCCATTTAACATCTTCAATAATTGATTGAACGAACTCGTCGCTTTCTTTTTCTGGATTTGTATCATCAAAGCGCAGATTGCATGCCCCGGAGAAACTTTCAGCAAGCCCAAAGTTGACGCAGATAGACTTAGCGTGACCTATATGCAGGTAACCATTGGGCTCAGGTGGAAATCTAGTGATTACCTTGGCCGTCTTGCCAGAGGCCAAATCGTCACTAATGATTTGCTGAATAAAATTGATTGGTTTATCACTGTCAGTCATATTGTATCGCTTAAGGACTTAATTAGGTGCGAAGTATAGCTCTCACAGGGCTTTCAATAAACCTTAACCCTTGATGAAAGTGAAATAAATTTAAAAAACAACCATACATTTACGACTTATTTTGGCTAATCGTAAAGTTCTCTTTGATTTACTGGCATTACAAATTAAAATAGACAGATGCTTCCTAATAAACTACCGGACCTTAATATGATTACTTTCCGCACCACTATGGGCGATATTTCAATAGAATTAGATTTTGATAAAGCACCAATCTCTGCTGCAAATTTTTTAACCTATGCTAAAGATGAGTTTTATAACGATACGGTGTTTCACCGTGTGATAAATGGCTTTATGGTTCAGGGCGGCGGCATGACCTCTGATATGCAGCAAAAGAAAACCAATACTCCTATTGAAAATGAAGCTGACAACGGCCTAAAAAATGATATAGGTACACTTGCAATGGCACGAACTGGCGACCCCCATTCCGCATCGTCACAATTTTTTATCAATGTATCCAATAATGACTTCTTAAACCATAGTGGTAAAAATATGCAAGGCTGGGGCTATGCGGTTTTTGGTAAGGTTGTTAAGGGCATGGAAGTAATTGAGAAAATCAAAACAGTACCCACTGGTAGTGCTTTTGGCCATCAAGATGTTCCAGTTGACCCAATTGAGATTACTGAAACTATTATCAGCGACGAATACGCTGCTAAATAAACGCATAAGCTATGGCTATCCTGTTTATTTCAGATCTCCATTTATCCCCAGAACGCCCGGAGGTAACTCGGGCATTTTTGCGTTTTCTTGAAGATCAGACTAGCTCAACTGAGGCATTATTTGTTCTTGGTGATCTATTTGAAGCATGGATTGGCGATGATGACAACTGTGCTACTGGTGCTGATGTTCAGCAAGCATTTAAACAGCTTACCGACAAGGGTGTTGCCCTATTTATTCAGCATGGCAATCGTGATTTTTTCTTGGGTAAGCGCTTTATGCAAGCCACTGGCGCGAGGCTTTTAGAAGATGAGCATTTGGTTGAATATAACGACGAAACTGTTTTAGTCATGCATGGCGATACCCTTTGCACCGACGATATCGACTATATTCGTTTTAGACGAAAAATCCGCCACCCCATTATCAAGTTTTGCCTACAGTTACTCCCTTTAAAGTATCGACAGACATTAGCTGACAATATGCGTGCAAAGAGTAAGGCCGCCAATGCTAATAAACCCAGCGCTATTATGGATGTTAATTCAGATGCAGTTGATGCGGCAATGACCAAACATAGTGTTACAACGCTGATTCATGGGCATACTCACCGACCTGACCGCCACACACACACAAACGGTGAAAGAATTGTCTTGGGTGATTGGCATGATAAGGGTTGGTATATAGTTTGGGATTCTACAGATATTAACTTGAAAAGCTTTAGCATCGAAATCTAGGTTTATTTATTACTCATATAGGGATGGAAAACCATCTACTATGAGTTATTATTAACACATCTTTTATTTAATTAATCAGGATACTATCCATGAATACAAATCCAGATAAATATAGTTCAGCAACAACTAATGTCGGCATTTCTACTGACGGCCTTGATCCTGCTGTAGCTAAAGTTTTACGCAGTACTTACACCCTTTTAGGCGCAACTTTAACCTTTAGCGCAGTAATGGCCGGAATCTCTATGGCGATGAATGCACCCTATTTTGGATTATGGACATTGCTCCCGTACTTTATTTGCCTGTGGATGGTTGAGAAAAACAAGAACAATGCTTCAGGTCTTGCTTGGGTATTTGCGCTAACCGGATGGATGGGCTTCACATTGGGCCCCATTATTAGCATGTATCTTGCCGCCGTCGGTTCAGGGCCTATTATGATGGCGCTTGGTTCCACTGCGCTGGTATTTTTTGCGGCTTCAGCCTATGTACTAACCACGCGAAAAAATCTTAACTTTATGACTGGTTTTTTAATGACCGGTATTTTAGTTGCCTTTGCCGCAGGAATCGCTAATGTATTTTTACAGATACCTGCTCTGGCAATTACCGTCAGCTCGGTATTCGCCTTCCTTTCTGCAGCTATAATTATGTGGCAGACTAGCGCTATTATTCATGGCGGTGAAAGAAACTATATCTCAGCAACTGTTACGCTGTTTGTAATGATTTACAATTTATTTGTAAGCCTTCTACAAATATTTGGCGTTATGAGTGACGATTAAAACAAATCCCTTAAATCACAGTAAAAAGCCCTGCATGATGTAGGGCTTTTTACTGTTTAAGTAGTAGTTGGCATAGCTAATGACAGAACAGAGTAATTATCTCGACAACCTACCTCAATGGTCAGAGGATCTAGCTCACAAGTTAGGCCTAGAGGAGGAACTGTCTCTTTCAAAAGATCACGTGGAGATATTATTGATTGCACGTAATTTTTACGCAGACTATGGTTTTTCGCCCTCTATGCGACCGCTGTGTAAACTTGTCACTGCAAACCTTGGTGTAGATAAAGGCCGGAGCTTGTATTTAAACAAATTATTCCCTGGTAGCCCTGCTAAAATAGCAGCAAAGTTAGCCGGCCTGCCAAAACCAAAGAACTGTATTTAAATGAAATTACTTGATTACAACTTAAATGATTTACCCAATGATCAAACTTTGGTTTCTAAAAGCCAATATGCTGATTTATTAATGCAAATTGATCAATGGAATGTTGTTCAAAAAGATGACGTGGATCAACTTTTCTGTGCCTATAAATGTGATGATTTTGTTGCTGCTATGGATCTAGCTCAGGCGATATCAGAATTAGCAGAACAGGTTGATCATCATCCTGCTCTATTGATTGAATGGGGCAAGGTTTCTGTCAGCTGGTGGAACCATAGCCTTGGGGGTCTGCATATCAATGACTTTATTATGGCGGCTAACACCCATCAAATTTTCACTGCACAATGAGTGATTCCAATCTACAAAACTCAGTAAGCTACCAGCAACAGCTAAATGATAAGGTAAGCCAATATAAAACCCTAATGGCTGATGCTGGCATTCAATTGCCAGAATTAGAAATTTTCTCATCAGAGCCCTATGGTTTCCGTATGCGAGCAGAATTCCGCGTATGGCACGAGCAGGGGCAAGCCCATTATGCGATGAACAAACCCGGCGAAAAGCGGCCTTATATTATTCAGGATTTCCCTATTGGGTCAGCACTAATCAATCGGTTAATGCCAAAAATAATGTCGGCGGTTAATGCCAGCGATACTCTAAGCTATAAATTATTTAGCATGGAGTATTTAACAACCACAACGGGTGAAGCTCTAGTCACGCTAATTTACCACAAACCTTTAGACCACCAGTGGCAACAGGTTGCTGAGCAGTTACAGTCAGAATTTAATATTAAAGTGATAGGCAGAAGCCGCAAACAAAAACTGGTTTTAAGTGATGATTTTGTTACTGAAACCCTAGTGGTTAACAAGCGTCAATATAGCTATCAGCAGGTTGAAGCTAGTTTTACCCAACCCAATGCCCAAGTTAATCAAGAAATGCTGACATGGGCTAGTGATTGCCTTGCTAACAGCAGTGATGACTTGGTTGAGCTTTACTGTGGTAATGGCAACTTTACCGCTGTTTTAGCCCAACATTTTGATAAGGTATTAGCTACAGAGATTTCCAAAGTTTCGGTCAATTCAGCTAATACCAATTTTTCCGCAAATAAGATTGATAATGTCACTATAGCTCGTCTTTCAAGTGAAGAGTTTACTCAAGCTTTAAATAGAGAAAGAGCTTTTAGACGTTTGGCGGAAGTAAACTTAGATAGCTTTAACTTTTCCACTATATTTGTCGACCCACCGCGGGCAGGTTTAGATTCCGGCACTGAGAAATTAGTGACCGAGATGGATCATATTCTTTATATATCCTGTAACCCGCAAACCTTGGCTGAGAATCTTAAACAAATCACTAAGACTCACAGAGTAGTAAAAGCGGCTTTATTTGATCAATTCCCTTGGACACACCACATTGAATCTGGTGTTTTGTTAAGAAGAATCTAGAAACTCTTTGCCAATGTATTAGCCGCTGTTTGTATAGCCTCAGAATAGCTGTTTTCTATCGATAGCCGCTGCTTTTCATATTCTGCCTTTTCATTAGAAGAAAGAGCCTTCCAAGCATCTAATATTGGTATATGTGAGGTATCCATAGCCAGAGACTGAAAAGTCTTTATAGATTTTTCTTGTCGCTCTATTGGTTCAAACTGCTGGGCTAAGAACCCGATTCTCATAGCCGCTTCTGTCGGAGTTAAATCTTTCTGTAGTAGTGCTTGGGCTATCACTCTTATAGACTGCTGTGCATCTAATTGCGAATGAGACTGGGGCTGAAATTTCACAGGCTGTGATCTACGCTTGGCGTTATCTTTTAATTTAAAGGCAAGAATACAGGCATAAATAAATAATAACCCAGTAACAATTGCACCTGATATAAGTATTAATTGAAAAGTAGACACAACAAACCCCTAGAAATGAATAGCTATATTACGCATCACTTGGGGGTAATAGTTTATCGGCCAGTGCTTTCTTGGTTTTAGCACCTAGTGTTTTTAACTCTTCACTGCGTTTAACTAAATTACCGCGGCCTGTTGAAAGGCGCTTAAATGCTGTCTCATAGGCATCTTTGCTTTTGTCTAAGTGTTTGCCTATATCTTCCAAAGCCTCTACATGCAGCACAAAAAGATCATAAAGAGCACCGGCTTTTTCAGCGATTTGTTGGGCATTGATATTTTGATCGGCATAGCGCCACAAATTCTTAATGGTTCTTAGGGTCACCATTAAGGTACTTGGACTGACCAAAATAATGCTTTTATCGTAGGCTTCACGCATGATATCTGGATCATTATCCAAGGCCAGCATAAAGGCTGATTCAACCGGGATAAAAATCAAAACAAAATCTAAACTGTTAATATTTTCTAACTGTTCATAATTTTTTACATTCAAGCCTTTAATATGTGAGCGCAATGAATTGAGATGCTGTTTTAAACAAAGCTGTTGTGACTGCTCGTCCTGTGCATGAAAATAACGCTCATAATCGGTCAAACTAGCTTTGGCATCGATAATTATATCTTTGCCTTCGGGTAGACGGATAATGACATCTGGGTTGCGTCTATTGCCCTCTTCATCTTTTAGGGCGACCTGCGTCTCATACTCTCTGCCCTTTGTTAAGCCGGAATCATCAAGCAATTTTTCTAAAACAAACTCACCCCAATTACCCTGCTGCTTATTATCTCCTTTAAGTGCATTAGCAAGATTGACTGCATCCGCTGATATTTGCATAGTTTGCTTTTGCAGTTCGCCAATCTGACCAGCCAATCGATTGCGGTCTGCATTCTCTTTATCATATGCGGTAGAAACCTGTTTGCGGAAATCCCCCAAATCACGTCTTAAAGGGCTTAGAGATGTTTCTAAAGCCTGTTTGCTCTGCTCGGAGAACTTGTTCTGTTTATCGTCAAAGATTCGATTAGCAAGGTTTTCAAACTCTTGACTAAGACTTTGTTTGGCATCCTGAACTAACTTTAGCTGAGATTCAAAATTTGATTTCTGACTGGACAATTTTTCCTCAAGTACAAGCTTGTTAGCTTTGAGTTGTGAAATATCATCAGATAATTGGTTTCTACCCAGAGTGCGACCAAAAACAACACCAATAACTAATGCTATTAAGATAGAGGTTATGATCATAAAAGCTGTACTTGTGAAAATATTAAATTCCATTGGCTAATTTATCCAGTTAGCTGTCATTTACTTTATAGTTCTGAGATTATAGCGTTTAAATCTTAAATTAAATAAGTCTAATATTAAGTAGATGTTACCTCCATTAATTAATATCGCTCCATTTCGTGATGCGATTGAAAAAAATCAGCTGATTTTAACGGCTAATCAGCGTCTTGCTGCACAAATTCAGCAGGCTTGGGGTCGATCTATCAATGATAAAGTTCAGGTGTGGAAGGCACCGCGAGTTATGTCATTGGAACACTGGCTTGGATTTTGTTGGAATGAACTTGTCGATCAAAATCATCAGCTAGTTAATGGCTATGCACAAATTGGTCGCCTACAAAATATTTTTTATTGGGAACAAGCTATTGCAAAACATGATGAATCTCTTGATCAAAGTTTTGCAACTATGGCTAATGATTGTTTTGATCTGCTTCAACGCTGGAATATCGATATTGAACAGGTTGATGAACAAAGTGCAGCATTTTATAAATTTAAACGCTGGACACAGAGTTATCTGCAGCTATTAGATAGCAATAAGCTACTTACTAGTGGCTCTACATGGCGTCAGGTTGGCGTAGCCTTTTCTAAACAAGTATTAAAAAAAGAAAACAAAATACACCTTTATGGCTTTCAGTCTATTGCACCACTACAGCAATGGGTTATGCAAAATGCCGCTACCGAGGTTATTTCAATCGAACCCATCGGTGAGTCTGCCACTACATCCAAACTTGAATGTCCTGATCCGTCAGCTGAACTAGAGACTGCTGCAAAATGGGCTGCGCAACAGTTATTAAAACAGCCTAATCAACGTATTGGTTTGGTAATACCTGACCTAAATAATCGAGTGCCTGAAGTAGCTCGAGTTATTAATGAAGCCTTAGCATCCAATAATTGCTCTATAGCAGTTAATATATCCGCAGGAGTTAAATTAGCAGAAACGCCTATACTTCAGTCGGCGCTAGCTTTTTTAGAAATGACTGAATTCCTACTTCCTGTGTCGCAGTGGCTGGGCATTTTAAACTCACCCTACTGCCACTTTAACAATTTACCTATTCAGTTTAGGGTCGATTGCGAACTAGAAATACGAGAAACCAAAAAACATGATCTTGGCCTAGATAAGTTTATCCAAATCATTAGAGCGCAACAGGCCGAGTTGGACAATCCTGACAGTATTCCGCCTCAACTTCAGCCGCTATATGATATTCAACAGCTTATTCGTCAAACCGCTTCAAATAAGAAATCATTTTCACAATGGGCTGATTTTTTTAAGCAATTTACCAATCAACTTGGCTGGCCTGGTATAAAACAACCTAATAGTCTGCAATACCAACAGATTCAATTTTGGGATAAATTATTAGGCTTTTTTACCGAGCTAGATAATTTAGGCGAAGAAATTAGCCGCTCTAAAGCCCTTGGTTATTTGCAGAAATTAGCTAATGAACACTTATTTCACCCACAGACTGGTGACGCCCCACTTCAGGTTCTTGGTCTACTTGAAGCTGTAGGTCTTGAGTTTGATCAGCTCTGGATCGCCGGCATGGATAATACTCACTTCCCGTCTTCGGGCTCAATGAATCCAGTGCTATCGGCAAATTATCAACGTCGGCATAAAATGCCCTTTAGTGTTCCAGAAAACGAACTAGGAATCGCCAAAAATCTTTTGTCAGGCTTTAGCCTTAATAGCAATAAGCTTTTTTTAAGCTACCCTATAACTGATGGAAAAAGCCCTTTAGATCAAAGTCCTCTGATTAAAGAATATGATCTGCATAAGCAAACCCTAGAAGTTGATACTACAGACTTGCCCCAATGGCTAGATCAACCTTATTTATGTGATCTGCAGATTGATTATGGTTATGAGTTTAATGCCCAATTAGAGCCTATTCGTGGGGGTAGTTCTATCCTTAAGAATCAATCTACCTGCCCTTTTAATGCTTTTGCTATACATAGATTATGGGCGAAATCATTTGAGCAGCCAGCCTTAGGTCTTGAGGCTATGGACCGGGGTAGTATTGCCCATGAAATTCTTTACCGATTATGGAGTCTCTGGACTAACTCAGAGGTTTTTTGTGGTCTATCTGAAAAACAACTTAATGATCAGCTTTCAGAAACTATTGACCAGGTACTTACTGAGCAAGCTACTACAAGCCCTATTCTTTTAGGGGATAATTTTAAGCAATTAGAAAAGCAGCGCTTAACTAAAATAGTATCTCAATGGTTAGAGATAGAACGGCAACGACAACCGTTTGAGGTCAAACAGACCGAAAAGAAAAAACAACTGTCCTTGGGTCAATTAAATATCTCATTAATTATCGATCGCTTAGATATTGTTAATGGTGAAACGCTTGTCATTGATTATAAAACTGGCACGGTTAAAGCCGACGTATGGCTTGGTGATCGACCTGTAGACCCACAGCTTCCACTGTATATTTTGGCCTCTGAACCTGAGCCTATCGGTTGTACTTTTGCTTTGCTAAAAGGCAATGACCAAAAATTTCTTGGAATTTCTAAGGATCAAATAATCCAAGGTGTGAAGGCTTCAGAAGATTGGCAGTTACAGGTTGAAGATTGGCGCCATTCAATTGCTAAATTAGCCGAGGAGTTTACTCAGGGTAAGGCGATTTTACATAGCTTTAATACTGCCCAATTTAATTATCAAAGTGATTTAATTCCATTTAATCGATGGAATGAGCAGCAGGATATACAGCGACTAAAAGAGGCTAAAAAGGGTTAATATGCAGAATATGACCAATAGCCTTGAACTCAGTGATGACAAGGCTCGACAACAGGCAATCGATCCAAATTATAGCTATATTGTCTCAGCGCCAGCTGGTTCCGGTAAAACTGGGTTAATTACCCAGCGTTTACTCAAACTTTTAACTAGGGTTGAAAACCCCGAAGAAATACTCTGCATCACCTTTACCCGCAAAGCAGCCGCGGAAATGCGACAGCGTATTCACAGCGCCTTGGTATTTGCCAGTGAAAACTCAAGGCCAACGGATAGCTTTGAAGCTGAGATATGGGATCTTGCCACTGAGGCATTAGCCAGAGATAAACAATTACAGTGGAATCTTTTAGATATTCCCTACCGCTTGCGAATAAAAACCATTGATAGTTTCTGCCACTATATTGCCAAGCAATTTATGTTCGACAATGGCAGCGGTGGCTTGCCCGAACAATCAGAGTATCCTCAGGCACTTTATCATTTAGCCGCTCGGGAATTACTTAAACAACTTGAGGCTAACAACGCAACAAGTAGAGCTCTAGCGACGGTTGTAACCCATATGGGTAATGACTTATCTCGCTGTGAAACGCTTTTTGCCGATATGCTAGGTAAACGCGATCAATGGTTACCCCATATCTTTACCGCGGCAAATCACACCGACTATTTTCAGTTAGTTATAGAACAATTAATCATTGATACCCTTGGACGACTTGAACGGCAACTATTCCCCTTAGCAGCTGATCTACTTCAACTCGCTGACTATGCTGGTAACAATGCACCCAGCGGCAATGAGGCGCTCAAAAGCTTAAAAGGTATTATCGAGCTTCCACAACTTGACCAACAGAGCTTAAAACAATGGAAAACTATTCTGCGAATGTTGGTTACAAAGGATAAGGACTTCTCACCACGAAAATCTGTCACTGTTCGCGAAGGATTTCCTAAAGAGGACAAAAAGACCAAAAGCCAAATGCAGAAGTTACTCGCTGATTATAGTGATGACAAATTACTGCAATCACTTGTAACTGATGTTATGCATCTGCCGGAATCAAAAATAAGCTCTGAGCAACAACAGATGTTAACTGCTCTAGGAGTTTTGCTACCTCAACTAGCGGCAATATTAAAAACAGTCTTCCAACAACAGGGGCAATCAGATTACTCCGAAATAACCATGGCTGCGCTGGATGCCTTAGCATTTGATACTGCTACAGATGCTATCTCTGATATAACCCTAAAATTAGATTATCAACTAAAACATATTTTGGTAGATGAATTTCAAGATACCTCAGGCTCGCAAATGCGCCTTCTGGAATCCCTTGTTGCAGGCTGGGACCCTGATGATGGCCGCACCCTATTCCTTGTAGGTGATGCTATGCAATCACTCTATAGCTTTAGGGATGCTCGTGTAGGGTTATTTATTAATGCACAACGCTATCCTATAGGGCCTGTGCAGTGCCTACCATTATCCTTGAGTAGTAATTTTCGCTCCAAAAAAGGCATTGTTGACTGGGTTAATGATAATTTTCTTCAGGCCTTCCCATCTAAAGCAAATATTAATCGCGGAGCAGTGCCCTATAATCAATCTACTTCCGTTAAAACGTCAGAACAGTCACAAGCAGTGTATTTTCATGGTTATAGCAGTAAGGAGAATAAGGATTACGATTTTTCTGAGGCACAGCATATTGCCAAGCTGTGTCAGCAAATAAGCCAAGAAAACCCCACTGAATCAACTGCTATATTAGTACGCAATCGAGGTCATTTAAAACAGATTGTTCCCGCTTTAATAGAAGCACAAGTTAGCTGGGAAGCTATAGATATCGACCCTCTGGCTGATAGAATGCCAGTTATTGATTTAATGTCACTCACTAGAGCCATATTATCCCCAGCCGATAGAATTGCTTGGCTAGCTATTTTAAGAGCACCCTTCTGTGGCCTTTCTCTTAAAGATCTAGTGATCTTAACTCAGGCAAATAAAACTAACGGCAAGCAACCAAAATGTATTTTAGACAGACTGCATGAGTGGCAACAGATTCCAGATAAATTCAATCAATTAAGTGCTGAAGGTCGCGCTATACTTGACCGAGTATCACCTCTGATCTGTTCGACTTGGAATAACCGTGGCACCGATAACTTACGCAACCTAATTGAGCAATTATGGATTGATCTTGGTGGTCCAGCTACATTATTAAATCAACGTGATATTCATGATATTCGTAATTATTTAGACCTGTTAGAAACTTGGCAGCAAGCTGGCACGCTTAAGGACTGGGATGAATTTAGTCATGCTGTAGATCATTTATATGCCCAGCCAATAGCACTAAGTAGCAATCAGCAGTCTAATCCTATTCAAATCATGACCATTCACAAGGCAAAAGGTCTTGAATTTGACCATGTGATATTGCCTAGTTTGCACAAGAGTCCAAAATCCAATGACAATCCTTTATTGCGCTGGCAGGAACAGGTTGATGAACAAAATCAATCATTCCTACTGTTAGCAGCACTCGGGCCCTATGACGAAGAAAATGACCCAATCTATAGCTATCTAAAGTATGAGCAATCGACACGAACTATTTTAGAGAATACGCGGGTTCTTTACGTTGCCGCTACAAGAGCAGTAAGAAAACTGCATCTTTTTGCAAAAATTAAAGAGGCTAAAGATGACTGGCAAAAACCCTCTAAAACAAGCCTTTTAAGTAGTATTTGGCCATCTTTAAACCCTCTAATTGGACAGCCGGGATATCAGGTAACCAACATAGGTGATAATAATAAAGAAAAGGAAGCCATAGCATCAGTCAATTATTATCGTCGGTTACCATTGCAGTTCAATCCTGTGATTATGCCTAAGGATATGATGACGCTAGGTGTTAGTAATCAGTATTCTAGTGCCACAAAAAGTGACTCTCTTGACTTCAGAGCACGTCATTTGGGAACCACGCTACATAGAACTCTTAAACAAATAGCTTGCGATGGCATTGAGCAATGGCCATTGGAAAGAAGAAAGATGCTTGATCAAAGCTGGAAATCGACCCTTAATCAGCTCGGGATTCTTGTTACAGCTGAAGAAATTTCAAACCTAAAGCAATCCATCGAGACTATGCTTAAGGATACTAGAGGGAAATGGATACTTGGAAAGCATATTGATGCGAACTGTGAACAGGCATTGTCGTATTTTGATAAACACAGTCAGAGTATAAAAACCTCAGTGATCGATAGAACCTTTATCGATAAGGATAAGCGCTGGATTATTGATTATAAATACGCCGCGCCAAATATTAATGAAACCGAGCAAAATTTTTATCAGCGTCAAATTGAAACTTACAGCCCACAACTAAATCATTATGCACAGCTTTACCAAAAACTAGAGACTAAAAATGTGCGATGTGCGCTCTATTTTCCTCAAACTGCCGTATTCATTGAAGTTACAGGCGATTAATCTTTCCCTTCGGCAATTTTCAAGTACAATATAATTATTGGGGAACTAGTAAATAATTAGGAATTAAAAATGGATACTCAAGAAGTTGAGAATATAAATATCGAAGCGCCAGAAATTCTAATCACACCAGACGAATTAAAGCGCGAGATACCTCTTACTGATAAGGCGCGTGCAACCGTTACCGAAGGTCGTCAGGTTATTGAAAATATTTTAGCCGGTAAAGATCATCGCATTTTAGTTGTGGTTGGCCCCTGCTCTATTCATGATCTAAAGGCAGCCAATGACTATGCACTGCGCTTAAAAAAACTAGCAGAAAAAGTTAGCGATACTTTATACATAGTAATGCGTGTTTATTTTGAAAAACCACGAACGACAGTTGGCTGGAAAGGGTTAATTAATGACCCCTATATGAATGATTCATTTAAAATAACTGATGGACTGCATATTGGTCGCAAGCTTTTGCGCGACATTCTAGAGATTGGACTACCAACTGCAACCGAGGCACTAGACCCTATTTCGCCACAATATATGCAAGACCTTATTGCTTGGTCAGCTATTGGAGCACGAACCACCGAATCACAAACTCACCGTGAAATGGCTTCTGGTCTTTCTTCTTCTATTGGCTTCAAAAATGGTACTGATGGCGGCTTAACTGTTGCTATCAATGCACTACAATCAGTGGCTAACCCTCACAGATTTTTGGGTATTAACTCAGATGGCAAGGTGTCAATAGTCACTACCCGCGGCAATCCAAATGCGCATGTTGTCCTTCGCGGCGGCAATGGCAAACCCAATTACGATTCAGTGAGTGTTTCAATTTGCGAACAAGAACTTGAAGCCGCGAAAATTAAGCCAAATATTATGGTTGATTGCAGTCACGCAAACTCGAATAAAGATCACAACCTTCAACCCTTGGTTTTAGATAATGTTAGCAACCAAATATTAGAAGGTAATAAGTCAATTATTGGCGTGATGATCGAAAGTAATATCAATGCCGGCAATCAAAAGTTGTCTTCCAATCCAGATGATATGGAATACGGTGTTTCTGTTACCGATGCTTGTATTGACTGGGAAACAACAGAGAATTCAATGGTTGAAATGGCCGATAAACTTTGTGAGGTTCTAAAAAACCGATAACAGGAATAGTGTTGACCTATGCCAAAGCTTTTACTATTAATTGCGGCTATTGTAGGCCTCTGGTACTGGTGGTCTTATCAGAAGAATTTAGCCGAAAACAAGCGTAAACCATTTCTGTGGAGAAGTGGTTTCTGGCTTATCTTAGCCCTTAGTGTATATTTAATTATTACCGGTAGAATGCACTGGCTTGGTGCAGGTATTGCCGCATTAATTCCGGTTTTGCGTACTCTATTAGTTTGGGGTACAAGAGCGGGCCCTCTGCTTAGATTATTTGGTCGTTTTAAAACTTCCCCCTCACAATTTAGAACCGAGTTCTTGGTAATCTCTATCAATTTTACCACTGGCAGTGTTGAAGGTGAGATTATATCTGGTGATTATAACGGCAAGAAGTTAAGCGAACTATCGCAGGATGAATTGAAACAATTATCTCAACAGTACAAAACTGTAGATAAAGAGTCTTACGTTCTACTTCAGGCCTATTTATTTCGCAGCGGCTCCAACAATGATCAAGCATATCAGCAGTACAACCCTGCTAACTTTAATGAGCTTACAGAGACTGAAGCCTATGAAATTCTAGGCCTACCAAATACCGCCTCAAAAGATGAGATTGTAAAAGCTCACAAGAGACTTATGCAAAGAATGCACCCCGATCGAGGTGGTAGTGATTATTTAGCCGCTAAAATCAATGCAGCTAAAGATCAGCTTGTAAAATAAATATTAATCCAAAAAACGATCTGGCTTGTAAGGAACATCAACCCTACAATAATGATCCAATGTATAAAGGTTTTTTCTATGTCCAATGACAGTCCAACTATTGCTTTGACCAAAGAACTTATTTCACGCGCATCAGTAACTCCTAAGGATGCCGGCTGTCAAAAGCTTATGACTGATAGACTAACTGCAATTGGATTTGAAGTAGATCATCTTCGATTTGATGATGTCGACAATTTTTGGGCAATACGCGGTGATAGCGGTCCTATTCTCTGCTTTGCAGGCCATACAGATGTAGTTCCATCTGGCCCTGAAAGCAATTGGCAAACTCCACCTTTTGAGCCAACCATTAAAGATGGCTTGCTATTTGGCCGAGGCGCTGCTGATATGAAAGGCTCACTTGCAGCTATGATTGTTGCAGTTGAGAACTTTGTGGCTGAAAATCCCAATCATAACGGACGTATTGCCTTCCTTATCACTAGCGATGAAGAAGGTATAGCGGCAAATGGCACGGTAAAAGTCGTTGAATGGTTAAATCAGCAAAATTTAATCCCTGAATATTGTCTAGTTGGTGAGCCATCGAGCAGCACTCAGTGTGGTGACACTATTAAAAATGGGCGTCGTGGCTCACTGGGCTGCGAGATGCGCATCCTAGGTCAACAGGGTCATGTTGCCTATCCGCATCTAGCCAGCAACCCTATTCATAAAGCAGCCCCTGCCCTGACAGAATTGGCAGCCCATGAATGGGATCAGGGTAATGACTTCTTCCCAGCTACGAGCTTCCAAATATCCAACATCAATGGTGGGACTGGTGCTACTAATGTTATCCCTGGTCAACTAGAGGTTGTTTTCAACTTTCGCTTCTCAACCGAAGTAACCGATCAACAACTTAGAGACCGGACAACTGAAATACTTGATAAGCATCAGCTTAACTACGAATTAAATTGGCATTTAAGCGGACAGCCTTTTTTAACTGCAGAAGGTGCATTGGTAGATGCAGCGGTTAAGGCAGTAAAAGAAATAACCGGGTTGGATACTGAGCTTTCAACGGCTGGCGGAACTTCTGATGGACGTTTTATTGCACCAATGGGTACACAGGTTGTTGAGTTAGGCCCAGTAAATGCCACTATTCATCAAGTTGATGAGTGTGCCTGTGTAAATGATTTGAATAGTCTGGCAAATGTATATCAATCACTGCTAAAGCATTTATTTGGGTAATTTTTGGTTGGCAAAAATATCATAGCGCGTTGATTTACCCTCAAGCGAATAACTAGGCTTTTGCTTACCCAAATAATCGGAATGTGCGGGCCTTTTCACCACAACCCTATAAATAGCTTTATTTAACGCCTTCTCTAGGATTACTGAAGCATCATCATCCTCACCAACAATTTGATGAAGAGCCTGCATTTCCTTTTTAACTTGAGCTGACTTCTTTCTCGGTGGGAACATAGGGTCTATATAAATTACATCAGGATAATCAGTAGTAGCTAGTGAATCTAAATACAAAGAACTATTCATTTCAGTTAAATGCATTCTACCAATGATTGAAGCCAGATCACTATCATCAAAACTCGCGGACATGGCGCGATCTATTCCATCTGTTAATAGTAAATAAACAATAGGATTTCGCTCTAACATCTGTACCCTTGACCCAAGACTCGCTAAAACAAAAGCATCTGAGCCTAATCCAGCGGTTAAATCGAGCATATTGGGTTGAAATTTACCAGAAATTCCGACTGCTTTGGCAATCATTTGACCATTGCCACCACCAAAATTGCGACGATGGCGATGGCTGCCTTTTACAAAGTCACAACGAATGGCACCATGATTGTTGGTATTTGATATAAAACTCAAACCATTGTGAGATACACAAAGAGAATAATCAGACTCAGCAGGTATATCTTGGTTGTTTGAATTTAATTCAAACAATGGAAGATCTATTTGATTAGAAATACGCTCTGCAACTTTTTTAAAGCAATTATCGGTGTAGGTAACAATAATTTTAGGCATTTGCATATTTAAACATAGATAACGTGATGTGATGCCAAAAAAGTCCAAATAATAAAAATTTCCAAACTTATTTAATAAATTTTTATCTATGTAAATTCAACTTTGGTGCAAAAATTTCTAAAGCTGACAATAGAACAATAAAGATCACCATAGAGGTGCAATATTTTGTCCACAGAACCTGTGGATAACTTTGTGGAATACTAGTATAGCAACTGTATTTAAGCCAGAAAAACCACGGGATTTATACAGATTGGTTATTTTTTGTACAGTATAAAAATAGCATATAAAACAATGACTTACATTTGCAGAGCAAAAAAATCAATAACTTACAGGTAGTTTTTAAAGTAGGTATACAAAAAAAAGGGCTATCTGTGGAAAAACATCAATAGATATAAGAAATAAGTAGTACTACTTACGCTCAACGGTAGGTATTTTTTAAATCAATAGGGACTATAACTTACTCAAATACAACCAGTCAAACCCTTCTTCTTGATCAGCGTAAATAACTTTTGCAGAACCCTGATAAACTTTCTCGATAGTCTCTCTAACAACAGCTTTATTATTATTAGTTTGGCTGATATGTCCAATTACTAACTGCTTAATGCAAGCTTGATCAATAACACTAATTAAAGCAGCTGTTTGATTATTATTTAAATGCCCCAACTGACCACTAACACGATTTTTTAGAAATCTTGGGTATGCCCCAGAGTTTAATAATTCTAGGTCATGATTAGCCTCGACCAATAGACCATTGCAACCGCTGTATTGTTGTTCGATATAAGGTGTTATAGAGCCAACATCTGTAAGTATGCCAAGACGATTTATATTATTTGTAAAAATGAATTGTACTGGCTCTAGTGCATCATGAGGGACTGGAATTGGCTTTATCTCAATATCACCAATATTAAAGATCTTATGGCTATCTATTAGCTTAAAACCTGCATAATCGCTAAGTGTTAAACCTGTAGCTCTTAAGCAGCCTGCGGTAATATAGATATCTATTGCAAAACGTGATGCAAGAGGTAGTACGCCCTTCCAATGATCACTGTGCTCGTGGGTGACTAAGATAGCATCTATATCAGCTGGTGTTTTTTCAAGACGCTGTAAACGGCGACTGCAGTCTTTTATAGAAAAACCACAGTCCACCATAAGGCAAGTATTATTCGATTGAATGACAGTGGCATTACCCTTACTGCCACTACCGAGGGAGGCAAAACGCAATTAAGCTAACTCCCTTATGACATATTACTTCTAAAAATATTAAGCAACTTTAAGGCTTGCTCTTTATCAACACTATCGCCTTCTAGAGTGACAACCCTGACTTCAATATTAGACTCAACCTGTTGGACAAGGATACGGTAGTTAGCCTTCAAGATATCGTCATTCTCTTTTTTACCAAACCAACTAGAAAAACCTGAAGCTTTTTCTTCTAGTAATTCATCCCTGTAGTTGACCAGAAGTAAACCTTTGTCCGAATCCTGATCAATTAGGCTAAACCCACCGCGTGAAGCCGAATAATTAATTGAAGCCCAAGTTCTGTCATATGATAATTTAACCAAAATATAGGGATCAGCTATCTCAGGATTGATAATCTCGACCTTGGATTCTCCGCCAATATCTTGGGCTAGCAAAGACACTGAGGCGTAGTCTTGTTGTGCCACAAGCTGATTGGCAAGGAAAGAAATCATGCCACTTTCTTTTTCATCTAAATTGGAAAATGCTGGCCAATCGGTTTGGGGTTTATTTTGAAGTGGCTTCACTTGATGTAACACAGAAATCTCAGTGCTATTAAGCTGTACACCAGGTGAAAGCGAGAATCTAAACCGATGTTCATTCTCTTGGTCAGAGTTATAACTCAACCAAGTAGTCTCTATAATACCTGCAGAACCATCTGCTTTATCCGAAGCAATACCATTCCTATTAAGTATATTGCGCACTCTTGGCCATAGTTCACTGGGTGAATTATTGACAAGAATCCATCTCTTTTTATCAATTCTTTGAATTTTGACAAGCTGCTCAAAGGTATTGACCGAAATAGGCTGAGGTCTTGGTACCTCTGCTGAGCTCTGCAGCGAAATATCACCAGAGACAGCTGGAATTGGGTAGAGCTGTCCAATTCTAAAGGAGCTTAACTTTTCAGGTACCACAATAACCTGAGTTTCCACAGCATTGAGGTGCTCGCTTTGACGATCATTTATATCTAACCAACTACAACCACTTTGCATCAAGCAAGCTATTACAGCTAGCCGAGAAACATTATTCATAGTTAAACCTTACTGCCCTTTAATTATTTTTTTACACTAACTGTGCTGTTTTTAAAGCCTGTAAAACTTTGACCTGATTTGACCCGGAAAGTTGCGTTAACGGCAGTCTAATCGCATCCTTAATTAAACCCTGCTGGCTTACAGCCCATTTAACGGGAATAGGGTTTGATTCTACAAACATTGCATCGTGTATAACCAACAATTGCTTATCAATGGCAAATGCCTGATCAGCATCACCCTTTAAGGCAGCCTCACACATCTTGGACATAAGATTTGGTGCTACATTGGCGGTTACGGAAATATCACCATGACCACCCAATAACATCAACTCGCGCGCAGTATGGTCATCGCCAGAATAGATAGCAAAACCCTCTGGAGCTTGCTCTATAAGCTTAGCAGCACGCTGTAAATCACCTGTGGCTTCTTTGATACCTACAATATTTTTAACTGCGCTAAGACGAATAACTGTTTCAGTGAACATATCGCAGGCAGTTCGACCGGGAACATTGTAAAGAATTTGATCAATATCCACTGCCTCTGCAATGGTTTTGTAATGTTGGTACAAGCCTTCTTGGGTCGGTTTGTTATAATAAGGCGTGACCAATAAACAGGCATCTGCACCGGCTTTTTTCGCCGCCTCTGTAAGCTCTATAGCCTCTCTAGTACAATTGGCTCCAGTACCGGCAATAACCGCAATACGCCCGTTAGTGATATCCACCATCGATTTAATAACCCGACTATGCTCCTCGACACTTAGAGTCGCAGACTCGCCAGTAGTACCAACTGCAACCAAAGCATGGGTACCCTGCTCTATATGCCATTCTACGAGATGTTCTAAAGCATTCCAGTCGACATCTAAACTGTCTGGAATCATCGGAGTCACTAGGGCGACAATACTTCCGGTTATCATGTTTGCTCCTTGGGATACCTACTTACTTTTATTGATAAATCAAACGGCTATTGAGAATTAAATTACGCAACTTAATCATAGCATTTTATACAGTAACTACGCCTTGCCTGAAGAGACATTATAGTAGTCTTTTTCACCATTTGGTCGATTTTTAAACCTTCGGTGAACCCATAGATACTGTTCGGGTTGTTGCCGAATATATTTTTCAATTAATTGGTTAATTCTAGTGGTATCAATTAACACATCATCTGATGGAAAATTTTCTAATGCCGACTCAATCGTAACTTTATAGCCCTTAGCACCAGATAATCGGGTAAAAGAAACCGGTATCACTGCGGCATTGGTTTGTTTTGCTATTCGCGAGGTCGCATGAACTGTTGCAGCCGGTATTCCAAAAAAAGGCGCAAATAAGCTTTGATGTAATCCGTAGTCTTGATCGGGTAAATACCATAAGACACGCCCACTTTTAAGACACTTTAAAGTGCCGCGCATATCTTTGCGATCAAATAGACTACAGCCATCAATATTATTACTGGCTCTACCTTTAAGTTGGATATAGTCATAAACAGGGTTGGAATGAGCCTTGTACATACCATCAATCTCAATGGCGCCTGTCAGTGCTGCTCCACCAATCTCAAGTGTAGTGAAATGCATGCCTAATAAAATAACGCCTTTATCTGCTGGACGATCTAAATTTTCTAGACCTTCAACTGTCACCAACTTTTGTA
This sequence comes from Porticoccaceae bacterium, assembly GCA_045560645.1. Classification (GTDB taxonomy): domain Bacteria; phylum Pseudomonadota; class Gammaproteobacteria; order Pseudomonadales; family Porticoccaceae; genus HTCC2207. The sequence continues at coordinate 15,529 of JBJKZE010000016.1, read as the reverse complement.
ATCTCTGCTTAGGCCACCACCAAGCCATGCCCACTTCCATCAGGGCTATACCCATACTGCGAAAATTATCTTTAAGCAATGAAATTTGAGAGGCTTTATCCAGCTCCGGGAAACACAATTGAATATTGATTTGAGCAATATGCTTACGTCTTGTTGGCAACAGATAAAGTATAAAACCTATTAACTGCCCAACTAAAAGCAGTAAACTGAATGGCAGCATAGTAATCAGCCGCCATAGTCCGAGCCAAAACCAAGTTATCCAATAGCGCGGATGAAAGAATACCGCTTTAAACTTGGTGTTTTTTGAAGCCATATCAATTGCTCTGGTTTAATTAATCAAACCATCTGAGTGATTGGAACATCGGGGTTAACATCGGCGTCATAATCAACACCGTCAATCTCAAAGCCAAATAAGTTCAAGAATTCCTGCTTATAACCCTCTAAGTCGGTTAAATCAGCTAAGGTCTCATTACTAATAGCTGCCCAGCTTTGGGTGACAGCCTCTTGAATAGCTGGATCGAGCTCTAACTCATCAACTCTTAAGCGCCCTTCCTCATCTAAACGAGGGTTATCCGAATACAAGCACTCAGTAAATAAACGATAAAGCTGCTCTATACAGCCTTCATGGGTACCAGTTTTCTTCATCTCTTGAAATAGCATAGCTAGATATAAAGGCATAATAGGAATAGCTGAGCTAGCCTGAGTCACAACGGCCTTTAGAACAGATACCCGAGCATCACCGCTGGAAGATTGAAGTTGCTGTCTAATATTTAATACTCTTTTATCAAGATCTTTTTTAGCTAGACCAATAGTGCCGTCCCAATAAAGATCCCAAGTGATTTTTTCACCAATATAGGTAAATGCTGTGGTTTTAGCGCCTTCTGCAAGAACACCTGCTTCCTGCAATGCATCTGTCCACATTTGCCAATCTTCACCACCCATAACCGCAACTGTATCGTCAATCTCTTGTTGATTAGCGGCTTCTAGGCTAAATTCTTGTACTTCCTCTTTATCAGTATTAACACCTAACATGGTGACGTCTTTACCCACCGGCTTAAGTGTGGAGTTAAAAACCTCACCTGTATCTGGATGCTGACGACGAGGTGCTGCAAGGCTATAAATAACCAGGTCAACTTGACCCAAATCCTGTTTAATAGTCTCAATAGTTTTTTGCTTTATTTCATTAGAAAAGGCATCGCCATTAATGCTTTTAGCATAAAGACCCTCTTCTTCAGCCTGCTTATGAAACGCCGCACTGTTATACCATCCGGCAGTACCCGGCTTTCTGTCAGTGCCTGGCTTTTCAAAGAAAATACCCAAAGTAGATGCACCGCCACCAAAGGCCGCAGAAATTCGTGCCGCAAGACCATAACCCGTGGATGAACCAATGACTAATACTCGTTTCGGCATCTCAATAGCTGGTTGAGATTTTATATAGTTAATTTGATTAACTACATTAGCCTCACAGCCGGTTGGGTGAGTTGTAATACACATAAAGCCGCGAACGCGAGGTTTAATGATCATTGATTGCTCTCCAAATAAAATTATGATGTGACATAAAAATACAGTCTAATTCCAAGGCGAGTATCATACCTTAAAACTCAGTAAAACTATTAACTTCAACTAATATTTTTGAATTATGTTATGAGAAATAATACACAATGACCTACAACCATTACGGACTTGATGAGTATGAACAAAAACCCCTCAAGCCTAAAAAATAAATAAATATATATTTAATAAAGCTCATAAATAAGCCGCAAGTTGAAAACAATTTCAGTCTATAGCTTGTTTTACCTGTTGGTAAAATTCACGAAAATCAAAATTAGATTTTGCAATCAATGGTAAGCTTATCGGCAGACTAATGCCTTGGATTTTATGCACATTAATCTTGGTAATATCAATAGTCCCACTAGATAAAGCAATCCCACTTTCAATAGAGACATTCATAATGCTTTGGTCTGATTGATTAAGAATCGGCTTATATAGACTATTTCTAACAACCACCATTTTATTATCAAAATCCATTATAATTACTTGGTCATTCATGCCATAAGCATAGAAAACAACTGAGTTTTCGACGCTTTTATTATACATTGACCAAAAATGTAACCCATAACTACTTTTATACGATTCATCTTCATCGACAAATTTGGCGCTCTTTTTGATTTCATCTATATACCACTTAGGAATAAGTTGCTTTCCACCCCAAGCACCGTTATTAAGGATTAGTTGACCAAATTTTGCAAAGTCTCTGGGTGTTGCATCGAAACAGCAATAGGCGAGATTGCGACCACCGACAGGAATGCTGCTGCTATCACGCCACCAGTTGGTTGATTTAATGCCCATCTTTGAAAATAACTCAGTTTCAGCAAATCTCATTAAATCCTTTCCGGTAGACTTTTCAATAACCATACCTAGCAAAAGACTGTCACAGTTACTGTATACAAAATTGCTGATATCTGATTCGCCCTCTACCACTGTTGCTAAAGGACGTTTTAGGCATTTCTCGCCTTGGTTATCAGCAAAGAATTACATTATCTGTTGATGATGCTTCGCCCTCAGATGGGTCACAGTAAGCTAGTGCTTGATCTTTTGTGCAAACCACTTTTAAACCCGAACGCATATTTAATAAATTGCGTATGGTTATTTTGGATCGACTTGTTTTACTTAAATTGGCCTCGTTTTTAGAGCCTGGATCATCTTTCCATTCATCTAAGTAATCTGAGACTGGATCATCAATCGATTTTATAAATTTTTTATCGATCGCAATGCTAACTAAGACACTTGTTATGGATTTAGCCATAGACCATGAGGTTGCTTGAGTGTTTTTATCAGGAAGATCAGCTACCAAACTAACGCCCAGCAGGTTATTAAACATAGTAATTAAGGTTTTTGAGCTATTTATTTCATTGACAGCTAAACCTTTGTACTTCTCATAAACCAGCTTGTCATCCTTGATAACAATAACCGCTTGAGTATAGTTGCCATCTGAAAGGGCATAATCAAACGCTTCATCTAAAGCTTCTTCATTAAAGCCCACAGATCTTGGAAACGCTTCATTCCAAACACTATTAACTGATTGTAATTTTTCGGAATCCTTATCTTTAATTGACATGTCACTTATGCAGGCTATAAGAAAAAAAGTGACAAAAAATAAGGGAGTAAATTTAAAAATGAATCCTTTCATTATATTCTCCAAATACTAAACTGAAGGCATTATTAAGCCAATACATTCGAAGTATAGAAAGGAAATTAATGCAAAAGCGGATAGATTACTATCCGCTTAAAGAATTACAAAGTCATATGCCTAATATCACTTAGGATTTTTACTAGATAGGTCATAAATCGCCCAGCATCACCACCATTGATAACACGATGATCATAGGACAAAGCTAGAGGTAGCATCAGTTTTGGCTGGAAGTCTGAACCATCCCAAATAGGTTTCATCTGTGATTTAGACACGCCAAGAATACCAACTTCAGGGCTATTAACAATCGGCGTGAATCCATTGCCACCAATAGCACCAAGGCTTGAGATAGTAAAGCAACCACCCTGCATATCATTAGGCTTTAGTTTACCTTCACGAGCAAGGGTTGCCATGTTGATAACATCAGATGAAATTTCCCAGATGCCCTTCTTATCAGCGTCTTTAATCACAGGAACAACAAGGCCACGAGGCGTATCTACTGCCATACCCACATTGATATAATGTTTTTGAACGTAGTTTTCGCCATCACCCGCAAGTGAGCGATTAAATTCTGGGTTAGCGGCTAATGCTGCCGCTGCTGCTTTAATCAAAAACGCAACTGGAGTCACCTTGATACCGCGCTTTTCACCTTCTGCTTTAAGTGACTTACGGAAGGTTTCTAATTCTGTGATATCTGCGTCATCAAACTGAGTTACATGAGGCACATTTAGCCAGTTGCGCTGCATATTATCAGCAGTAACTTTTTGGATTTTAGTTAGCTTAACGGTTTCAATTTCACCAAACTGACTGAAATCAATCGCGGGTACTTGTGGAATACCTGCACCGCCAGTAGCTTTTGAGCCTGACTGCAAAGCAGATTTAACAAAATTATTGATATCATCTTTCTGAATTCGAGCTTTTGGACCTGTTCCAGCGACCTGAGTCAAATCAACCCCAAGCTCTCTGGCTAATAAGCGAACTGAAGGGCCTGCATAGATATCCGAAGAATCATTTGCAACAGGGGCTGAAACAGATGCTTGAGCTGGAGCTGGGGCCGATGGCGTTTGCACGGGAGCAGGTGCAGATACCTCTGGTGCAGCAGTTAGCTCAGGTGCCTCAACAGATGTCTCAACAGCTGGCTCGGCTAGGGTAGAACCACCATTAGTTACCTCAATAACGGCTACCTGATCTCCAGTGCCTAATTTATCGCCTTCTTTGGCGATAATACTTAAAACAGTACCGGATAAAGTCGAAGGTACGTCCATAGTAGCTTTGTCAGACTCAAGCACTACGAGAGTTTCACCCTCTTCTACCAAATCACCTACGGCAACGGATACTTCAATTAATTCTACTTTGTCATCACTACCAATATCTGGAACAAGTGCCATCTGTTCTGATGTAGCGGCTTCGCTAGCTGCAACAGGCGCTTCAAACACAGGCTCAGGCGCTGCCACTTCGGCAACTACTGGTTCTGGCTCTGACTCAGACACTTCAACAGCAGGCTCAGCGGTTGTCTGAGCATCAGCAGTCTCAACTTCAGCGATAGCATCACCCACTTTTACCGTATCGCCTTCAGCTACTAAATACTTAACAACTACGCCATCAACGGGACTAGGAACATCCATAGAAGCTTTATCAGACTCTAAAACCACTAGAGATTCTTCTTGCTCAACAGAATCACCTACAGATACACATAGTTCGATTACCTCTACCGACTCTGCGCCACCTAAATCAGGAATTGTTACAATTTCTATTGCCACTTAAATCGCCCTTTATAAATAGTCTTTCTATTTGTTAATTACAGTTTCAACTATTACAAATACAATGGATTGGGTTTCTCTGGATCTATACCCAATGTCTTAATTGCTTTTTCTACAACAGCTGCCTTAATTGTACCCTGATCAGCAAGCGCTTTAAGGGCAGATATAACGACAAAATTACGATCAACTTCAAAGAAGTGACGCAGTGCCGCTCGGCTATCACTTCGACCAAAGCCGTCAGTACCAAGAACATAATATGGTTGCTCAATATAAGCACGCATCTGCTCAGAATAGGCTTTCATATAGTCAGTTGAGGCAATAATAGGTGCTTTACAGTCACCTAACTGCTCAGTGATATAGGCTGTTTTAGCTTTCTTAGTCGGGTGTAAAAGATTCCATCTATCAACAGATTGACCTTCACGAACCAACTCATTAACACTGGTTAAACTCCAAATATCAGCTTCAACATCAAACTGATCTTTTAGAATCCCTGCAGCGGCAATCACTTCGTTTAAGATGGTGCCTGCACCCATAAGTGTGACTTTCTTATCACCTTTACCGGCTTCTGCAAATTTGTACATACCCTTGACTATACCCGCTTCTGCACCTTCAGGCATTGCAGGTTGAGTATAGTTTTCATTCATTGTGGTTAGGTAGTAGAAGCAATTTTCTTGATCTTCAAACATACGCTTAACGCCATCTTGAACTATCACCGCTAGTTCATAACTAAAGGTTGCATCATAACTCTTACAGTTTGGAATAGTATTCGCCAAAATAAGACTGTGTCCATCCTGATGCTGAAGGCCCTCACCATTAAGAGTGGTACGACCTGCAGTTGCTCCAATTAGGAAGCCTCTAGCCTGACTATCACCCGATGCCCAAGCAAGGTCACCAATACGCTGAAAACCGAACATTGAGTAAAAGATATAGAACGGAATCATTGGACATGAATTAGTGCTGTAAGAAGTAGCAAGTGCTAACCAAGCTGACATAGCGCCGGCTTCGTTAATACCCTCTTCAAGAATCACGCCCTTTTTGTCTTCTTTGTAGTACATGATTTGCTGATGATCATGGGGAACATACTTCTGACCCGCTGAGGTATATATTCCCAGCTGACGGAACATCCCTTCCATACCAAAGGTTCGCGCTTCATCGGGAACAATGGGTACAACACGACTGCCGATATTCTTGTCTTTAACAAGCGATGATAAAACTCGGACAAATGCCATAGTAGTTGATATTTCACGCTCACCAGAACTCTCAAGCTGCTTCTTAAACGCACTTAATGGCGGTGTAGTCATGGGCTCAAAATCAGCCTTACGCGCTGGCAATGGACCGCCAAGCTCCTGACGGCGACCCTTCATATAGGCAATCTCTGGACTATCTTCTGCCGGCTTATAATAAGGGACGGTTTCAAGTTGATCGTCCGGAATTGGGATGCCAAAACGATCGCGGAATTTACGCAGGCTATCCATATCGAGCTTTTTAACAGAATGGGTATCATTAGCGGCTTCGCCAGCATCACCCAAACCATAACCTTTTACTGTCTGCGCAAGAATGACTGTTGGCTTACCTTTGCCTGCAGATGCTTCAGCATAGGCGGCATATACCTTATAAGGATCGTGACCACCGCGGTTTAGCGCCATAATTTGATCATCGGTCATATCTTTAACCAGTTCTAACAACTCTGGGTATTTACCAAAGAAATGCTCACGAGTGTAGGCTCCACCATTGTATTTATAGTTCTGTAGCTCGCCATCGCATACTTCATTCATACGTTTGATAAGCAAACCGGATTTATCTTTTTCTAGCAGCTGATCCCAGTGACGGCCCCAAACTACTTTGATAACATTCCATCCGGCACCGCGGAAGACGCCTTCTAACTCTTGCATTATTTTTCCGTTACCACGCACAGGGCCATCAAGGCGCTGTAGGTTACAGTTAATAACGAATACAAGGTTTTCAAGCTCTTCTCGACCAGCTAAGGAGATAGCACCTAAACTTTCTGGCTCATCACACTCACCGTCACCTAAGAATGCCCAAACCTTACGATCACCACGAGCCACAAGACCCCTAGCAGAAAGGTAACGCATAACATGTGCTTGATAAATGGCTTGAATGGGGCCTAGACCCATAGAAACTGTAGGAAACTGCCAATAATCTGGCATCAACCATGGATGCGGATAGGAAGAAAGACCCTTGCCATCAACTTCACGACGGAAACTATCAAGTTGATCTTCTGATAGCCTACCCTCTAAAAAAGATCTAGCATACATTCCTGGAGCGCTGTGGCCTTGGAAAAATACAAGATCGCCAAGATTTTCGCCCTCAGAACCTCTAAAGAAGTAATTAAAACCTATATCGTAGAGAGTGGCAGCAGAGGAGAAGCTAGCAATGTGTCCGCCAATACCCTCACTTTGCTTGTTAGCACGCATAACCATTGCAAGAGCGTTCCAACGAATCAAAGATCTTACGCGGCGCTCCATAAAAAGGTCGCCGGGCATAACTTTTTCTTTATTAGCCGGAATTGTATTGCAATAAGGCGTAGTTATCGATTGAGGTAAGCCAACACCAGTATTGGTGGCGCGTGCTTGAAGTTGACTTAGTATATAAGAAGCTCTGTCGCTTCCTTGAGCTCGACAAATTGAGTCGAACGCTTCTAACCATTCTTGGGTTTCTGTTGGATCTAAATCCTGAGACATGCGGCACCAATAATTGTAATAGATTCAGTTTTAAAGGGGTTACACTGTAATAGCCTTGCATCCTTTACACAGAGACGCTTCGACCCCCTAATGAAGGCGCATATCATAATGTAGTGAGGCTACAAAATCAATGGAATTGAATAGATTTGGAGTGTATATTTTAGTTATACTTAACATTAATAAATTTATATATATTATTGATTTTTAACTATATATAAAATTTTATTTTTAAGTTAGTTTAACTACAGAAATGGTTTGCAAGCAGTTAGTTTGGAAACATATAGTACTCTTCAATAGCCACATCATGTTTTCTCTGGCTGTTTACAGCATCTTTATCTTGGGTTTTAACCCATAATCTACGTGGTTTATTTAGCACTAATCGCTTATAGGCAGCCTGAATTTCGCCCACTGTTATTGAGCGTATCGAAGCGGCCAATTGATCGCGAAAATCAAAGTTTACATAACCCAACTTAATTGACTGGAGATGCCTTGAATTAAGCTCAGATAGATTATCTGGCGACTTCTCTATATTGATTAAAAGCGCCCTCTTATGCTTATCGAGCACCTCAACTGATAAATTCTCAACCTGATTACTAAAACCCTGATTAAAAACATTAAACTCTGTCTTTAAACTTGGAGCTGTTGCTACTGGTGACTGCACCAGCATGCAAATACCAGGAACTCTATTTATAGGCATTGCAAAAGCTGAAACAACGTAACCCAGCTGCTTCTCTGTTCGCAGTTGATTATAAAAGGGAGCCGAAATCATCTGCGATAAAAGACCCACAGTTGCTCTCTCCTTGATACTGTCATTATCCGCCTGAATATATTGAATCAGTACGGCATCATTATGATCTACTTCAATAGAGCGAACTATATCTGCCTGCTCAAGCTTGGCCACCTTACTAGTATGCGCAATGTCCTTAAAGTCAATTAGGTCAAATTGCGCGATGATACGGTCTAGCGAAGCTTGATGATGATTACCTGCCACCAGCACCTTTGCACTGACAGACGAAAGGAGTTCTTTAGAGAATTTTTGCAGATCCGCGATATCTATAGAAAATAATGTCTTAGCCTGATCTTCAGCAGTCCACCTACCCTCTAATATAGAATAGAAAAATGAAATAACCTGCCTAAAAGGGTAGTCTCTTTTAGCATTATTTTTTTCTCTGATTAATTGCTGCTTAATTAACTCAAATTGGTCTTTATTCCAGCTTGGCGCAGTGATCATCGACAAAATCCGCTGCAATAAAATCTCCTGTTTATCTGAATAACCGTTAATAACAATCGAAAGGCCCTGCTCGTTAGCTGAGAGACGATAATTTAGACCTGCCATTACCGCTGGATAAAGATCTTCATTTAGCTGATCAGTAATATAGGCTGTATAAAGCCGCGCTGCAGATAAACCCTTTAAACTTTGGGTTAAATGACTATTTAAGCGGATAACAATTTGGGCCTTAGGCGTCCCAAATTGGGTGTTTTGAAGGTGCCAAACACGTAGACCGGGGTTATCTATATATAGTGCTGGCTTTAAGTAAGAAGGCAAATCAATTAATGTTAAATCGTCAGGTATATATGGGTTTGGATCTGCCAAACTTAAATCAAAAAAAGGTGAACCATGGACAATCCGGTCAATAAAACCAGAATAAAGTGTTTCAGCCAAATATGGCGCCTGATAGTACTTTGAAAAATCGACCACTCGGGCCTCTGGAGCGGATACTAGCATCAACATATTTGTCGGCGTTAAGCTTGAAATAACAGTATTTATAATAGCCCTATCAAATTGACTTGCGACGTAGGGCGCACGCAATATTTCACCATCTTTGTACTGGTGCATCGCTCTTGCAATGGCTGTAACATAGGAAGCTGGATCTTGTTTTTCTGCAAATCTAAAGCCTATATCTCCCATTGCCGCATATTCATTTTGACGCCATTTCTCAATACCCTTATCTTTAATAAGTTTTATCCATGCGAAAAGCTCTATTAAAACTTGCTCTCTAGCCTTGTAGCCTTCTGGGGTCAACCCTATATCAACTGCAAATAATCCAGCCCCTCGATCCTCAAGTACTTTCCCCGCAGAAAGACTCTCTGCCCAACCCTTTGATTTTAAAGCTTGCAATAGACTGCCCTGCCCCTCATAACCAATCATTGAAGCAAGATACTGCGCAGGTTTTGATTGCCAGTAGGAATTTAATTTTGGCAGCTCAAACAGTAAACTTAGCTTCCTAGTGTCTTTTAAAGGCTTAATATTGACCTGCATAGGTAGTGCAGATGACTCTATATAACTAGATTTGTAGTCGCTTATTGCCACTTGCTTATCTTGAATATCTGAAAATCTTGCACGTACAATTTTATCCAATTGATCAAGGGGCTGCTTACCAAGAACCACTAAAGTCATAAGATTGGCTGAGTAGTATTTATCATAAAATTCTATTAGCTCTTCGCGAACACTAGACTGCTTGTTATCGCTAAGGGTATCTAAGCTGCCAACATTGAACTTTGACAGCGGATGTTGCGGATTGGCGATTTCTCTCAATACGTCCCATTGCCTTCTTCCATCATTTTTATATTTTAATTGGTATTCTGACTCAACCGCGTTTCGCTCTCTATCAACATAGTTGGCATCAAAAAGGGGGTCAGTGAAAAATGGTGCGAACCGATCTAAGGCCTGAGTAAGGGAATCAGCATTTACATCGAAAAAGTAATTGGTATGCTCTAAGGCAGTGCTAGCATTGTGACTTCCACCATGCTCACTAATAAAAGTTTGGTAAGCATCTGCTTTGGGGAACTGCTTGGTTCCGAGAAATAGCATATGTTCTAAAAAGTGTGCCAATCCCTGCCTTTGTTTTGGATTCTGATAACTACCAACATACAGATCTAAGGCTGCTGCGGCTTTATCTGTAGTGGGGTCAGAAATAAGTACAACATCTAAATTATTAGGCAGTTGAATACGCTGATATTGGCGCTGATCATTTGCGCTCTTAACGATAGCCTCAGTCTCTAGAATGGTTGTAGATATTAATAACTTTGAACTACAGGAAGTAGTGATAAATAGAAAAAGGCTAAATATCAACAAGCACGGGAGTTTTTTATCGATAAAAGAACGCGATATATAGCTGCTCATATATAACCTAGACAAATTTTTCTCTTATACAGTAATTACTCTGGATGAGCTGCTGCTCTGGGCCAAGCGTTATAAATCGCCTTAACCAGAGTGGCTAGTGGTATCGCAAAAAACAGCCCCCAAAAACCCCAGATCCCACCAAAAATAAGCACGGCAATGACTATAGCGACGGGATGTAAATTCACCACTTCAGAAAATAACAACGGCACTAGCACATTGCCATCAATAATCTGGATAGCCGCATAAAGTCCTACTAGCCAGAAGAAATCATTCGTGAGTCCCCACTGTAGGTACCCCACTAAAAGCACCGGTATAGTGACCAACGTAGCACCTATATATGGGATCAACACTGATAGACCCACAAGGGATGCTAGTAGCGCAGCATATTTAAGATCAAGGAATAAGAAGGCAATAAATGAAACTGATCCGACAATTAAAATTTCGATCGCTTTTCCACGAATATAATTGGCAAATTGAATATCCATTTCGTCCCAAATAATAGTCATTACACGACGTTCTTTGGGCAGCATATTTGATATAAAATTTAATAATAAATCTTTGTCTTTAAGCATAAAGAATACAAGCAATGGCACTATGAACAGATAAATCATAATCGCTAGTAAACTTGGAAAGCTACTAATAGACAAACTTAAAAGCTGCTCAGCAAGGTTTGCTACTTCTTCTGATACACGAGTAACAACAAGCTGAATTTGATCCGGCCCAATATATTCCGAGGCTTTTTCCGGCAACGAACTCAACAACTGCTTTAATTGGCCTACCATGTTGGGAAGCTCTTTTAAAAGCAAAGAAGTTTGCCTACCTACTATTGGCACTAAAACAACCAATACGGTGATAAAAGTCACTAGAAAAATGATATAAGTAGAAAGTACTGCAGCTATTCTGGATACGCCAAAATTCGTTAGGTTATTAACCACTCCCTGCAGTAGAAACGCAAAAATTAAAGCGGCAATAACAGGGCCTAAAACATCACCTAAGGTAGCGACAATAATAATGGAAGCAATCAAAAAGACACTTAAGAGGACCGCCTCTTCAGTACTAAAATACTGCGCCATCCATCTTTGTAATACCTTCTTCATAGCTGCCCCATAATTAAAATAGAAATTTATATAGCCAATATGGCATATTATTAACAGATGATACAGATATCACAGATGAAACCAATCTGTTTTTTTACTGTCAAAACTGGCAATCAACAAGGTATCAGCCTATTAAACACATATTAATAATAAGATAGTCCATGCTAATTACATACCCACAGCTGTTAAAACATTTAAACTTGGCAAAGGCACTTATTATAGTTTCCGTTCTGACTGTGAGTTCCAACTGCCTAGGTGCTGATATAAAATTGCCAATGCTGGGGGATACTAGCTCTGGCATAGTGTCAAAAAACCAAGAATATAAACTAGGAAAAGCTTGGCTTCAGGCATTTAGACGCCATGTTAAGCAACATGATGATCCACTAATACAGGCATACTTAGAGCAACTAACATTTGAATTGGTAACTCATAGCGAACTTGAAGACATCCGTCTAACCCTAGTATTGATCAACAACCCCAATATCAATGCCTTTGCCGTACCTGGAGGAATAATTGGTGTACATACTGGTATTTTTACTCATGCGGATAATGAGGACCAGCTAGCCTCAATTATTAGTCATGAAATTGCTCATTTAAGCCAAAGGCACTTTGCTAGGGGCCTAGAGTCAAAGCGAAACTCAAATTATATCAATCTGGCTGGGCTATTGGCGACGATAATCGTTAGCTCGAAAGCCGGCGCTGACGCAGGTATGGCCGCCCTATCAGCCACTCAGGCTATAGCTGCAGACCAACAGTTACGCTATAGCAGAAATAATGAAAAAGAAGCAGATCGCCTAAGCTTAAAGATCATGCAGAATGCCGGACGTGATCCTGCTGCCTCTGCTGAAATGTTAGAAAAAATGATGGCGCTTACAAGGTATAAAGGCAGTCGATTGCCCGAATTTTTACTAACACACCCGATGACAGAAAAACGTGTTTCCGACACGCGGTCTAGGGCACTTAAGTACCAAAATCGTCATTATTCTGATAATTTTGACTATTATATTATGCAAGCCAGATCTCAGGTTTTACATCAGGATAACCCAAATCATTCAATTAACTATTTTAACCAACAACTCACATCAAATAACTTAAAATCCGATGCCTATCGCTATGGCCTTGCAATCGCATATTCACAAGCCGGCAACCATGAACAGGCGAAAAATCATCTTACTAAACTGCTTAAGAGCAACCCAACCTATGCCCCCTATATATACACCGATATTGAAATAGATATTGCTGCGGGCAATTACAAACCAGCGCTACAAAAATTAAATTACCAATTAGCGCTAAATAACACCAGTTATCCCCTGTTAATGCTTCAGGCAGATGCCCTATGGAAATCACACCAGTATCAATTATCGGCTAAGGTATTAACCACATTGAGTAAAGATCGTACTGAAGACCCAACTGTGTGGTATCAACTTGCTGAAGTAAGGGGTTTGGCGGGAAATATTTCTGGAGTACATAAAGCTAGGGCGGAATATTTTATTTTGATTGGTGCTTTAGAGAATGCAAAGAGGCAATTAAACTTTGCCAAAAAGCTTTTACAAAAGGATGTCAAAGGTTTAGCAATTGTGGAACATCGCTTAATTGAAATTGAGGCTATGGAAAAAAGCCTGAATAAACTCTAGTTAGCGAGCTTAAAATTCATCATCCTATTAAGAGCGGTTGTTGCTAGTTTTGCCACTTCCACGTCCAGGGTAATTTCTCCACTGCCCTGCTGTAGGCACTGAAGGAGGTTTTGCAGGCTATTCATGCCCATCCAAGGACAATTAGCACAGCTTCTGCAGGTAGCCCCACTGCCACCTGTAGGCGCTATTAACAATTCTTTGTCAGGAACAGCTTGTTGCATTTTATAAAAAATACCCTGATCTGTAGCAACAATTAACCGCTGTTGTGGCAGAGTTTTAGCTGCCGCAATCAACTGTGAAGTTGATCCAACTACATCTGCTATTTCGACCACAGACTGGGGAGATTCTGGATGTACTAAAATCGCACAATCTTTATGAACCTCTTTTAGATCGGTTATACCTTTGGCCTTAAATTCCTCGTGGACAATACAGCTTCCGTTCCACATCAGCATATCAGCGCCGGTTTGCTGCTCGACATAGGCGCCGAGGTATTTATCTGGCGCCCAGATTATTTTTTCGCCAAGTGCATCCAAGTGATCGACAACGTCTACAGCAATACTTGAGGTCACCACCCAATCAGCACGCGCTTTTACTTTTGCAGAGGTATTGGCATAAACCACAACCGTTCGATCAGGATGCTGATCGCAAAAAGCGGTAAATTCATCGGCTGGGCATCCAACATCTAAGGAACATGTTGCCTCTAGGGTTGGCATTAAGACTGTTTTATTTGGCGTGAGAATCTTTGCCGTCTCACCCATAAACTTTACCCCAGCAACAATTAAGGTATCTGCGCTATGCTTGCTTCCAAAGCGCGCCATTTCAAGGGAATCGGCGACCACACCACCCGTTTCTTCAGCCAAGGCCTGAATAAGTGGATCAGTATAGTAGTGCGCAACAATAACAGCATTTTTTTCAATTAAAAGTTGCTTTACTTGCTGACGAATAGACATAACCTGGTCTGCAGGCAATGGTTCTTTAATTGAAACTTTATTGAGGTATTCCTGAACTAAAGCGCTAGGCTCTTGCATCGATAAAGAATTTTGATCTTGACGCATAAAATTGATTTATACGGTCGATAACCAGTAAATAACACCAGCTACTATGATTAATACAACAGCGATAGCAGCTACTGCATCAGCTTTTCCATCACCATCATTTTGATTGTTTGCATCTGTCATTAAAAAAGCCTTAAAGGTTATTGGTCGGTTTATGTGGAAATACAATTAATACTTGGCATTTTAACAAGCATTTAACAGGCTGTCTTGCCAAAACATAGCAGTATTTAATAATTCGACATTATTCCTTTTAATTTGGGGCATATAGGGAAATATTAATTTAAAACCTCAGTGTCAATCTGTATCATTGACATCTTTCAACCATAGAACATGTCGCAGTAGCCAATAGATGTATAGATACGATAATTACGACCATAAAATTGTAAATGAGCGAGTTGAGCAGTTTAGAGATCAGACTCAACGCTATCTTGCTGGAGAAATTGCTGACGAAGAATTTCTTCCCTTGCGCTTGCAGAACGGTCTTTACGTTCAGCGTTTAGCCCCTATGCTTAGAATTGCTGTGCCCTATGGTATGCTTTCGAGCGCACAGGTAAGAAAGTTAGCCCATATTTCTCGCGTCTATGACAAAGGTTATGTTCATTTCACTACGCGCCAAAATGTCCAACTTAACTGGCCTGCTCTGGAAGAAGTACCCGATATATTGGCAGAACTTGCTGAGGTTGAGATGCACGCCATTCAAACCAGTGGTAATTGCATTCGCAACACTACCACCGATCAATTTGCTGGTGTTGCAAAAGATGAAATTGAAGATCCTCGCCCTTGGTGTGAAATTATTCGGCAATGGTCGACCCTGCACCCTGAGTTCGCTTTTTTACCGCGTAAATTTAAAATCGCAGTTTGTGGTTCTGAAGAAGATCGCGCGGCATTCTTGTTACATGATATCGGTTTACAGCTGGTTAAAAACGATGCTGGAGAACTTGGCTTTGAAGTGTTTGTTGGTGGTGGC
>JBJKZE010000015.1:0-42168 GCA_045560645.1 Porticoccaceae bacterium | reverse complement strand
ATGTTGAATCTCCCCGTTAAACCAACTATTGCCACTAGGTAATTTAGTTTGGTGAAACCATTTAGTTGAGTCTATCGCAACGCCATCAACCTCAATATCAGCATTGGTAATACTTAGGAGTTCATCAGCCGGCTCATTAGTAGGCGTAAGACTAAACCAATTTATATTCATCCCAGCCGAGGCAGCTTCAAATCTAATGGTGTAATCACTTGCGTCAAGGGCAACAACCCGACCTTGCTGAGTCTGCCAACTTTGCCAGCCACCAGTTGCTGGCACTGAAAATATATCAGAGTAACCATCATCAACAAAAACCCTGAACCCTGGGCTACTGCCTGACTGGCTTGCCACACGATAATCAAGGCGATAATTACCAGAGGTAGGAATATTGACTGAATAAGTCATAGAATCAGAAGCATCTATATAACCCACATTTTCGCCGCCCCCAGTATCGCTGGTACTTTCGGTTTCAATGCCAAAGGCATTGCTATAGCACTCGGCTTCAATCTGTAAAACACCACTAGACACTGGAGAAAAGTCGCAACGATTTTCAACATCTCCATAGGGTGTTACTTGAACATTTTTGATGGTTACCGGCGTATCAAGATTATCAATATAGAGTATAAGGTTTCGATAGATATTTTCGCTCTGCGAAGGAACCTCAATGGTATAACTGATCTCTGAGGTACCAGTAACAGTTATCGCAGAAGTATCAAAAGATGGTTCTACATCCGGATAGGGTAACCGTTCAAAGCGAAAACGAACATCAGCTGAACCATTTACAGCAGCGGTAAAAGTTATTTGCCCACCATCAGATAAGCTTATTGGATATAGAGCACTATTGGTATTGGCAAAACCTGCCCAGCTTTGTGCCCCAGCTGGAACCTCTAGCACCTCTTCAGTCACAGTGGCGCCACCAAAAGGTGCCCATGGGGATTCATCAGCAATGACTATCCCACTCAATGTAGCAGCCAGTAATACATAGACTGTCTTTGCGACATTTTTAGGACTGAATTTAAATAACAGATGATTTTTAATACTACTAAAAAAAGTGTTAGCTAATAACAACTTGTAACCCCTATATTTTATTTACTACCTAAATTTTGAATTGCATTTTTTACCAACGTCTAGATTTTATTGGATCAATCTAGCGCTAGAATTAATGAAAACTATACATTAAAGCTCAGTTATTATCATTGAGATTACAAATAAACCATCGCAAAAAAACACTATTCCACCGTTAAAAAAAAAGTATTTCTACAAGTTATGGATTTTAGAATAGAGATTGGCAAAAATAGAGGTATGTTAAAAATTGCCTAGAAAGTAATCCCTCAAAATAGGGCAAGCATAATGAAAGATTTTGTAGACTAAATTGCTTTTAAAGACAAATTGCTTAAACGAACTATCCTCATCATAGTTAATTAACTATGAAGATAATGCGTTTATAAATTTTTATTTGATTACCAGTGCTGGCAAAAAGGACTTATTAAGATAAGTCTGGAGAAGGCACTGAAACCACACCCTTTCAGATCTACTTTTTCTTTTTAGAAAGTTGTCCGAAACGACTATTAAATTTAGCAACTCGACCTTCTGCACTAGTTACCTGCTGCTTACCAGTATAAAACGGGTGTGAAGCAGATGATGTATCAATAGTATAGTATGGGTAAGTTTTACCATCTCTCTCTATTGTTTCGCTAGTATTGAGCGTCGAACCAATAATAAAGTACTCGTCTACGCTGGTGTCGTGGAAGACAACATCGCGGTAATTTGGGTGTATTTCAGATTTCATTTTAAATTCCTTGATTTAAAGCGCCGGCATTATAAGACATTTCTTTTAGCTTATCTACATGATGTTGTTCATAAATTACATTTTCAATATAAGTATTTATTGCGCTAAATCTAACAATTAAGAGTCAATGTGTTCATAATTGATCAGCTATAGATTAATTGATGAGTAGGCTCGATAATTTCTTCATAATAAGTTGTGGTTTGAAGTTTTTAAATACTTGTGTAATGATTTTTTTCCTACATTATTTATAAAATAAAGGTAGAAATATAAATGCTCAAAATATTAATCACCCTAATTATACTGACAACAAACTATGCTTGGGCAGAAGGAAATTCTCAATTGATTATAGATGTTAGAACCGAAAGTGAATGGAATGCTGGTCATTTGGCGACGGCTATCCACTTACCTCTTGATATTTTTGAACAAAATATCGCCTCATTAGTAGAGGACAAACAACAAATTGTCTATCTTTATCGCAGAAGCGGTAATCGCTCAGGAAAAGCACTACAGATAATGCAGGGCCTCGGATATATCAATGCTAAAAATGCTGGTGGTGTCGGTGATGCTAGCCAACTTCTAGAAATAAAAATAGTTAATTAAAAAGAATTTTACCTGCTACCTTTGGTTCGATATAAACTGATTAAACCAGTTCAAATATTTGTAAATTCTTATTCCAAGGAAATGAGATGTTTAAGCTAAGCAGTCTTCTAGTTATCTTTTTATTGCTCACAGCCTGTGCGGCTCCGAGTACCAGTCGTGTTAAATATGATACCGCTGAACTAGACGCTGAGGAGGTACTTCAAAGAGAGCTGGCACTTAAAAAATACCTTAGCTATAAACAGCGATTACATAAAGTATCCTACCCAATTCTTAAATCTGCTAGTCAATTTTGCTCTAATAAACAGCTAAACTCTATTGGCGCTCAAGGTATTGCTAGTGCTGACTTTGAGGCTGGCTGGAAAGTAACTGCGAAAAAGATTTTTGGTGGCGATGAATTTATTATTACCTGGATCGCCGAAAATGGTCCTGCCGCCAAGGCTGGCCTAGCTATAAATGACAAAGTTTTAGCCGTGAACGGTGTGACCTATGGCAACAATCAACAACAACATAAAAAATTCTATGCTGAAACAGCACGAATAAAGACTTCAGAATCCCCTGTAACCTATTTAAAAATTAAACGTAATCAACAGCTGATTAATTTAACCATTAACCAAGAAAGAATCTGTGGCTATCCTGTTGTGCTTGCCGATAGCGATGCAGTCAATGCCTACGCTGATGGCAAAAGGATTATTATTACCAAAGGTATGTTGCGTTTCGCCCGAGACGATCAAGACCTTAGTTTGGTGATTGCCCATGAGTTAGGGCATAACCTTATGGGGCATTTGGATAAAAAGCAGTCCAACTCTATGTTAGGCACATTACTTGATCTTGCCGCTGCAGCTAATGGCATCAATACCAGAGGAACCTTCGGCAATGCTGGTGCTAGCGCCTTCTCGCAGGACTTTGAAGCTGAAGCAGATTATGTGGCACTTTATTATATGAATGCTGCGGGCTTACCACTCGAGGGAGTCGCCAACTTTTGGCGCGAAATGGCCGCTGAGCACCCACGAAGTATTGGATCTAATCACTCTGCCTCACACCCCGCCACATCTGAGCGATTTTTAGCTATCTCTAAAACCATCGATGAAATAAACAATAAAATTGCCGCTGGTGAACCTTTAACGCCCAACTTAAAATAGTAGAGTTTCTATTACTTCAATGCCTGCTTGGCCTTGGATAGTAAACCGCCTGCATGATTAATGGCGTGGAAAATAATAGTTTGCTCATTACTGCCAGAAATCAGGTGTGCTCCCGGTCCCATTGCATAAATAGGCACATCCTCACCAGAATGAGTTTCAGACTCTAAGGGAACCAGTGACTCTTGAAAAAATCCGGACTGGGTAGTATCTACCTTAGTCAGATCAGCTCGACCTGCCGCAGCTTTATACTTATAACCCTTATCTGCATCAGTTACTGATCCAAGATGTCGATGCCCAAGACCATTGGCATAACCCAGAGTGGTATAGGGTAAATTATCACCTGCAAGTTGAGGCTTGCTCTCGCCCGGAGAAACCACCTTACCTAAAATAGGGTTACCTCGCTTTGGGTATCCAGCCATAGTGAATACGTGTCCATGATCGGCGGTGACTATGATAAGTGTGTCCTTAGCACTGGTTTTATTGAGAGCCAGCTCTACTGCCTGTGATAACTCAATAGTATCTGAAAGCGCATTAAAAGCATTGCCTACATGATGAGCATGATCAATACGACCAGCTTCTACCATCAGGAAAAAGCCCTTGGGGTTTTTGGACAATACCTGCAATGCTTTATCGGTCATTTCACTTAAAGACGGCTCTTTAATAATTTTCGATTTTCTATTGGTATCAAATCGCAAATGGGTTTTATTAAACAGACCAAATACTTTTTCAACTCCATCAAAATCGGCACTATCAAAATCTGCACGGCTATCCATAAATAAACCTTTGGGATACAGTGCTTTCCATTCAGTAATTAAGTTGCGCCCATCGGGTCTCTGACCTTGAGAAACTTTGAACTCAATATTGACTGGCATTTCGGGTAAAAAGTGCCGACTTCCACCCCCCATAACAACCTCGATACCATTAGAGTTTGCTCCTGAGTAGCGAGTATTGATATTGGACTGGTAATCTATAAGCTGACTAGCAATATCCACACAGCCATCCTCAATCGCTTGCTGCGGCATCTCAGAGGGGTCTTCCCAATCCCTATCAGGTGATTTGGCATAGGTTGCAGCTGGCGTTGCATGAGTTACGCGAGTTGTGGTCACAATGCCAGTAGATAAACCGGCAATCTCTGCCAGATCTAGCGCCGAAATAACTTCGTTTGCTTTTTGCGAACTACAATCACTTCGAGTAACAGTCTCATCGAGACCGAGTATACCTATATCGGTTTTAACTCCGCTTATAATTGCGGTCATAGTGTTGGCAGAATCCGCTACCTGAGAATCCACAGCATAGGTTTTAGCTAATCCCGAAAAAGGAAAGCCATCAAAACTCAGGTTATTTTCTTCACCTAGCATGCCCTGCTGTTGACCCTCTAGAATTCGCGAAGCTGTAACAGTTGTAAGGTTCATACCATCGCCAATAAACAAAATAATATTTTTTGCGGCACCTTCTTCATTTTGAATGCTATTGGTAATCGAACGTTGCTGTTGAATGTGTTTAGCTGCAGATTCATACCAACTATTCTGCTGATTGACTAAGACATAAGATTGCTCCACAGCAATTTGACTGTTTTCTGTAGCAGCACAGCCAGTCACTATGGCAAGTGCGACAATCAAAAAGTTTTTCATTGTGAATCCTTAGTATTTTTAAGCAGCTTGGGCTAATAATAACAATATTAGATAATTTATATTAAATATTAACCTGATTAATGCCTAAAAAGTGTTTTTTGTCGTTTAATATCGGTTATTCGCGCTAGTTTTGCATTTTAGGTCTATGCTAGTATTGTGGATGTTGCATGACCATCAAACTTCATTGGCGCCAAGTGTTAAAAGGCTATTCTAGTTACTTTTTATTGGTGAGTTTGAATTTGTTTAGCTAGGCTTAATATCAGGCAACTTTCCCTATATAACATATTCTCCGCATTAAATTACCTGACATTGGTAATGCTATGGAAAAAATTATGAACATCAGCTCAGAGGAACAGGCCTTTCTCGACCGCAATCAACTGCCACTGTCTTATCTTGAGGCTGCAAACCAATGGTTTTCTCCCTTAGTAAGTAGCATCATCAATAATTACAACCACAGTAATCCCACCAAAATAATTGGCATTAATGGCTGTCAGGGCTCCGGAAAGTCAACTCTGGCTGACTACCTCTGTACAATTGTTGCTGAGCGTCTTGGGGTCACTACTGTTTCTCTCTCTCTTGATGACTTTTATTTAACTAAAGCCGAGCGTATAAATTTGGGCAGCACTGTGCACCCCTTGCTAGAAACTCGCGGAGTACCAGGAACCCATGATGTAAATCTGGCTATGGACTGCATTAGTAACCTAGCTGCCGGTAACAAAACCGTTATCACAAGATTTGATAAAAGTATTGATGACCGGGCCCCTGCCAATAGCCCTGTGGTCACCGAGGGTAAAATTGGTTTAATTGTTCTTGAGGGCTGGTGTTTAGGCGCTAGACCCGAAACTGCAGAACAACTTATTCAACCAATAAATAGCCTTGAAGAGCAAGATGATAGGTTATCTATTTGGCGCAGCTATGTTAACGATGCAATAAAATACGATTATCAACCATTATTTAATCTTGCTGATGAATTGGTTATGTTACAAGCACCCTCTTTTGATACTGTCTATCACTGGCGACTAGAACAGGAACAAAAGATGGTCAAACGATTAGAAAAAGAAGGTATAGAAACCCGTTCAGGCGTTATGTCTGAAGCGCAAATACTTCGCTTTATTAGTTATTTTCAGCGGGTTACCGAGAATATCTTAAATGAGATGCCCCACCGCGCCGACCACCTATTTAAGCTTGGTCAATCGCGCGAGATTATTGACTACAGTCAGCCATCGGCTAACAAGTAAACTATTGATTAGCTAGTTAAATGCATGCCTTAGAACAATGGTTTCAACTCGATCAGGACCAGTAGAAACAACATCAACCGGCGCACCAATAAGACTCTCAATACGGCTGATATAGGCCTGGGCATTAGGCGGCAAATTGTCTAGAGACTGAACACCTACGGTAACGTCGCTCCATCCGGGAAGTGTTTCATAAACTGGAGTGATACCCTCAAAATCATCAGCATGGATTGGGTTATCAAAAGAGCTTCCATCGGCCTTTTTGTAGCCTACACAAATCTTAACCTCTTCAAGGCCATCCAAAACATCCAACTTGGTCAGACAGATGCCTGTAATACTATTTATACGTACCGCACGCCTTAGCGCAACAGCGTCAAACCAACCACAACGACGTTCACGACCGGTTGTAGTACCAAATTCATGGCCTTTTTCGCCCAAGTAATTGCCAATATCACAATGTAGTTCTGTTGGAAAAGGACCAGAGCCAACGCGCGTAGTGTAAGCCTTGGTAATACCTAATACATAATCCAGATACATTGGACCAAAACCACTGCCTGTAGCAGTGCCGCCAGCAGTGGTATTAGAAGAAGTAACAAATGGATAAGTACCGTGATCAATATCCAATAATGAGCCTTGAGCCCCTTCAAACAGGATATTCTCTCCAGCTTCACGCGCTGTATGCAAAATATCAGTAATATCGGCCATCATTGGCAATAACGCCTCAGCCCATGTTTTGGTCAATGCTAGGGTTTGCTCAAAATCTACTGGCTCAACTTTGTAGTACTGAGTTAAGGCAAAATTATGATACTCAATAACGGTTTTTAGCTTTTCTGCAAACCGGTCCATATTGGCCATATCACTCAGACGCAATGCTCTTCGAGCAACCTTATCTTCGTAAGCCGGTCCTATACCGCGACCGGTGGTACCAATTTTAGAATTGCCTAGAGACTGTTCTCGAGCCTGATCTATCGCAATATGATAAGGCAAAATTAATGGACATGAGCCAGAGACCTTTAGCCTATCTCGCACTTCAACCCCGCGCTCCTCAAGCATATTGATTTCTTTGAATAATGCATCTGGTGCCAATACCACACCATTGCCAATTACACAGGTCACATGGTCGCGCAGAATACCCGATGGTATAAGATGTAATGCTGTTTTTTTACCGTCAATAACCAGTGTGTGACCAGCATTGTGACCGCCCTGGAATCGCGCAACTAAAGAAGCTTTATCAGTTAGTAAATCAACAATTTTTCCTTTGCCCTCGTCACCCCATTGGGAGCCGAGAATCACTACATTTTTGCCCATAAAATTTTATACTCTAAGTATTCAACCGATTGATGAAATCAGGCTATTTTTTCGATAAGGTACTGACCGTCTTTCTGGATAAGCTGACGATCACAGTTAATTTCTTGGAAGTCCACCACCTGCCCTGCAAACCCTTGAACAACACGCTCACCCTGCTGACGGAGTGCAGTAATTTTGTCACGACATTCAGAATCAGCAGGCTCGAGCACAAAAATACCACTTTGGCTTTGCTGATTAAACTGACCATTAGCAACCAATGATTTAAGGTCAAAAGCAAACCCTGTAGCGGTTCGAGCGCGCCCGAAGGCCTCGCCTATATTATCGTAACGACCACCATTACCAAGCGCCTTGCCATAGCCCTGTTTGTAGGCAGCAAAAACCACGCCGGTGTGATAACCAAAACCGGGTATATCCCCCAAATCGAGGTAAATCGTAACCTGCTGGTTGGTTTTAGCCGTCAATGCATCAACAATTTGCTCTAACTGACTTAAGGCATCAATCACTTGTTTAGGAGCACCTACAAGACTTTTCTTGGCTTGAACCAATACTTCTGTACCGCCAGCTAACGTTGGCAGTGCTTTAAGCCATTTAGCCAATTTTGCATCGCTAATATTAGCGCCAATCCATGTATCTAGCTCAGCCGTTGCTTTGCTTTGCAATAATGCAAATAGCTCAGCCTCTTGATCGCTGGATAAATCAGAACCAGTGAGTAAGCCGCGCAAAATATCCACATGCCCAAGATCTAAGTGCACAGAATGAAGAGCAGCCACTTCCAGAGTCTTTAAGAATAAATCTATAACTTCAATATCGGCACCAATACCAGCTTCACCAAACAACTCAACCCCTACAGAAATTGGGGTTCGCGATTCTAAAGGACCTCGCGGCTTGGTTTGCAGAACTGTGCCGGCATAGCAGAGTCTACTTGGACCCTGTCGATTAAGACTGTGGGCATCAATTCGAGCCGCTTGAGGTGTAATGTCAGCGCGAATACCCATCATTCGACCACTAAGCTGATCTGTCAGCCTGAAAGTCATTAAATCCAGATCATTGCCAAAACCGCTTAAAAGAGACTGTGTAAACTCAACCATCGGTGGAATAACTAAGTCATAACCCCAACTATTATAGAGATCCAGCAGTTCTCTCCGCGACCCTTCAATTAGGCGCGCTTGCTCTGGCAACACCTCATCGATGCCGTCTGGTAATAACCAACTGTCTACTTTTGACACATTGTCCTCACAGGATTTAATCTTTATTACAACAAACTGCAATTATAAGGATTAAACTAATCTTTGTGGCATTATTTCTATAATTTATACAAATTTGGACCAATAAAAAACCGAGTTGCCCCGGTTTTTTTATATTTTATCAAATTAGCTGCATCTGTGGCAGAGATTTTTAACTTCAACCTCGTTTTAATTAGCATCCTGTTGTTTTAGGTATTTAAAGAAGTCGCTATCTGGCTCAACCAGCATAATATCGCCCTTATTGGAAAAGGCATTCTTATAAGCATTTAAACTTCTAACAAATGAATAAAACTCTGGATCTTCTTGGTATGCAGAGGCATAAATTTTTGCCGCTTCAGCATCTCCTTCACCACGCAGCTCTTCGGCATCACGATAAGCATTTGCAAGCTCAATGGTTCTTTCTCTATCAGCTGATGCACGTATTTTTTCTGCCTTCTCCTTACCTGTAGAACGCAGTTCACGGGCTTCTTTTTCTCGCTCAGCTGTCATTCGTCTAAATACAGGTCCGCTGACTTCTTGCGGCAGGTCTATTCGTTTGACGCGCACATCAACCACTTCAATACCCAAGCTGTCTAGCACCGTTCGATTCAGATCATCAGTGATATTTTTCATTAGAAGATCGCGCTCACCCGAGACCACTTCATGAAGCGTTCTAGTACCAAACTGATTTCGCAGCCCTGTATTAACTCGATTAGCTAGTCGATTGTGCGCAACTGACTCTACACCACCAGTTGCCTTGTAGTATGTCTCAACATTGGCTATGCGCCATTTTGCATAGGAATCTACAATTAGACGTTTCTTCTCAATAGTGAAGAAACTGGCTGGCTGTGCATCAACGGTTAGTATTCGTGCATCAAAAATTCTCACATCATCAACAAATGGAACTTTTATATGCAAACCCGGCTGAATATCGGCCTCAATTAACTTACCAAAACGCAGTTTTACTCCGCGCTCAAATTCACTAACCACATAAAGAGTGCTGTTTACGACAGTCAAAACAACAATCAATAAACCTAGCGCTTTAATTAGATTTTTCATCGTCGTCTCTCCGATTGAATTCGATCATTATTTCTTTGCAATCTCTCAATTACATCATTGGCAATTCGGTCAACCATTTGATCGCTAGTAACAGCTGAATCAGACTGCCTAGTCCCACCCTGCTGGACAATCTTGTCCAAGGGCAGATAAAGCATATTATTGCCACCTTGGGCATCCATAAGAATCTTAGTGCTCTGAGACATTACCTCTTCAACTGCATCAAGGTAGAGGCGCTCACGCGTTACAACTGGGGCTTTTTGATACTCTGTTAAAAGCTTTGTGAAACGTTTTGCCTCACCTTCAGATTTAGAGACAACCTGAGATTTGTAACCTTCAGCCTCTTCTCTTAACCTTTGAGCCTCACCGCGAGCTTCGGGGATAATACCATTGGAATAAGCTTGAGCTTCGTTGACTAACCGCTCAAGATCTTCTCGCGCTCTAATTACATCATCATAGGCGGCCTTAACTTCAGATGGCGGACGAGATTCTTCGATATTAATTTTAACTACGTTAATACCGCTACCATAAATATCGAGCAGATTTTGCAACTTTTCTGCTGTACCAAGAGCTACTTCTTCACGACCTGTTGATATCACACCGTCGAGACCGGTACTACCAACAACATGGCGTAAAGCACTGTCCGTAGCCCGCTTTAAACTGGTTTCTGGATCTTTAATGTTAAGAACAAAATCTTTGGCATTGGCAATGTTGTACTGAACTGTTAGGGAGATCTCAACAATATTCTCATCCTGAGTTAGCATTAAGCCACGCGCTGGATACTGACGCTCTTCGGTCACGTTAACCACTTTAATAGAATCAACTATCGGTGGATTCCAATGTAAACCAGAACCATGTGTTAGATGATATTTACCCAAACGTAAAACCACAGCCTGTTCTTTTTCATCGACTTGATAGAAGCCCATAAGCCCCCAAAGGATTGCAAGAACCGCTAAAACAATTGGCAATAGACCCTTGACGCCACTACCACTTCCGCCGCCACCAAAGAATTGAAATTTTTCAGCTAATTTCTTCAGCGCTTCATCGATGTCGGGTGGTCCATCGCTACCGCGATTTCCGCCCCATGGATCTTTGCCACCACCAGGTTCGTTCCAAGCCATAGTATTACTCCAAATTAAGTTATTAACAGTGCCGCCATTATCATTCTGAGACTACTGTATATTTCATCTAGCATTAGTACTAGATGGTGTCTAAATCTTCTAATTTCAACCCTGACTGCTTAACAAGTCGAAAAAAATCACTTTCGGGCAATTGAACTTCCAAATTCGCATTGCCCTGCTCGTTATATGTCTCACTTAAAACGGCTTTCTGACTGTAGAGCGCCGCTCTTAATGATCCATGACAGGGTTGCAATTGTATCTGTTTGCGTATCAATTTTCTCGGCAAATACTCCGATACTGCCTCGAGTAACAGGTCTACGCCAGCACCTGTTAGTGCAGACAACCAAACCGCTACAGGCTGCCCATCTTGATCGCGTTCTATTCTCGCATGCCCCTCATCCATTAGGTCAATTTTGTTATACACCATAAGGGTTGGCAAACTGTGGGCATCGATCTCTTTTAAAACATCATTTACCCGTTCTATATTAACAGATCTATCATCGGCCGATGCATCTACAATATGTAGTAACACATTGGCAGATGCAGCCTCTTCTAGTGTTGCGCGAAAGGCTTCAATTAAACGGTGCGGCAGATGGCTAATAAAGCCTACTGTATCTGCAAAAATAACCGGTCCCTGCTCAGGAATATCCAAGCGCCGCATGGTTGGATCCAACGTTGCAAATAACTGATCTGCTGCATACACATCAGACTCTGTCACTCTGTTAAATAAAGTGGACTTACCGGCATTGGTATAGCCAACTAAAGAGACTGTAGGCGTATCAGATTTTAGCCGCGATTGCCGTCCTTGATCGCGCTGTATTCTTACCTTTTCAAGACGCTTTTGGATCGATTTAATACGATCTCTAACCATACGTCTATCCGACTCTAACTGAGTTTCACCTGGGCCTCGCATACCAATCCCACCCTTCTGTCTCTCAAGGTGGGTCCAGCCTCTTACTAGACGCGAAGACAGATGATGCAACTGGGCCAACTCAACCTGCAATTTACCTTCATGTGTGCGCGCACGCATAGCAAAAATATCGAGTATTAGACCGGTGCGATCGAGGACACGGCACTGCAAAGTTGCCTCTAGGTTACGTTCCTGACTAGGGGAGAGATTATGATTAAAGATAATCAGTTCTGCACACTCGCGCTTAGTAACTTCCGCAATTTCGTCTAGCTTGCCGGTTCCGACAAAAAACTTTGCATGAGGGGCATTGCGAGATCCGCGAATAAGTTCAACTACATCACCCCCAGCGGATCTCACTAGCTCCTCAAACTCTCCAACGTCCTCAGGTTCTGATTCACTATTTAGTTTCAAGTGAACTAGTACAGCGCGCTCACCAAAATCCGGACGATCGAAGAATAATGACACGTTATTTAGATATTATCTCCGTTGAATCCACCCTGACCCGTTGTGCTACCAGCCATATAATTAACAGACTTAGCGGGAACAATGGTAGAAATTGCATGCTTATAAACCATCTGACTTACAGTACTTTTTAGCATGACAACGAATTGATCAAATGAATCAACGGTACCTTGAAGCTTAATACCATTGACTAAAAAAATAGAAACTGGAACACGTTCTTTTCTTAACGCGTTTAAGAATGGATCCTGTATGTTTTGTCCTTTTGACATTGTTATTTCTCCTAGTATTGAAAATTCAATAATTGTTGCAATAGTCGCAACCAAAAAAGCAAGGTGGGATTGCTACTCACCTTTGATGTTATTCTACCTAACCACTACGACATAGTATACGGAACGTATCACTGTAATCTCAAAAAGTTCTTGTAAAGATCCTTTTGATCTAGGTAACCCTGCTGGTTGTCGACCAATATTTCGCGGCTATTGGGCCAGTTGCGCAACCAAGTCTGTTGTCTTTTTGCCAATTGCCTAGTGGCAATAATGGCCTTATCAACGGCTTCTTCTAAACCGTAGTGACCTTCGAAATAGTCCCATAACTGCCTATAGCCTGCAGCTCTAATTGAGGGTAAATCAGCATGCAGATCGCCACGTCGGTACAGAGCCTCGACCTCATCGACAAAACCAGCTTCCATCATAGCCATAAAACGCAGCTCAATACGCTGATGAAGCAATGCTCTATTCTGCATCACTAAGGCGTATTGACGAACATCGTATTCATCTTCAATACCCCCATCAGACTGACTTTGCAACTCTGACATAGGTGTGCCGGTAATTTTATATACCTCAAGAGCTCGCTGAATACGTTGCGAATGATTTGGATGCAATCTCTCGGCAGTTATTGGATCCACTAACTGCAATTGCTGGTGAAGACTTGCCCAACCCTCCTTGTCTGCCTGCTTCTGAATACTTTCTCGGATATCTGCATCTGCCGCGGGCAGATCTGATAAACCCTCAAGTAACACTTTAAAGTATAGCATGCTCCCGCCAACTAGCAGGGGTATACGGCCCATACTATGGATATCCGTAATTTCTTTTTTGGCATCGGTTGCAAAGTCGGCCGCACTATAGCCCTGAGAGGGATCGCAGAATCCGAGCAATCGATGAGGTGCCTTGATTAAGGTTTCAGCATTGGGCTTGGCGGTACCAATATCCATCTGCTGATAAATTTGTGCCGAATCCACATTGATCAGTTCAATCGGCATATGCTCGAGCAATGATATGGCAAGATCAGTTTTTCCACTGGCAGTTGGACCCATCAAAAATATTACTGGTAGCTGCTGTTTATTGTCCAAGTTAATTCTCACCGGCCGCGCAAAAATAGTTTATCTAATTCATCGAGACTAAGCTGAAAATAGGTAGGACGACCATGGTTACATTGGCCGCTGCGCTCTGTGGCTTCCATATCTCGTAACAGTGCATTCATCTCTGGGATGGTTAGCTTACGATTTGCTCTGACCGAGCCATGGCAGGCCATAGTTGATAGTATTTCATTAATTTGCTGTCTAATTCGCTCTGAAGTACCGTGCTCTAAAACATCTGAAATAACATCCCGCAACAAGGCTTCTACTTGAGTGCCGCGCAATAGGGCAGGAATTTCTCTAACCACTACACTTTCTGCGGCGGCGCGTTCAACAGTAAAACCTAGACGCACAAAAACATCGGGGTTTTGCTCCACTGCATCTGCTTCGCGCTGACTAACTGACAAACTTTCTGGCACCAGTAATGGCTGTGATATCAGACCTTCTTTGTCAAAATCTGTTTTCATCTGCTCATAGGTTATTCGCTCATGTGCTGCATGCATATCTACAACAATCATACCCTGCTCATTTTCTGCCAAGATAAAGATACCCTTTAGTTGAGCTATGGCAAAACCTAGAGGCGGGATTGTAGCGGATTCCTCACTGCCGCCATCTCCATATAGAGATTGATAGGCGTGCATTGGTGTATTAACCGAATGTCCTTGAAAACCTGAGGACTGAGGAGCGTAATTGAAGGGTTTAGAGGTTGGCGCTAAACCCATAGCTGACTGAACCGGAATCGCCTCCTCTGGAAGCAGACCCTGTACTTCATTGGATTGAAGATGATCCTGAGGACGATCTTGAGCCAAGGCTTTTTGTAATGTACCGGAAACAAAACCATGAATAACTCGACTATCTCTAAAACGAACTTCATGCTTAGTCGGGTGAACATTGACATCTACATCCTTTGGCTCGATTTCGAGAAACAGTACAAAGGCTGGGTGACGACCATGATAAAGAACATCTTGATAGGCCTGTCGCACCGCATGGGATACTACCTTGTCGCGAATACTTCGACCATTGACGAAAAAGTGCTGAAGATCAGTCTGGCTTCTTGAAAATGTAGGTAGTCCAATCCAGCCCCAGAGTCTTATTCCAGTGCGTTCATTATCCACATACAAAGCTTGCTCCATAAATGGCTTGCCACATATGTCAGCCACCCGTTTTTCCTGCTCAAGCACCGACTGTGCAGGCTGAAGATTAAGATTCACGCGCTGGTTATGTCTTAAACTAAAAGCCACATTCATATGACTTAACGCAAGCTTTTTAGCGTGATCATCAATGCGGTTATACTCTGTGGTTTCGGTGCGTAAAAATTTTCTTCTAGCTGGAGTATTAAAAAATAAATCTCTTACATCGACACTCGTTCCCGCTGGATGAGCTGCCGGCTGAACATCGACCGCCATATCTCGCCCTTCACTGACGGCTTTCCACGCTTGATTTTCTCCACTATTAGAGGTCAGGGACAGGCGCGATACTGAGGCTATACTCGCCAGTGCTTCACCCCTAAAACCAAGGGTACCAACTGCTTCTAAATCATCGATATCTGAAATCTTACTGGTAGCATGACGACTCAGCGCCAATGACATATCTGATTGATCTATGCCACAGCCATTATCGCGTACACAGAGACGCTTCACACCGCCCTGCTCGACTTCAATATCTATTCTTGTTGCTCCGGCATCAAGGCTGTTTTCTACCAATTCTTTGAGCACAGAAGCCGGACGTTCGACTACTTCACCCGCCGCAATCTGATTGGCGAGTTGTGGGCTTAGGGTATTTATTGTTGGCATAGCCTAGTGTCCGTATATTTAATGTTCTTAGCGACCAGGAATATTAATCTCTTGGCCAACGCGAATAACGCTTGATGACATTTTATTGTAGCGCATAATTTTTTTCATTGAGACTTTATATTGGGAGGCAATTTCTGACAGCGTATCGCCTCGCGCTACGGTGTAGCGCAATGGTTCTTGACTCATCACTTTAGCTAATAACGAACCCTCTGGTGGGTGCATGGAATAATATTGATCGAGCCCGTTATAAATAGCTTTTGCCATTCTCTGTTGGTAATCAGCACTGGCCAGTTTACGCGCCTCTGCTTTGTTTGAAATAAACCCTGTTTCAATAAGTAAAGAGGGAATATCTGGCGACTTCAACACCAAGAAACCAGCCTGTTCGACTTTCTTTTTATGAAGCCTTGCAACCGAGCCCATTTGTTTTAGCACAAGTTTGCCAGCGTCTAGACTAGTACTCATGGTTGCGGTCATTGAAAGATCGAGCAGAACACCGGCTAGCATTTCATCTTTATCGCCCAAACTAAGCGCGGTAGCTCCACCGATTAAATCCGTATTATTTTGTTTCTTAGCTAAAAATCTCGCGGCTTCACTGGTAGCTCCGCGGTTTGAAAGCGCGTAGACCGAGGCACCATTGGCACGGGGATCAGTAAAAGCATCAGCATGAATTGAAATAAAGAAATCAGCCTTATTATCTCGGGCAATTTTGGTGCGCTTGCGATGGGCTAGGTAGTAATCACCGGTGCGTACCAAAATAGCATCATAATTGGGGTCTTTGTCAAATAGCTTTTCTAGGCGTTTGGAGATTTGCAATACAACAATTTTTTCGCGCATGCGGTTTGGGCCCAATGCTCCTGGGTCTTTTCCACCATGACCGGCATCAATAGCAATAACAATTTTACGATTGGTTTGCTCTATCACCTCTTCAACGGAACGACTTTTATCCGGTTTATTGGCGTATAAGTCAATCACCAATCGATTATTCGACAGCTTATCGGCCTTGAGAGTAAAGTGTTTTTGGCTAACCGCTTTTTTTAGATCTAAAACAATGCGTAAATCATTTCCATTGCGATGAGCTGCTCGCATTGTCGTGATTGGGCTATTTTTTAACT
Organism: Porticoccaceae bacterium; assembly: GCA_045560645.1. GTDB lineage: Bacteria > Pseudomonadota > Gammaproteobacteria > Pseudomonadales > Porticoccaceae > HTCC2207. The sequence continues at coordinate 25,438 of JBJKZE010000015.1, read as the reverse complement.
TTAAATGAGATAACTTAGGCTTTTTAGGGACATTTGTCACATCAATCACTAACCGCTGGGGATTTTTTAATTGAAAAACCTTGTAATCAATGGCACCTTTTATATCAAATACAATTCTGGTTTTTTCTGCTGTCTGCGACAAACGGACAGAACCAATTTCTGCAGCATTTACTGATGTGATAAATGCCCCACCAGAGAGAACAGTCAAAATACTTAGGGTGGCGATATAAATTTTTAATTGTTTTAGAAATTGCACCAACTCTACCCTAAATAATTTTTACTTTTGCTGTAATAAATTTATACATTGATTGCCGTACTCAGTCATTGAATCAAGAGTCACTTGGCGACTCGATTGATAAACACTAATATCAATTGATATATCTGGCTTAGGAATATAACTGCCGCCATTTTTTGGCCACTCTATTATGCACAACTTAGCCAATGATAGGTAATCTGAAAAACCAATATGCTCCAATTCCTCAGAGTCTATTAAACGGTATAAATCAAAGTGGTAAACCGTACCTATATCAAGCTCATAGGGCTCTACCAAGGTGTAGGTTGGGCTTTTTACCGCCCCTTGATGTCCAAGGCCCTGCAACACACCACGGCTAATGGTTGTTTTTCCAGCACCTAGATCGCCGTTCAATAGCATTAACAAGGGTGCATCTATTTTGCCTATAACCGTAGCTATATGAGCGCCAAAATCTTGCATCTTGCGCTCACCCTCAAGATTAACGGATAACTGAACACCACTGGCAGAGACCATTATTGGTACCCCTGATTAAGTAGCCTATGCAAGTGTGGCAAAACATCTGTTGCTGCAATGCCGCGATAACCAGTGCTGTCAACCAGCTTATCTGCGGCCGCTGAATGCAGGCAACAACCAAGTTCAGCCGCATCTTGAAGGCTGAGGCCCTGAGCAACCAAACCGCCAATAATGCCACTTAGCAAGTCCCCCATTCCCGCTGTTGCCATACCGGGATTTCCATAGGGGCAAACTTTAGTGATTTGATTATCCCCGGCAATTAATGACCCAGGGCCTTTTAATAAAACCACTGCATTGTATTTTTGTTGAATTTGTTGCACTGCCGAAAACCGATCTGCCTCAACTTCGGCAACACTAATTTTTAATAAGCGCGCAGCCTCACCAGCGTGAGGGGTTAATATCCAGGAGTGATTTGTAGTTTTTACCACTCGTCCATCAGCGAGAATATTAAGCGCATCAGCATCAAGAACCATAGGCAAGCCGGATGCTACGACTTTTTGCAGTAGCTGCTCTGACCATGAAGTACGACCTAAGCCAGGCCCCACAACTAGCACCGTTGGTTTTTCTAACCATGGTTCAAGTTGCTGTCCTGAAGTCACACCGCAAGCCATAATCTCTGGACAACGGGCGAGGATATTTGATACATGTTGCGGCTGTGTTGCAACCGACGTTAGACCACTGCCAACTCGAAGACTTGCTTCTGCCGCTAAAGAAGCAGCCCCGCCATAGCCATGATCGCCACCAATGACCATGCAGTGGCCTTTTTGATTTTTGTACTCATCCCCTACAAAATGTGGCAATAACTCAAGCAGTTGAAACAGATCTAATAATTTAGCTGAAGGCTGAAATTGGTCAAATAAATGCTCTGAAATATCCAGCGAATGGTAGATAATCTCACCACAAAGTGCTGGGCCCTTTCCAGTAAATAGTCCTTGCTTGGCGGCAACGAAGGTGACAGTTAAATCTGCTGTTACCGCATTATCTTCAATAGCTCCTGTATCTGGATTAAGCCCTGAGGGTATATCCATCGATAAAACCGGCAATTCAGCAGTATTTATAAGATTAATGGCTTGGTCATATGGCTTGCGTAGCTTGCCTTTATAGCCAATGCCTAGAAGACAATCGACAATCACCCCTTCCATAATTTCTTGGTCAGGATTGAAACCATTCAAACTTACATTATTGTCTTGGGCATATTGTCGGGCATTCAATGTTTCGCTCGACAACTTTTTAGTCTCTGACAATTCCAATACCTGTACTGGAATACATTTTTGTGCAGCTCTTGCGGCTAGAATATAGCCATCACCGGCATTATTGCCTGAACCACAAAACACAGTGATTAAGCTTGGCTTACCAAATGCTTCGACTAATTCATCAAACGCTGCCATTCCGGCTCGATTCATTAGCTTTATGGCATCATTATTTAGTTTAGTGATCGCCGATTGGTCAATTTTTCGCACTGTATTGGCGCTGTATAAATTATCCTGTAACTGACTATCTGATAGAAAATGCGACATTTTGTTTATATCTCAGTAAAATTGCAGTAATTATAAGTTAGATTGACTGAGAACACATGCCCGAAACTAAGCAATTTGATAACTTAGACACACAGTCTCTTCAAGAACTCGCCACCAATATTAAACATTGGGGTGAGGATTTGGGATTTCAGCAAGTTGCGATTGTTAAACCTAACTTAGATGAGGCATCTCAGCGCTTGCGACTGTGGCTTGATAATAGCTATCAAGGCAGTATGGATTGGATGTCGGAACATGGTGATAAGCGCTATAAAATTGATAAATTGGTTGCCCGCACTCTCAGAGTGATTTCCGTGCGAATGGACTATCTAGCTGATGAAAATATGGTGGCAGTTTTAAAGGATAACAATAAGGCTTACATTTCACGCTATGCACTGGGCCGTGATTATCATAAGTTAATTCGCAAGCGCTTAGCTGAATTAACACGCAAAATCGAACAGCAACTACCTGGTTTAAATCTTTCTCAGCGACCTTTCGTTGATAGTGCTCCAGTAATGGAAAAACCCCTTGCTGAGCAGGCTGGATTGGGCTGGATTGGAAAAAATAGCCTTTTAATCAATAATAAAGCCGGTTCTTGGTTTTTTCTGGGAGAAATATATACCTCAGTGCCTTTACCGGTGGATAATTTAGAGCAACCCAATCGATGCGGTAATTGCCGCGCCTGTCTCAAAGTCTGCCCTACCGATGCCTTTCCTGAACCCTATGTATTAGATGCCAGAAAATGTATTTCTTACCAAACCATTGAAAATAAAGAGTCCATACCGGAATCATTTCGTCCTTTGATGGGCAATCGAGTATTTGGCTGTGATGATTGCCAGATTATTTGCCCATGGAACCGTGGCGCGCCGAAAACTAAAGAGATGGATTTCTCTCCTCGTCACAATTTAGATAATTCAGATCTTTTAACGCTGTTTAAATGGACTGAAGATGAGTTTTTAAGCAACACTGAAGGCTCACCCATTCGCCGAATTGGCTATCAGCGATGGCTTAGAAATTTAGCGGTGGGCTTGGGCAATGCTGATGGCTCTGAAAAAATATTACAGCAGCTGGAGCAAACGGCGCCTGATGCCTCTGAATTAGTAAAAGAACATGTGGTCTGGGCAATAAAGCAGCAGCGCCAAAAGTTAGAGACTATTGCTGGATAAACACTTGGCGGTAATAAGCTAGCTCCTCAATCGAGTCATAGACATCATCCATAGCAAGGTGTGATCCCTTTTTATTAAAGCCATTAATCAGTTCCGGCTTCCAGCGCCTTACAAGTTCTTTTAGTGTACTAACGTCCAGATTGCGATAATGAAAATAGTCGGCTAACTCTGGCATATAACGCACCAGAAATCGACGATCTTGACCAATTGAATTACCGCACATAGGTGAAACCCCTTGTGGGACCCACTGTTTAAGAAAATCTATGGTCGCTGCTTCGGCCTGCGCCTCTGTAACTCTGCTTTTACGCACTCTTTCGGTAAGACCCGATCTACCATGTTGATTGGTATTCCATTCATCCATCCCCAGAAGTAACTTATCAGACTGATTAACAGCAATAGACGGACCCTCAGCCAGAACATTGAGTTCAGAGTCTGTTACTACCGTGGCGATTTCGATAATGCGCTCCTGCAATGGGTCTAAGCCTGTCATTTCAAGATCGATCCAAATTAGATTAAGGTTTTGATTTGTCATTTACCAAGGTCCCTAAGTTGTGCGCAAAATTTTTTATAAGGCTAATTATGCTATATGCTTACCCGCTAGACCACTAGAAATGATATGGTAAGATTGTAAAACTAATGGTTTGGATATAGATGGGAAATCGAAAACTCAGCAAACGTCAGCAGGAACGCATTCAGTCGATTCAAAATCGCCGGCGTGAAAAGGCTGATTCAAAACAATACCTAGATGACAAAACGGTTGAAAGCCTTGATGGGCTTGGCACTGAGATTAGTGGCACTGTAATTACCAACTATGGCAGCCAAGTAGATATTGAGGGTCATTCTGCGCCTTTTTCCGGCGAAATTATGCGCTGTTTTGTACGCGCCAATATTCCAACTTTGGTAACAGGCGATAAAATAATTTGGCGACATGCTGAGCCTCAGGGTGTAGTTGTTGCGCTTGAACCTCGCCAATCTGAATTAATCCGCCCAGATAACTATGGAAAACTTCGTCCAGTAGCGGCCAATATTGATCGTATCGGCGTAGTTTTTGCTGTTCAGCCTGCGCCTCAAAGCAATCTACTGGACCGTTATCTAGTGGCTGCAGAAGCTCAGGGTATTGAACCCTTCCTTGTGCTTAATAAAACTGATCTTTTAGATCAGCAGAGCGACTCAGAAGTTAATGCCATTATTGAAAGCTATCAATCGATTGGCTATCAGGTTATTTGTGTATCTGCCATCAACCATGGCGGCTTAGACCAGCTTAAAGCCTATTTAGTAGATAAAAGCTGTATCTTTGTCGGTCAGTCAGGGGTTGGGAAATCTTCATTGATCAATCAATTGGTACCAGAAAATAATAGTGCAGTAGGGCCTCTCTCTGAGGCAACTAATGAGGGAACCCATACCACCACAGCATCAAAATTAATTCATTTGGATAACGGCGGTGTAGTTATTGATTCGCCAGGTATTAGGGAGTTTGCTCTTACCCATTTAAATCAAGCGGCCATTATTAACGGGTTTAAAGATTTCAGACCTTTTTTAGGTCACTGTAAGTTTCGCGACTGCAAGCATGAGTCTGACGCTGGCTGTGCTTTAGTTGCTGCGGTAGCCTCAGGTGAGCTCCAGCAACAGCGCCTAGATAACTATCGGCAAATTATTAATAGTTTAGACAATTAACCGAATCACTTATCAAACCAGTGATGATTTCTGTTAAAATCGCGTTTTACTTATCATTAAATACGCCTTATGAATCATCTTATTGAACCCCAACATTTAAAAGAACAGCTAGATTCACCTGACCTAATTATTGTCGACTTGTGTAATCCATCGCTGTATCAACAACAGCATGTGCCTGGGGCTGTGCATCTTTCTGGTCAGCATTTAGTTGCTGGTGTGGCTCCAGTACCAGGCGCCTGTCCAGAAATTTCCAAACTGGCGGCTGTGATGGCTTATTTAGGTATAGATGATTCACAAAAAGTGGTTATTTACGATGATGAAGGCGGTGGCTGGGCTGGAAGAATTGCTTGGTCAATGGATCTTTTAGGGCTTAATAACTGGCAGTATCTCAATGGTGGCATTGTGTCTTGGATCAAAGAGGGATTTCCCGTTGAGTCTATTGTCAATCAACCTAATAGCATTGAAGTTAATGCAGTTATTGAACCCTGTTCAAACACAAGAATTACTGCTAGTGAGATTATTGAGGGCCTAGATAATTCTGATTTTGCGGTATGGGATGCACGGAGCCCGGGGGAGTATAGCGGAGATATTATTCGCTCTGCTCGTGGAGGGCATATTCCCAGCGCGATTAATCTTGAATGGACTGAACTTATGGATCGCGACAATAATTTGCGAATTCGCAAGGATGCTCAACAAATTTTAGATAATTTAGGTCTTTCAAAAGATAAGCAGATTGCCACTCACTGCCAAAGTCACCATCGCTCAAGTTTTACCTATATGGTGGCTCGAATTCTTGGCTATAGCCGTATTCGTGGCTATGATGGTTCATGGAGTGAATGGGGCAACCTAGAACATACACCTATCGAACTTGGCTCTAAATAATAGAGATAAATATCATGAACCATCGCGCTGAATTATTTGTGGCATTGCAACGCCTGCTCCCAAAACATGCCCTTTCGAGGTTGATTGCAAAATTAGCAGCATCTAAAAACAATTGGCTAAAGAACACACTCATCAATCGAGCGATTAAAACCTTTGATATTAATATGGATGAGGCGATTAGTGATGATTTATCCAGCTATGATAGCTTTAATGCATTTTTTACTCGAGCGTTAAAGCCAGAGTCTAGACCCCTTGATAGCGCCGCCAATATCATTACCTCGCCGGCTGATGGCGTGATTAGTCAAGCGGGAAAAATCAGCAAAAATAGAATTATGCAGGCAAAAAATGTGGATTATTCCCTGGCTCGACTGGTGGGAGATTCAAAACAAGCAAAGCAGTATGAAAACGGTATATTTGCAACCATTTACCTATCACCTAAAGATTACCATCGGGTACATATACCGGCTGATGGCCAACTTTTATGTGGTAGATATATTCCCGGCGAGCTATTTTCGGTGAATCAGCAAACCGCTGAAATGGTGCCTAATTTATTTGCTCGCAATGAGCGCTTGGTGTGCGAATTTAAATCGCAACAGATAGGCCATTTTTCGGTTATTTTTGTCGGCGCAATGCTAGTTGCTGGCATTGAAACAGTATGGGGTGGCATGGAAAAACCAGGTCCCGGCGCCGTTAGAGAAACTGATTACAGTGAACAGAATATCCAGTTTGCAAAGGGCGATGAAATTGGCCGATTTAAATTTGGCTCTACAGTTATTTTGCTATTTCCTGAAAACCGCATTTCACTTGAGAATAATATTCAATCGCTAAATCCCGTTAAAATGGGCGAAAAAATAGGTTTATCGGTGTAACCAGAGCCTCTAAATACATAGCTATATGCTGGTTTATGCAGCGCCTAATTAAGGTTGCCTAACTATATTGAATATTGAATGACATTTTTTGCATAAAAATATAGTTTTCATCATTACCGCAAATCCATCACATTTTTATCCTACACTTCTATTGGATCAAGCTGTCTTACTAGAAGGAACCATCCTTCTATGTCTGTTGTGTTTATCCCTAGTCAAAGTAATTTTTTGAGGGAATACTATGTATCGCTATCTAGTTTTTGCAGTCTTTTTTTCTTTAGCTGGTTGTGTAGGTTTGTTTAGTAAGCCAGGTTTAGATTTTGATTCAAATCGAGTTCATTTAGTCGATGAAATAGATGGGGCCTACTTTTTTAGAGGTAATGAACCCCTAGTTGGTAATGAGAAAAACCGAAGGTTCGCCTATGCCGAATTAATTTCTGTGATGAATAACAGACTTGAGCAAGAGGGGCATGAAAAGTTAACCGCAGATAACTTTGAGCTTATAGATATCAGTTTACTCAATTCAGCAGCCGATGAATTTGATTTGAAAATTGAAAGGAAATTCTTCGAGGATAACCCCGATAAGGGTCATTTTATTCATTGGCCTTTATATGGTATCACTGAGATAGTCCCTGCAAATGAAAGATTAAGAACAGTTGGTAAGGTATCTCTAGATTTATTGTATCCCACTTTTCTACTGTTGCGTACTCTGACAAAAATTGATGTCAATAAAGTCTCTCAGCATAATAAAACAATATATAAAGAGGTGAAAAAGCTACATAAGATGCTTCAATCAAGTACTGAGGGCGGAGCTAGCACTAAGAAAAAAGTTTTTTATGTTCACTGTAATGCTGGCTGTGACAGAACGGGTGAATTTGTTGCAGCGTATCGTATGACGATCAACAAAACGTCCTGCTCTGATGCATCTGATAAGAATTTAGCTGAATGTGGTAGAGCGCAGAATTATTACTCGGTTAATGGCACCTATTGGTACTGCCGCTATTTGAGAAGCATAGGCTTGGATGTGGTGTGTGATTGCCCTGAGAAACCATAATTACTGATGAGAGAAGTGACTAAAGCAGCTCTCAATGGAGAGCCGATGATCTTGGTTTAGAGGCTAAACTGCAGATTTTATATGTACTTCATCCACAAGTATCTTAACCTTATCAGGGTTTATGTCCGGGGTGATACCATGACCCAAATTAAATACATGACCTGCGCCTTCGCCGAAGGCGCTCAAAATAGTGGCAACTTCCGCTCTAATTGAATCGTCACTACCACGCAGAACAGAGGGATCCATATTGCCCTGTAGTGCGACACGATCCCCCACTGACTGACGAGCAGTGCCTATATTAGTAGTCCAGTCCAAGCCCAGGCAATTACAACCAGTGTCAGCCATAGCTGAGAGCCATTGACCACCACCTTTGGTGAATAGAATAACCGGCACCTGACGTCCTTCTGACTGGGTATTTAATCCAGCCACAATCTTTTGCATATAGGCTAGTGAAAACTCTTGGTAAGCTGCGTGGCTTAGCACCCCACCCCAGGTGTCAAAAATCTGCACAGCTTGAGCGCCACTAGCGATTTGAGCATTGAGATAATCAATGACCGATAAGGCTAACTTATCTAGCAGCTGATGTAGTAATTCAGGCTGGGTATAGAGCATAGTTTTAGCGCGGGCAAAATCTCTGCTGCTCTGACCTTCGATCATATAGGTTGCCAGAGTCCAAGGACTTCCGGAAAAACCTATAAGGGGGACTCGACCATTGAGTTCACGCCGAATAGTAGATACAGCATCGGTGACATAGGTTAAATCAGACGCGGTATTGATAACTTTAAGTTGTTCAATATCCTTTTCAGTACGCACTGGTTTGCGAAACTTAGGCCCTTCACCCTCGGCGAAATACAACCCAAGACCCATAGCATCGGGAATAGTTAGGATATCAGAGAAAAGAATGGCAGCATCAAGCTCAAAACGCTCCAGTGGCTGCATAGTCACCTCGCAGGCCAAATCGGTGTTTTTACAGAGACTCATAAAGTCTCCTGCCTGAGATCTTGTCGCTCTGTACTCAGGTAGATAACGCCCTGCTTGGCGCATTATCCAGATCGGCGTGCGATCCACTGGCTGACGCATTAACGCTTTTAGAAAGCGGTCATTTTTAAGCTCTGTCATTAACGACTCAATCTGTAAATAATTGCAGTTTAGACATCCAAGTAATCGAGGATACCTTCAGCGGCCTGACGACCTTCAAATACTGCGGTTACTACTAAATCTGAACCGCGAACCATATCACCACCAGCAAATACCTTAGGGTTTGTAGTTTGGAAGGCATAGGTCTGCTCTTCAGGAGCAACTACACCACCCCAGTCTGCTGTGTCGACTTTGACGTCGTTTAGCCAGCTTGGCGGACTTGGCTTAAAGCCAAAGGCAACCAATACGGCATCGGCAGGAATAATTTCTTCACTTCCAGGAATAAGTTCTGCACGGCGGCGTCCATTGGCATCTGGTTCACCCATCTGAGTGGAAACAACTTTTACTCCAGATACTACGCCATCGTCGTTGCTAACGATCTCGACGGGCTGGAGATTAAATCTAAATACCACACCCTCTTCGCGAGCATTTTTAACTTCTCTGCGAGAACCTGGCATATTTTCTTCATCGCGACGATAGGCACAGGTAACACTGGTTGCACCCTGACGGATAGAGGTTCGGTTACAGTCCATAGCGGTATCACCACCACCAAGAACAACAACACGCTTATCTTTAAGGTTAATAAAATCATCGGCTGATTTTTCAAAACCAAGATTACGATTAACATTAGCTACAAGAAACTTAAGCGCCTCATGGACACCGGGAAGGTCTTCACCAGGGAAATTACCTTTCATGGTGTTATAGGTACCCATTCCCATAAATACTGCATCATATTCTTCAAGCAATTGATCAATCAGAACATCTTTACCAATTTCGGTATTAAGACGGAATTCAACACCCATACCTTCTAAGACTTCACGACGCGTGCTAATTACATGTTTTTCTAGCTTAAACTCCGGAATACCAAAGGTTAGCAATCCACCAATTTCGGGGTAACGATCAAATACAACTGCTTTGACGCCGTTGCGAACTAGAATATCTGCACAGCCAATGCCTGCAGGACCAGCGCCGATAACAGCGACTTTTTTATTAGTCCAAACAACTTTAGACATATCTGGACGCCAACCCATGGCTAGGGCTGTATCGGTAATATATTTTTCCACTGAGCCGATGGTTACCGCACCAAAACCATCATTTAGGGTACAGGCACCTTCACAGAGTCGATCTTGCGGACATACTCGCCCACAGACTTCAGGTAGTGAATTAGTTTGATGACTTAGCTCAGCAGCTTCTAACAAATTACCCTCAGCCACTAACTGCAACCAATCGGGAATATAGTTATGAACTGGGCATTTCCACTCACAATAGGGATTACCACAAGACAGACAACGATGAGACTGAGTCTCAGCTGTGTTCTGATTAAACGGGTCATAAATCTCGACGAATTCACCTTTTCTGCGATCCATATCGCGCTTCGGTGGATCAACTCGCTCTACATCGAGAAACTGAAAATCATTATTTGGTCTTGCCATAAACTTATTCTCTATAAATCTTTTACTTACTTGGAAACAGCGTTTGCTTGTGCCAATAGACTTTGTAAACTTGATGCCTTTGGCTTAACCAGCCAAAACTGAGAAGCAAAGTCAGAAAAATTATCCAAAATATGTTGTGCCCATGGGCTGCCAGTCTCGCGCACATGCGCTTCAATCGTTGCAATAAGGAAGCCACGATGAGATTCAAGCGCTTCACTAGTAACCCGCTGAATATCGATTAGCTCCATATTGTAGCGATCGACAAATTTACGATCCGTATCTAAGACATAGGCAAAGCCACCAGTCATTCCAGCACCGAAATTATACCCTGTAGAACCTAATACAGTAATAATACCACCTGTCATATACTCACAACAGTGGTCTCCAGCTCCTTCTACAACGGCTCTAGCACCAGAGTTTCGAACACCAAATCGCTCACCCACAGAACCAGCTGCATAGAGCGAACCGCCTGTAGCACCGTAGAGACAGGTATTGCCCATAATTGGCGTAGCCTTGGCTTCAAAGCCACTTTCTGTAGGCGGGCTAAGTACGAGTTTACCACCGGACATGCCCTTACCTACATAATCATTGGCATCACCTTCGAGGTAAATATCCAGCCCACCAGCATTCCAAACACCCAGAGACTGTCCCGCAACCCCTCGAAGTTTAAGTGTTACTGGATTATCTTTCATTCCCGCATTGCCATGTCTTACTGCAATTTCGCCCGAGAGACGCGCACCAATAGAACGATCACAGTTACAAATATCATAATCGAAAGTACCACCACTTTTCGACTCAATAGCTGGCAACATATCTTTAACCATCTGTTCAGCTAGTAAGCCCTTATCAAATGGATCGTTCTGCGCCACACCGCAAGATTGCGGCTTATGACTAATTTCTGGGCGATCTTCAATCAACGGACTTAGATCAAGATTTTTCTGCTTGCTAGTTTTACCGGGTAAAAGTTCCAGTAAATCAACGCGCCCAATCATCTCTTCAAGGGAACGAACACCCAAGCTCGCCATCCATTCGCGGGTTTCCATGGCCATAAACTTGAAGAAGTTAGTTGCCATAGCAACAGTGCCGCGATAGTGGTCATTTCGCAGACGATCATTCTGCGTAGCAACACCAGTAGCACAGTTATTAAGGTGACAGATTCGCAGGTATTTACACCCGAGGGCAACCATAGGGCCGGTACCAAAACCAAAGCTCTCTGCTCCTAATATTGCTGCTTTAACAACGTCTAAACCAGTCTTTAAACCACCATCAGTTTGCACTCGAACCTTATCACGCAAATCGTTGGCACGCAGTGTTTGATGAGTCTCGGTTAGGCCAAGCTCCCAAGGCGAGCCGGCATAACGGATCGAGCTAACAGGGCTTGCCGCAGTACCGCCGTCGTAACCAGAGATGGTAATAAGGTCAGCATAAGCCTTGGCTACACCGGCAGCAATTGTACCCACACCGGGTCTCGATACTAGTTTGACCGAGATGAGCGCATCGGGGTTAACCTGTTTTAAATCAAAGATCAGCTGCGCTAAATCCTCAATGGAATAAATATCATGGTGTGGCGGTGGTGAGATAAGTGTTACCCCTGGCACTGAATAGCGCAATCGCGCAATTAGATCATTGACCTTACCACCAGGAAGTTGGCCACCTTCACCGGGTTTAGCACCCTGAGCCACTTTAATCTGAATCACTTCGGCACTTCTTAGATAAGCTGGAGTAACCCCAAAGCGACCTGAAGCAACCTGTTTGATCTTCGATGACTTAATGGTGCCATAGCGAGATGGATCTTCACCACCTTCACCTGAATTAGATCGACCGCCAAGACCATTCATTGCCTCAGCTAATGATTCATGTGCCTCTGGTGATAGTGCACCTAGTGACATACCTGCAGAATCAAAACGCTTAACAATATTTGAATAGGATTCAACTTCACTTATATCAATCGGCTTAACATCATCTTTAAGCTTTAATAGATCGCGAAGTGCCGCAGCGGGTCGGGTATTGACCAGTTCAGCATAGTCTAACCATGCACTGTAGTCATCGTGCTGCACAGCTTTGTGCATAGTCTGAACTACATCAGGATTATAAGCGTGGTATTCCTCGCCATGAACATATTTAAGAAGACCACCCTGATTAATCGGTTTGCGCATTTTCCAAGCAGTTTGACTCAACTCAAGCTGATCCTGCTGGAAATCGACAAAACTAGCACCTTGAATTCGGCTAGTTAATCCTGGGAAGCAAAGGTCAATAATTTGTTCACTAAGTCCCACTGCTTCAAATAGCAATGCACCACGATAAGAGGCAATAGTAGAAATACCCATCTTAGATAGGATTTTTAATAGGCCTTTATTGATACCCTTACGGTAATGTCTAAACGCAGTATCTACATCTACTAGAGTCTCGCCACTGCTGATAAGATCACATAATACGTGATAGCTTAGGTATGGATACACCAATGAAGCACCACAACCAATCAGCGTAGCAATTTGGTGTGAATCGCGCGCATAACCCGTGCTTGCCACGATATTGGCATCACAGCGAAGTCCATTAACCGTTAAGTGATTATGCACCGCACCCACTGCCAAAAGAATATGAATTGGCAGTTTTGGTTGCGCTATATCGTGATCCGAGAGAATACATACTGAAACGCCAGATTTAACTGCCACTTCAACTTCGGAACAGATTCGCTGAATAGCTGAAGATAAATCCTCTTCTGCTGGATCAAAATTAAGATCGAATTTTTGTACTGGGAACTCTTCGAATTCGTTGGCCTTAAGCGCGTAGTACTTTTTCGGTGAAAGCACTGGGCTTGAAAGGCCAATACGGCATGCCAAATCAGCTTTTTCTTCAAAAATACTGCCTTCGCGACCCAATTCAACACCCAGAGACATCACAATAGATTCTCTTAGGGGATCAATTGGTGGGTTAGTAACCTGAGCAAACTGCTGCCTGAAGTAATCAAACACATTGCGATGTTTGGATGAAAGCACTGCCATTGGAGTGTCATCACCCATAGATGCAGTGGCTTCTTGGCCGCCTTCAGCTAGCGGGCGCAATACCTGATCTCTCTCTTCGAAAGATACTTGGAACATCTTCATATAGGTTCGAATCTGCTCGCGGGATAACGTGCCCTCAAGTTCAATACTATCCATATCGAAGGTTGATGCAATAGAGAAGTGTCCATCTCTCAACCATTGTTTATAAGGGTTGCGAGCGGCTAATTCAGTTTCAACCTCGTCGCGGAACATTATCTGTCCCTTTTCTGTATCGATAGACAGAATATCACCTGGCCCTAATCGACCTTTGGCAACCACTGATTCAGGGGCATAGTCATAGACACCAACTTCAGACGCTACGGTAATTACATCATCATCTGTCATTACCCAGCGCGATGGGCGCAAGCCATTTCGATCTAGGGTACAAACAGCAAATCTACCATCGGTTATTACTAATCCGGCCGGGCCATCCCAAGGTTCTTGGTGCATTGAAAGATAGTCATACAATGCACGCAGATCTGGGTCTATATCTTCAACATTCTGCCAAGCTGGTGGCACTAGCGCGCGAACAGCTAAATGCAAATCCATACCACCTGTAACCAACATCTCTAGCATATTGTCTAGGCTAGATGAGTCAGAACCAGTGCGATTCACTAGCGGTGCCGCCTCAGTTAAGTCTGGTAATAAATCCGTATTATATTTAGGTGTTCGCGCCACAGACCAGTTTCTGTTGCCGACAATAGTATTAATTTCACCATTGTGAGCAAGCATTCTAAATGGCTGAGCCAGTGGCCATTTGGGCATAGTATTAGTAGAGAAGCGCTGGTGGAATACACAGATAGCAGTTTCAAGGCGAGGATCTGCCAAATCAGTATAAAACTGTGGTAAATCAACCGGCATCATCAAGCCTTTATAGCTAAGGACATTAATACCTAGGCTGGCAATATGGAAAGTATCATCATTTTCGAGACGGTTTTCAGCTTTTCGTCGACCCATATAGAGTCTAGCGGAAAAGATATTTTGCTCAGTGATCTTGCCGGGCGCGACAAAAACCTGTTCAAATGCAGGAAGAGACTCAATCGCAATCGGACCAAGACAGCTATCATCGGTTGGCACTTCACGCCAGCCAATAACTTCAAGCCCTTGAGCTGATAACTCCTCTTCAATAATCGCTTTGGACTGATCGCGAAGATCATTATCACTGTTGAGCATAATTGCGCCGACCGCATATAGGTCTGGCAACTCTTTATCGAAAGAATCTTTGACGACAGCACGAAGAAACGAATCAGGCTTTTGTAGTAATAAACCACAGCCATCACCTGTTTTACCATCTGCAGCTACACCACCACGGTGAGTCATACAAGTAAGTGCTTTAATAGCGTTTTGTAGTAACTGGTGGTTGGCTTTACCCTTGGTATGGGCAATAAGTCCAAAACCGCAGTTATCTTTAAAATCGTCAAGCCGACATAAGCTTTGAGTCATATTTAAAACTCTGAAAATTAACAGGTGGATTTTGAGCCCAGTTTTAGCTCATCTGGGCGAAAAGGCGCACATTTTACACTTGAGACACAGTTTCGACAAACACTTATACGCAAACTGGAAAACGGATAGTTTATCTAACTGTAAAATTTCTTTAAAAAAATTACTTTTGTTGCTAAGAAAAATTGCTTGAGAGCACTGTTTTCAGGCTTTTAACCGAATACTCACTGGTTACTTCTGCATCGCCAAGAGCGCGCAATAAAACTAATCGCAATTCGCCATCTAACACTTTTTTATCTCTATACATTAGCAGATTGAAATCTTCAGCCGTCATATCCTGTGGTGGAGCTACTGGTAACGACCAACTTTTAATTAAATTTTTGATTCGATCAAATTCAGATTGCGAAAGGCCACCCATCATCATGGATAGCTCAGAAGCCATTACCATTCCAGCAGCAACAGCCTCGCCATGCAACCAGCCAGAATAATTTTGAAACGTCTCAATTGCATGACCAAAAGTATGACCTAAATTAAGGATTGCCCGAATACCCTGCTCTGTTTCGTCAGCACTCACTACCTTAGCCTTATTAAGGCATGATCTTTCAATAGCATAGGTTAGGGCCGCCTGATCTGCCTGCTTAAGTGCAGAAGTGTTGTCTTCCAACCAATTAAAAAAGTCTGTATCGGCAATTAGCCCATACTTAATAACCTCCGCCATACCTGCGCTGAACTCACGTTCCGGCAAAGTGGCAAGACTATTAGTATCAATCACCACTGCTTGGGGCTGATAAAAAGCACCAATCATATTTTTTCCCAAGGGATGATTTACTGCAGTTTTACCACCCACGGAAGAATCAACCTGAGATAAAAGTGTTGTTGGCACCTGAATAAATGGCACCCCCCGCTGATAGCAGGCAGCAGCAAAGCCAGTGATATCACCAACCACACCGCCACCCAAGGCAATTAGCGTGGTTTTACGATCATGCTTGCTTTCAAGTAACTTGGTCAAAATGCTATTTAAGGTGTCTAGATTTTTATACTGCTCGCCATCTTCTAAAACGATAGTGTCAACCTGCTTATCACTAAGTTGGGCCTCAAGCTTAGAAAGGTAGAGATCTGCTACGGTTGTATTGGTAACAATAAGCACCTTATTACCCTGAACAAACCGCGATATGCCCACAGCCGCCATCTGCCCCGAACCAATAAATATTGGGTAGCTACGGTCTTCAAGCTCGACATTTATTTGTGCCGTTGAAGGGGTATTATTTAGCTTGCTCATCTTAAGTAACACTCTTACCAGTTCAGTTGTGGGTTTATATTATGCTTGGGTCAAATAAATTATCAATGCTTTGACAATTCGTCCAATAATATCTTGGCAACTCTTGCCGCAGATCCGCCCTCTGAAGAAAATACAACATCGGCCACTTCTCGATACAGGGGGTCGCGCACTTCAAGCAGCTGATTAATAACCTTTTCACGGTCTTCAACCTGCAATAGCGGTCTAGATTTGTCTCGGCGCATTCTTTCATAAAGTTGCTCTTTGGACGCAGAAAGGTATATCACCTGACCATTAGCATGAAGCAGCTGTCGGTTTTTAGCCGACAATACGACTCCGCCACCGGTTGCAATAACCGAACTGGGGTTGCTAGCAATAATATCTTCGAGCACTTTTGACTCTCTTTCACGAAACCCCTTCTCACCTTCCATATCAAATATCCACTGAATATCGGCGCCACATCGAGACTCAATCTCAGCGTCCACATCAACAAAAGGGCGATGCAATAGGCCAGACAATTGCTTACCTACAGTGGTCTTCCCGACACCCATGGGGCCTACCAAGAAAATATGTTGTTCATTCATATTAAATTTAAAACCGGTTGGTTAATCACAGCACTGATTATAAAGATTATTATTTTAAGCCATCACACCAAGAAAAAATCTCATAGCACTTATCAAACCCAGCATCCAAGAATGAGCCCTAAAGTGAACCGAGTAATTTGACATACAAAAACAAATAATACAAAACAGCGTCTTAAGGCTCTATAATACACTGGAAGAAACCTTGGCGTCTGCAGACCTTGCTTAAAAGACATAAAAAATTAATAAAAGGCATACTTACCCTCACAGTTCTTGGTGTGGGCGGTTTTCTTATACTGGCATCTTGTCTATTTTTATATCTTAGCCCCAAACTCCCCTCAGTCGATGAGCTCAAGCGCGTTGAGTTACAGATTCCACTCAAGGTTTACTCCGAAGATTTACAAATTATTGCTGAATTTGGTGAAAAAAAACGTTCCCCTGTCAACTTTAATCAAATACCCCCAGCCATGGTCGATGCCTTTTTAGCGGCTGAGGATGATAGCTTTTTTAAACATGGCGGCATTGTTGTCTCGGGTTTGGCAAGAGCAGCAATGGAGCTAATCACTACCGGCTCAATCCGCAGTGGTGGAAGCACCATTACCATGCAGGTGGCGCGCAACTTCTTTCTTAGCAAACGTCAGGAATTTACCCGCAAGTTCAATGAGATTTTACTAGCCTTTAGAATTGAAGAAGAGCTAACTAAAGAAGAAATCTTATCCCTCTATACCAATAAAATTTATATGGGTAATAGAGCTTACGGCGTCGGTGCGGCCGCACAGGTGTATTACGGTAAAAATCTTGATCAATTAACACTGGCAGAAATGGCAATGATTGCCGGTCTGCCTAAAGCACCCTCGAAATATAACCCCATCGCCAACCCTGAACGAGCACTGCAAAGAAGAGACTGGATTCTTGGACGCATGCTCAGCCTAAAGAAAATCAGTAAAAGTGAATATCAATTGGCGATCACTGAACAAGACAAGGCCAGCTACCATGGCTCAATTGCCAAAATTGACGGCGCCTATGCCGCCGAAATGGTGCGCCAAGAGGTAATTGCAAAGTATGGCCTTAAAGCCTATACAGAGGGCTATACCGCGATAACTACTATCGATTCCAGACTACAAGCCAAGGCTACGCAATCAGTTCAAGCTGGATTAATTGCCTACGACAAACGCCATGGTTATCGTGGTGTGGAACAGACAGCTTTAGCTGAAGAAGATTGGCAGTTAGCACTCGATGATGCACGAAGCTATGGCGAACTTGAGCCAGCTATTGTTAACTTCGTCGCCGATGACCACCTAACAATCATCGATAGTCAGGGGCAGACATTACCGCTTAATTGGGCTAATGGCTTGGAAGATTTACGCCTATTTAAAACGGCAAATCAACGTTCAGCGCCTATTGAGTCTGCCCATGATATTTTCCAAGTGGGCGATTTAATTCGCATCAAGAAGCAACAAGGCTTTGTTCAACTTGCGCAACTGCCAACTGCCCAAGCAGCTATGATTGCCCTATCGCCAAAAGAAGGTGGAATTAAAGCCCTAGTCGGTGGCTTTGATTATCGCCAAAGTCGCTTTAATCGTGTCACTCAAGCAGCACGTCAACCAGGCTCAAGCTTTAAACCATTTATATATACTGTAGCTTTGCAAAATGGCTTTACGCCTGCATCTACAGTGAATGATGCCCCCGTGGTATTTGATGACAGTAAACTAGAAGATATATGGCGACCAGAAAATGATGGCGGCAAATTTTATGGTCCTACCAGAATTCGTGAGGCGCTTTACCGATCGCGCAACCTAGTGTCTATTCGATTAGTGAGACGCATGGGTATTGATCGCACATTACAGGGTTTGCAAAAACTGGGCTTTGAAACAGGCGATATGCCGGCAGATTTATCCTTATCCTTGGGCAGCCATGCTTTAACCCCTATGAATGTAGCTCGCGGCTATACTATATTTGCCAATGGCGGCTATCTAGTAAAACCCTATATTTTGGATAAGGTGATTGATCGCGATGGCAATATAATTTTTCAAGCTAATCCTGAAACTGCTTGCGACCCCTGTATCGAAACAGTAAAAATTGAACAGTCCGATGGTTTTTCTGCCGAACAAATAGACTCAGAGCTAGAACAGTTATTGGATACCCTTGCTGAAGAATCAATTCCCGATTCAGAAAAGGACCATTTTCAGCTTATCAGTCAAACATTGCGTAATCATCCTCAGTCAGAAACTATCTCAGCACAACGCGCTATAAATGCTCCCACAGCATTTTTAATTGATTCTATGCTGAAAGATGTTATTCAAAAAGGCACTGGCAGAAAAGCTAAAAAGCTTAAGCGCAATGATCTTGGCGGTAAAACCGGAACTACTAATGGCCCACGAGATGCTTGGTTTTCTGGCTATTCTTCGCATTTGGTAGCCACCGCATGGGTTGGTTTTGATGACTATGCTCAGTTGGGGCGCAATGAATATGGTGGCTCGGCTGCCCTGCCCATCTGGATTGATTTTATGGCTGAAGCGCTCAAAGATAAGCCGCAGACAAACTTACCACAGCCGACTGGCATTGTGAGTATTAAAATTGACCCCAAAACTGGCAGTCGCGTAGCTCCCAATCAATCAGGTATTTATGAATTTTTTACATCACAAACTGTTCCAAAATCGATAACTAAAGGAATACAGCCCTCCACTGGTCAAGAACCATTGCCTGAGGATCTATTTTGATTAACCTGCCCATCGAATTTGATTGGAATAGCATTGATACAGTGCTACTCGATATGGATGGGACACTGCTAGACTTACATTTTGACTATCATTTTTGGACTACCTATTTACCCAAAAAATACAGCCAGGTTCATGGCGGAGACCTTAGTGAGATAACTCGCTACATCGCCTCAAGGCTAGAACAAAAGCAAGGTCAGCTGGAGTGGTACTCCACCGACTATTGGTCTGATCAATTTCAACTCAATATTATTCAAGCTCAAGAAGATATTAAGCATCTAATTTCTGAGCGCGCACAGGTATTAGAATTCCTTAATCAGCTTGGTGACATGCAGAAAAAACGCATTCTAATTACCAACTCCGATCGCCCTAGCATTCAACTTAAGTTTGCTAACTGTAAGATTGAACGGCTGCTTGATGAGGTTATTTCATCCCATGATTACCAAGCACCTAAGGAACAACAGAAATTCTGGCATTCTCTTCGAGGGAATATTGATTTTAACCCAGATACCACGGTGTTTATCGACGATTCTGAAGCCGTGCTAGATTCGGCGCAACAATTTGGTATCAAACATTTGTTAAGTATAAAAGAGCCTATTAGTAACCAATTGCGCCAAGTCGATAGTAAATATCCCATGGTTGAAAATTACTTGGCTCTATTTACAGGAAATTCAAATGGATAAGGTGCGTATAGATAAATGGTTATGGGCAGCGCGATTCTATAAAACTCGAGCCCTAGCAAAGAGTGCTATAGAAAATGGCAAGGTACAAATTGATGGGCAAAAACCCAAGCCCAGTCGAACTCTAGAAATTGGCGTAACCTTAACTATACGCCAAGGCTTTGATCAAAAAATTATCGAAGTTGTTGCCCTATCCGATCAAAGACGCGGCGCTCCACAGGCGCAAGCTCTATACCAAGAAACTGAGGCCAGTATTGCCGCTAGAGAAAAGATAATTGCCGAGCGCAAGGCGCTTAATAGCAGTCTTCCTCAGCATGAAAAACCCAATAAAAAACAACGGCGCCAAATTCACCGATTTATTCGCGGTGATTAAAATAAATGGTCATTCCCTATAATCTTTTATGCATTCGATGGCATAATTTTGTAGAATGCGCGCCATGAAATCACTAGATACCCGACAGCGCTTCATATTCGACGACACCCATATTCGCGGAGAAGTCACTACCCTAGGCGAAAGTTTTCAGGCAATTCAGCAACGTCAGGATTATCCACCCGCTGTAACAGCTATTCTCGGTGAATTTCTCGCCGCCGCAAGTTTACTGAGCGCTACTCTAAAATTCAACGGCATAGTTAGCATTCAGGCTATAGGACAGGGTGCAATTACATCTCTTATGGCAGAGTGCAGTAATAATACGCAGTTGCGCGGTATTGTTAGAGGTGATTATCAAAATATAGGTAGCGAGGAAACCTTTAAAAGCCTATTGGGTTCAGCCACATTGGCAATTACCATCGAGCCCGAAGGTCGCGAGCGCTATCAAGGCTTAGTCCCCTTAGATAAAGATAGTCTTAGTGAATGCTTAGAGTATTACTTTGTTCAATCAGAGCAGTTAAGCACTAAGATAAAACTTGCCGCCAATCAAACCACCGCCGCTGGTGTTTTAATTCAAGAAATGCCACATAGTAGTGAAGATAAACAGGCACAAGAAAATTGGCAACACCTAAGCTTATTACTTGAAAGTCTAAAGGCTGAAGAGCAGCTAGAGCTTGAACATGAAGAACAGCTGTATCGCTTGTTCCATGAACAACAGGTGCGCCTATTTGACCCAGAAGCCCTGCAGTTTTTCTGTAGCTGCTCCAAGCAAAGAACGGCAAAAATGTTAGTTTCCTTAGGATCAGATGAAGTTAATCAAATATTTCAAGAACAGGGTTCAATTGAAGTTAGTTGTGAATTTTGCGGCCAGAATTATCAGTTTGATCAAGCCGATATCAATGAAATATTCGATGAATCCAAACCTTCCGTTCACTAGTTTGACAGTAAAATACAGACCATAAAAAAACCCGCTATTAAAGCGGGTTTTTTGTATTCCAACTAAAATTAGCTACTGACTATTTTCAAGCATATAGTCAATGGTAGCGATAATTTCATCATCACTGCAATCCATGCACAAACCTTTCGCCGGCATAGCACCAATACCATTGATAGCGTTGGCATAAACTGTCTCAATACCCTTGGTCAGACGATCAGCCCAAGCCGCTACATCACCGGTTTTCGGTGCGCCAGCAACACCAACACTATGGCAACCCTGACAGTTGGTGGTATAAATTGACTCCGCACTACGAGCAACAGCAGTGGCAACAGCCGAAACCACTGCCTGCCCCGCCATTACCACAGCACCGTGGGGTGCAATGCGCTCGGCAACCAGATTTTTCTGATTATCTGTAAGCTCAACCGAGCCATCTTGGCCGCTACAGGCAACCATAGTAAAAAGGGTAGTGATTACAAGTGCAAAAACTCTGAGATGACTCATTGAAGTCTCCGTTATATATTGGCGTGGAATTATTACAAAACTGGTTACTAATGTTACATATTATACAGCGAAATGGATAATATCTCACTAGCAGAAAGTATTTTTAAGCGGGTTTAGCTAAAGTTTTATCCCAGCGGACGAATTCCTACCGCTTTGCGCACATCAGCCAACAAGGCAGAGCTATGCTCACGCGCCTTTTTAGCGCCCTGCTGAAGAACTTTTTCTACCTCGGCGGGGTTTTCAATCAGCTGATTATAACGCTCGCGCGGCGCTTGAAGCTGGTCATTAATTAGTTCAAATAGCTGCTTCTTCGCCTCACCCCAAGCAATGCCATCGGCAAACTGCTGACGCATCTCTGCCGTTTGTTGCTGCGTAGCGAAGGCCTGCCACAGTTGGAACACTGCAGAATCATCTGCATCCTTAGGCTCACCCGGCTCCAGCAAATTAGTCTTAATTTTATTGATATGTTTTTTAAGTTTTTTCTCAGTTAAAAACAATGGAATAGTATTGTTATAACTCTTACTCATCTTGCGCCCATCAAGCCCCTGCAAAACCGCCACATTGTCATCCACTACCGCCGAAGGCAACACAAAATGTTCGCCATAATGATGGTTAAATCGCTGGGCAATATCTCGCGCCATCTCCACATGCTGAATCTGATCGCGACCCACAGGAATATCACTGGCATTAAACATCAAGATATCCGCCGCCATTAATGTTGGGTAGCTAAATAAACCCATAGTGATGGCTAGATCATCATCCTCACCCGCTTCCTGATTGGCCTGCACCGCCGCCTTGTAGGCATGGGCGCGGTTCATTAGTCCCTTGGCCGTCATACAGGTCAAAAACCAATTCAACTCAGCAATTTCAGGAATATCCGACTGACGATAGAACACCACTTGATCAGGATCCAAGCCAAGCGCCAACCATGCCGCGGCAATTTCCAGTGAAGACTGATGCACTGCATCGGCATCCTGACACTTAATCAACGCATGGTAATCCGCCAAAAAGAAAAACGAATCCACCGACTCATCGCGACTAGCCTCAATCGCAGGACGAATAGCGCCTACATAGTTACCTAAATGCGGGGTTCCAGAGGTGGTAATACCGGTTAAAACTCTTTTCTGGCTCATAAAAAATCTTCTGAGTGAATATAGCAGGCTATGATAAGGGTTCTGCTCAGTTACTCAAGCCTTAAAATACATTTAGGCGCTATAAAAAAGGCCCCCGAAGGAGCCTTTTTAAATAACCCAAGCGATTAGGGCATATAAGCCTCAATATAAGCCTCAATCGCTTCGTTTGAGGATCTATTGGCAGTTAGACTGACAGTTGCTGCCGTTAATTGATCTGCTCTTAGACCAAAGAGGTATCGCAATAGTATCAAGCCATCAGTTAATGCTCCCACTTCACCATCATCATCAATATCGGCCATATCTAGTGCAGATTCTATTTCAGCCACTACCTGTTCGGAGTTCATGGGTGAATCAATCGCCATCGCTGATGTAGTAACAGAATCACCGCGCAAGCCAAAGCAATACCTAAGCATCATCAAACCATCGGTTAGTGCATCAGCATGGCCATTGCCATCAAAATCCCAGCTTGCTGTTTTAAGCTCAAGATTATAATTTTCGGCCTCGAACTCATAGCCTACAGTAAATGCAGTTTTGCTAAAGTTAATATTTGTCTCTGCGATAGCATCGGTATCAATAGTATCGAATACATCAAAGGCAATGTTCATGAGAACGATTGGCAATTCCACATTCGGCCAGTTACCAAATAGAGACGCCCAACCAAAGGAAATATATTGATCTGTAAGCGGATCATTATCAAAATCATCCTCATCATTATGAGGTCCATCACCACTGACAATAATATCTTGCTCAATGAGGTTAGTGATCTCTTTAAAGCCTAATAAACTGCTATTAAAGTGAACACGCATACCAATCCCCGTTAGCTGATTATTGCTATCACCGGTATCGTATGACACCTCAAGTACCGCAGTTTTACCAAGAATACCCTTAGGGCTATTGGTAACTTTAATAATTTGACTGATTGACTCTGGCACTTCTACACATGAATCAGGATCGATTACACAGAAATCACAAGCAGCTGGATCATAAGTGCATGGCTCTTCACATGATGCAGGATCGTAGGCACAGGGATCACAAGACTCTGGGTCTAAAGTGCAGGGATCACACTCAGGTAATGAGGAATCACTATCACAAATATTGATTGGCCATTCAGGAACATCAATACCATCATCAGGCCAGGCATCAGAGCAATTTTGCGGATTGCCTGCATCATCTAAGCTATCACAGGCATAAACATTGGCCATACTTGAGAAGTTATAGATATCAAAGTTCTCATGGGCAGGCTTTAGAATAAATACATCGCCATCTACCGCATTAAATGTATTTTCACCAATATAAGTGACATTAGCTCCTATGGTTAACGAACTTATAGGGGCGCCCTTAAAGGCGGCCTCGTCAATTGCGGTTACAGCATCCCCAATCACTACTGTATGAAGATTTTTTTGATTCTCAAATAATCTATCTGGTATGTACTCTAAAGAATCACCAATCACAACCGACTCTAACTGCCTATAAATCAAAGGGTCTGATTCATAACCAAATGCATGAGAACTAATTGAAGTTACAGAATCCGGTATATCTATCGATTTAAGTTGGGTATGAAAAAACGCTTCATAATTTATTTGTTTTAATGTTGAGGGAAATAAAATTGTTTCTAAATTAGTACAAAAATTAAATGCATGACTACCAATAACCTCCAGTGACGCACCTAAATCAACAGAAACTAAATTATGATTATCGTAAAATACACCTTCAGATAAGTGTGTAACAGAATCAGGAATTTCCAGTGAAGAAAGATTATTATAAGCAAAAGCATAAGATCCTATCGTTTCTAGCATTGAATCACTAGCAAAAGTAACCTGATCTAATCTTAAACAACCATCAATGGAATCTTCGTCACTACTATAACAATTAACAGAATTAAACGCATAATCGCTAATACTAATTGTTGATGCAGGAATAACGACTGAAGTGAGCTTTGTGTTATAAAAAGCATACTCTCCAATACTGGTAATAGTATTGGGAATAGTGATGGACTTTAAATTACTTTCTCTAAACGCATCTGCACTAATACTGGTATAAGTATCAGGTATCTCAGCATGACCATTTTCATCAATCAACGCCAAAGCAGCCGGCGGATCAAGTTTGGTATAGGTAGCATTAGGATAAGCCTGCTCACAACCTTGCGGAGTGCCTGCATCATCTAAGCTATCACAGGCATAAACATTGGCCATACTTGAGAAGTTATAGATATCAAAGTTCTCATGGGCAGGCTTTAGAATAAATACATCGCCATCTACCGCATTAAATGT
>JBJKZE010000014.1:0-6808 GCA_045560645.1 Porticoccaceae bacterium | reverse complement strand
GGCTACCATAATCTACAAACCTTATTTCAACTACTCGATTATGGCGATCAACTCAGTTTTAGCATTAATAAACAACCTGAAATAAATGTCATAAGTGATCTTAAAGATGTAAAACCACAGGATAACTTGGTTTTTAAAGCTGCTCGAGCATTACAGCAAGCCACAAATTGCAGTTGGGGCTGTGAAATTCAACTGGCTAAAAAAATACCTATGGGTGCAGGCCTCGGGGGTGGCAGTAGTAATGCAGCCACAACCCTAGTGGGATTAAATAGTCTTTGGCAATGTAATTTATCCCACGACCAACTGGCAGAAATCGGTAGTGATTTAGGTGCAGATATTCCCGTATTTGTAAAAGGATTAAGTGCCTTTGCCGAAGGTATTGGCGACAAATTAACCCCTATTTCACTCAATCCAATTTGGTATCTGGTGGTTACACCAAAAATAAAGGTCTCAACAGAGCAAATTTTTTGCCACAGCGAATTGACAAGGAACGCTCCAGCCATCAAAATACGCGCCCTCTCGGAAGAGCTGTACAGAAATGACTGTCAATCTGTTGTGGAAACCCTGTATCCAGAAGTAAAACAGGTATCAGATTGGCTTAAGCGCTACGGAAACCCACTAATGACGGGTACCGGAGCAAGTGTTTACTGTCGTTTCGACAGCCAACAAGAGGCAAAAAAGGCACAACAAACCGTGCCAAACAGTTGGAGCTCTTTTGTAGCCAAGGGTATAAATCAATCCCCGCTACATAAACAACTGGAAAATTTATAACTGGGGCGTGGCCAAGTGGTTAAGGCATCGGGTTTTGATCCCGACATTCGGAGGTTCGAATCCTCCCGCCCCAGCCATCTTTATAATTGCAAAGTCAGGAAAAAGATGTGTCTAAATTAATGCTTTTTACCGGAAACGCTAATCCGGAACTCGCAAAAGAAGTTGCCAAGTCCCTTAGGGTTAAACTAAGTGATTCACTTGTCAGCACCTTTTCTGATGGTGAGATCAATATTGAAATTCGCGAAAATGTTCGCGGACACGATGTATTTATCATACAACCAACCTGTGAACCGACTCATCGCAATCTGATGGAACTAATTTTAATGGTCGACGCACTTCGACGCTCCTCTGCAGAACGAATTACTGCAGTAGTACCCTATTTCGGCTATGCCCGACAAGATCGACGCGTTCGCTCAGTGCGAGTACCTATTAGCGCTAAAGTAGTAGCAGATATGCTATCCAATGCCGGCGTAGATCGTGTACTAACCGTAGATTTACACGCAGAGCAAATTCAAGGATTCTTTAACTGCACCGTAGATAATATTTATGGTGCACCCGTACTTCTAGACGATATTCAACGTCAGAACTACAAAAATTTACAAGTTGTTTCGCCAGATATCGGCGGTGTCGTAAGAGCACGTGCTGTGGCAAAACAACTAGACTGTGATTTAGCTATTATTGATAAACGTCGACCTTCAGCAACGAAGTGAAGTCATGAACCTTATTGGTGAAGTAGAAGGGCGTACCTGCCTGCTCATTGACGATATCGTTGATACCGCTGGCACACTATGCAAGGCCGCAGAAGCACTTAAAAAATTCGGTGCGGATAAAGTCGTAGCCTACGCAACACACCCAGTTTTATCGGGTAAAGCAATAGAAAATATTAGTAATTCTAGCCTCGATAACTTAGTGGTTACCAACAGTATTCCACTCACAGAAGAAGCTAAAAAGTGTGGCAAAATCCGCACCCTAACCCTAGGAAAATTACTTGGCGAATCAGTAAGACGCCTGAGTAACGAAGAATCTATCAGCGCCATGTTTGTTTAATAAACAACGGGTACTGATTTAAACGCCCAATTTTGGGCACTTAACCCCATTTCAGGTCTGGTCGCGGTCTGATATGGCAAATTATAGGAGACAACCATGTCTACTGATTTTATATTAAATGCGAATGGTCGCGAGGATACAGGGAAAGGTGCGAGCCGCCGCCTGCGTCGTGTGGCCGGAGAAATACCCGCCATCGTCTACGGTGGAAAAAAAGCCCCAGCGCAAATTTCATTGACACAAAAAGATGTGGCAAAAGCACTACAGAATGAAGCATTCTACTCCCATATTATTGGGCTAGTGATAGATGGCAAATCTGAAGATGTCATTATCAAAGATATCCAGCGTCACCCAGCAAAATCTGTGGTTATGCATATGGACTTCTTTCGTGTAAGCAAAACCACCAAACTACAAACAAGAGCACCACTTCACTTCATTAATGAAGAAGAATGTACTGGCGTTAAATTGGGCGGCGGCTTAATTGCACGCAGCATGACCGATATAGAAATTAGCTGTTTACCCAAAGACCTGCCAGAGTATATCGAAGTCGATATGGCAGACGTTGAAGTGGGTCAAACAGTACACTTGTCTGACATCAAACTACCTAAGGGCGTAGAAAGTGTTGCACTCAGCCATGGTAGTGATCATGATCTTCCAGTTGCTGCAGTCAACATGCCGAAAAGCTGTTGAAGAAATTTCTGATGAAGCTCCAGAAGCACCAGAGGGCTCCAGAAACTGACGTTGATAGCGAAGAAGAAGCAAGCGAAGAGTAATCTTCACACTTGCTTAATCTGAGGCTCCGACATTGGAAACGCCCATAGACTTGATCGTAGGGCTGGGAAACCCCGGCCCTAAGTATCAATGGACGCGTCACAACGCCGGAGCCGATTTCGTTAGAGAACTTGCACATTCAATTGGAGCAACACTCAGTGCTGAAACAAAGTTTTTTGGCGAAACAGCACGCATTAGCCTAAACGGCAGAGATATTCGTCTACTCATCCCAAGCACCTATATGAATTGCAGTGGCCAATCCGTTAGCGCCGTGGGCCAAGTTCTATCAAATTGCATCACAGAGTATATTGGTTGCCCCATGACGAACTTGATCACAGTCCCGGTACCGTTTCGCTTTAAGAATCGCAGGCGGTCATGGAGGCCATAATGGGCTTCGCGATATCATAAAAAAGGCTCGGCAACAGCAAAGAATTTTGCTCGCCTACGCATTGGTGTAGGTCATCCAGGGCACGCAGACCAAGTTGCAGACTACGTACTAAAAAGAGCCTCCAAAGGCGATCAGCAACTGATAAAAAAACAGCATCAATGATGCACTTGATTCCCTACCATTGGCCACAGATGGCCAATGGGAACAGGCAATGAATAAACTACACAGCAACTAAAGAAATTAAAGCAAAAGGAAAAACACCATGGGCTTTAACTGCGGAATTGTCGGATTACCCAACGTCGGTAAATCAACCTTATTTAACGCCCTCACCAAAGCCGGTATTGGTGCAGAAAACTTTCCTTTCTGTACCATCGAACCCAACACCGGCATTGTACCCATCCCCGATGCTCGGCAAGATAAAATTTCAGCCATAGTACAACCAGAAAAACAAATACCGACCAGTATGGAATTTGTTGATATCGCAGGCCTAGTCGCCGGCGCCTCCAAAGGTGAAGGCCTCGGCAACCAGTTTCTTGCTAATATTCGCGAAACTGACGCCATCGCCCATGTAGTACGCTGTTTTGATGACGCAAATGTAATCCATGTTGAAGGAAAAATTAGCCCCGCTGATGATATTGCGGTTATTAATACAGAGTTAGCCCTGGCCGATCTCGAAAGCGCCGAAAAAGCCCTTCACAGATCCAGTAAAGCCGCCAAAGGTAATGACAAAGATGCCAAAGCCCTAGTGGAAGTATTAGAAAAAGCGATACCTCATCTAAATGAAGCACAACCACTGCGTTCACTCGGTCTAAGTGAAGACGAACTGGCAACACTAAAACAGCTAAGCCCCCTAACGATAAAGCCCACCATGTATATCGCCAATGTCGATGAAGAAGGCTTTGAAAACAATCCCTATCTCGATGCAGTCAAAGAAATTGCCGCTCAAGAAGGCGCCGTAGTAGTCCCCATATGCAATAAATTAGAAGCAGAAATTAGCGAATTAGAAGACCACGAAAAAATGGAATTCCTAGCAGAAATGGGCATGCAAGAACCCGGCCTAAACCGCGTAATTCGCGCCGGCTACTCACTATTAGGGCTACAAACCTACTTCACCGCAGGGCCCAAAGAAGTGCGCGCTTGGACCATACCCATAGGCGCAACAGCCCCCAATGCCGCAGGCAAAATTCATACAGATTTTGAAAAAGGCTTTATTCGCGCAGAAGTCGTTGCCTATGAAGATTTTATAGCCGGCAATGGCGAACAGGGAGCCAAAGAAGCCGGCAAATGGCGCTTAGAAGGCAAAGACTACATCGTGCAAGATGGTGATTTAATCCACTTCCGCTTTAATGTCTAAACTAAACGCCGTTACAGGCCGCTGGAAACTTGGGCTATTACTCGCCCTAGGTACAGCCACCATGTGGGGTACCCTGCCAGTGGCTTTACAACAAGTGACACCCACCATCGGGCCCGCCACCAGCACCTTTTTTCGGTTTTTTATCTCCGCCCTACTGCTCACCCCCTATTTACTAATTACCCAAAAAATCATCAATGGGCATAAGCTAAAATCACCCAAACTATTATCCATGACCTTAATCGCAGGGCTTATGCTCACCGGTAACTACGGCTTTTATATTCTCGGGCTAGAAAAGACCTCAGCAGAAGCCACACAGGTAATGATTCAACTCGCCCCCATGTTGCTCCTACTGGCAGGCCTGTGGTTATTTAAAGAACAATTTACCCGCACCCAATGGCTAGGCTTTATTGGGTTTTCCTTAGGACTAATACTATTTTTTGAACGCCAGATAGGCCAGTTACTCATCGAATTTGGCGACTATGGCCTAGGGTTGCTATTTATCATCCTGTCAGCCATCTTTTGGACCGGCTATGCCATCATCCAAAAGTTCCTGCTCAATGACTTCCAATCATCCGAAACCATGGTCATTCTCTACTGTATAGGTAGCCTAGTGTTTCTTCCCCTAAGCGACTTCTCCACATTGGGACAATTAAATAGCCTACAGTGGGCCGCACTGCTATTTTGCGGGCTAAACACATTCATTGCCTACGGATGCTTTGCCGAAGCCATGGTGCACCTAGAAGCCTCTAGAGTCAGCGCAATCATCGCCATTACACCGCTGTTCACCATTGCCATCGCCCAGCTAATACCTATATCAGATATGGCTGTAGAGCCACTGACAGGAATATCTATTTTAGGTGCAATACTAGTGGTCAGCGGATCCATTGCCACTGCTATTGCCAAAAAAGCCTAACAAAAAAACCGCCGATAAATAGCGAATATAAAAAATAGCCTCACATCATTGATATAACAGGGGAATGGCTTGACAAACAGGCTATCTGTAGCGAAAATGCGCGCCCGTTCCAACAGTAACTGCTACAGATGGAACGACTTCCAAACTCATAGTGGCTACGTAGCTCAGCTGGTTAGAGCACAGCATTCATAATGCTGGGGTCGGTGGTTCAAGTCCACCCGTAGCTACCATTTAAATACCATATATATCAATAATTTAGATATTTAATATTGCTTTAATCACTTTCCTATTTACCCAAAATATCCCTTTTGGGTAACTTATGGGCAACCTTAAACGCAAAAATACGCTATAATTGCAGTATGGCAAAAACTAAAGAAATTGACCTAAACAAGGTCGAAGAACTAGCTTCTCTTGGGCTTTCTGAACAGCAGATTGCCGACTCTCTTGGCATCTCTCGCTCCACACTTAGTCGCCGCAAAAACGATAATGAGACATTTGATACAGCACTACGCAAAGGTAAAGCAAAGGCTTTAGTAAAGGTTAGCAATGCACTAATGCAGCAAATCGAGAAAGGCTCTCTAAGGGCGATTATCTTCTACCTCAAGTGCAAATGCGGATGGCGAGAGGAAGAGCCTGAGATAAGGGAAATTCCACCTATGATAATTAAGACTTCAGGCACTTAGTCAAATTTACGGCATCTTTGATTGAATATAAGCCTCAATATCAACAACATCTGTTCGAGTAGCGTTATTAGCAACAGCACCTTCTGTTAAAGAATTTCCGGTTAAGCCAAACAAATATCTGAGAAGCATCAAGCCATCAGTTAGTGCATCAACACTTCCATTACTATCAATATCAGCAATTTCATAAACACCCTCAACCTTTGATTCAACCTCTTCTGAAGACAGTGGAGAATCGCTAGAAATGGCAGCATCAGTCAATGATTCACCAGTTAGGCCAAAATTGTGTCTTAAAAGCATTAAACCGTCTGTCAGAGCATCAGCCATCCCATTCCCATCTAAATCCCATGATAAATGACTTACAACTACTTCAGGGCCAGGAACTGTTCCCTCAATAAACTCCTGTAAAGCGACCGCACCATCATTATCTTGATCAGCAATTGTATCTAACGGATCGTTTGGATTAAGGCCGTAGAGAACTTCCCATGCGTCTGCCATTCCGTCTGAATCTGAATCCGAGTGATAAAGTTCATTAAGTGGATATACATCATCAATGTCATTTACTCCATCTCCATCATCATCATCGTCTGTGTTGTTTCCGATACCATCGCTATCAGTGTCGGTGGTCTCAGATGCATCAAAGGGAAATGCGTCAACTAAATCTTCAATGCCATCTCCATCATCGTCTTCGTCTGTGTTGTTTCCGACACCGTCGCCATCAGTGTCAGTGGTCTCAGATGCATCTAGGGGAAATGCGTCAACTAGGTCTTCAATGCCATCTCCATCATCGTCTTCGTCTGTGTTGTTTCCGATACCATCGCTATCAGTGTCGGTGGTCTCAGATGCATCAAAGGGAAATGCGTCAACTAAATCTTCAATGCCATCTC
>JBJKZE010000013.1:0-7057 GCA_045560645.1 Porticoccaceae bacterium | reverse complement strand
CAGATTGTGAATGAAGATGGCCTGCGATTTGAAGACGAATTTGTAAAACATAAGATTCTCGATGCAATTGGTGACCTATACCTAATGGGTAATAGTATTATTGGCGAGTTTGATGCGCATAAATCAGGTCATGGTCTCAATAACGCATCAGTGCTTGCTTTAATAGCCGAAGAAGATGCATGGGAAATGGTAACCTTCGTTGAAAACGCAGACGAAGCCCCCATATCCTATAATAGTTAACATGGATGTTTAAAAAATATTATATAGGTCGGCGAGGCAATTACTTTCAGTGAAACTCATTCTTATCAGTAAACGATCAGACAAGGTTAGGACATTTAGCTTAAATATCTGGGTGCGAGTACTTCTGTCAGTAGCATTACTGGGTATTCCTGTAGCTGCTGGTGTGCTTCTAGGGGTGAAGCTTTCCGATGGTCGTTGGCAATTACTGTTTGAAGATCATATTGTCGATATGCAAAATGAACTAACAGTCAGTCGTCAAGAGTTACAAGATGATCGTCAGCAAATTTCTCAAACACTCTCCTTAATGACTGCAAAACTAGCACAGATGCAATCCAGTGTTGTTAGATTGGATGCCCTTGGAGAGCAGTTAACAGAGATTTCAGGTATAGAGGGAGGAGAGTTTGATTTCTCCAGTATGCCAGGGCTTGGAGGGCCAGAACACCTTGGCCAACAGGTTTTTCAGAATAATGACAGTAAGCATGCCGACCTGAATTTATTGATATCCGGTATAGCTAGCACGCTCAATCAGCGGGAGATACAACTAAAGCTTTTGCGCTCATCTCTGGCGGATAAAAATTTAATTAACCAACGCAGATTAGCGGGGAGACCTATTGCCAAAGGTTGGTTGTCCTCGCCCTACGGCATGCGCACTGATCCATTTTCTGGTCAGAGACGCTGGCATGCCGGTGTTGATTTTGCAGGACGACTTGGGTCAGATGTTATTGCAGTAGCATCCGGAATTATAACCTGGTCTGGCGAAAAAAGCGGTTATGGGAAAATGGTTGAGGTCAACCACAGTGATGGTTATGTCACCAGATATGCCCATAACCAAGAAAATGTAGCCAAATTAGGTGCTGTGGTCAATAAAGGTGACGTTATTGCAAAGATGGGTACCTCCGGTCGTTCTACCGGCCCCCATGTTCACTTCGAAGTATTCAAAAATGGTCGAGTTGTCGATCCAGCTTCCTACATTCGTCGAACCAGTCGCTAATCTCCTAAACTATAGATAATATAGCGTAGTGTACAAATAACTGTGTGCTACAGGTTTTGGTATGTTTAGGTGAAAAATTAATGTTAAGTAAGTTAGCTAAAAGCATCTTCGGAAGTAGTAATGATCGTGAACTTCGCAAGATGCAAAAAACGGTCGATCGAATTAATCAAATAGAGCCTGAATTACAGGATCTAACCTCTGAGCAGTTAAAAAGTAAAACCACCGAATTTAAACAGCGTATCAATTTAGGGGAAAGCCTAGATGATATTCTTCCCGAAGCCTTTGCAACTGTCAGAGAAACAGCAAAGCGTGTCCTAGAGATGCGCCACTTTGATGTGCAAATGATCGGTGGAATAGTCCTTCATCAAGGTAAAATTACCGAAATGCGCACCGGTGAGGGTAAAACCCTTGTGGCAACTTTGGCCGCCTATTTAAATGCCCTCAGTGGTGGCAGCGTTCACGTTATTACCGTCAATGATTATCTAGCAAAGCGAGATGCTGAATGGATGGCACCGCTCTACAAAGCACTGGGAATGTCTGTTGGAATTATTCAGTCTTTTCAAGGGTCTGATATGCCTAGCTCTTTCGCTATTGAGAGCAATGATCAAGGTAATCAAGCTAGTCCTTGTAGCAGAAAAGATGCCTATGCTGCCGATATTATTTATGGCACCAATAATGAGTTTGGTTTTGACTATTTGCGCGACAATATGGTTTTATCCATGGCAGATAAGTCCCAGCGCGACCTAGCCTTTGCAATTATTGATGAAGTCGATTCAATTTTAATCGATGAAGCCAGAACGCCCTTAATAATTTCAGGCGCGGCACAGGATAGCTCAGAGCTCTACAAGGCTATTAACAAGCTAGTGCTAAAACTTGAGCCGCAACAGCAGATCGAAGATGACCAGCAAGAACCTGAACCTAAGGGTGATTTTATCTTAGATGAGAAAAATCGTGGTGTTGAGCTGACCGAAGGTGGCCATCAAAAGATTGAAAAAACTCTAATTAAAGCAGGCTTGCTGGCCGAGGATGAAAATCTTTATCAAGCAACCAATCTAGGGTTATTACATCATGTTCATTCAGCCTTGAGAGCGCAGCATCTATTCCAAAATGATGTTGAATATATAGTGCAAAATGGTGAGGCTGTATTGATTGATGAACATACAGGGCGAACCATGCATGGCAGGAGATTGTCAGAAGGTCTTCATCAAGCAATCGAGGCTAAAGAAGGATTAAATATTCAGCAAGAGAGTCAAACTCTCGCCTCGACAACTTTCCAGAATTACTTTCGTCTTTACCAAAAACTATCGGGTATGACTGGAACAGCTGATACTGAAGCCTATGAATTCCAACAAATATATGGCCTGCAAGTAACGGTTATACCCACCAATGTTGAAGTAAAGCGAATAGATCATAATGATTTGATATTTATCTCTCAGCAGGAAAAATTTGAAGCTTTGATTGAGGATGTCAAAGAGCTAGTAGAAAAAGGTGCTCCAGTATTAGTGGGTACGGCATCCGTTGAAACCTCAGAAATACTTGCCAGCCTATTAAAACAAGCAAAAATTGAACACAGTGTCCTCAATGCTAAACAGCACGAGCGCGAAGCAAATATTATTGTTAATGCGGGGCGACCCGGTGCTGTTACTATCGCCACCAATATGGCGGGTCGTGGTACGGATATTGTTCTCGGCGGAAACCTTGAAGCAGAGCTAAAGGAGTTATCGCAGAACAATGCCAGCGAAAAAGCCATAGCCGCAGCTAAAGAAGATTGGCAAAAAAGACATGCCAAAGTTATTGAGGCAGGTGGCTTGCATATTGTTGGAACAGAGCGCCATGAATCCCGGCGTATCGATAACCAATTACGCGGTCGATCGGGTCGTCAGGGTGATCCGGGTTGGTCAAGGTTTTACCTATCCTTAGAAGACCCCTTAATGCGTTTATTTGCCTCAGATCGTGTCAAAAATATGATGCGCGCCATGGGTATGGAGCAGGGTGAATCCATAGAGCATCGTATGGTAACCAACGCCATAGTCAAAGCTCAGCGCAAAGTTGAGGGGCGCAACTTCGATATTCGAAAGCATCTTTTAGAATATGATGATGTAGCCAATGATCAGCGACAAGTTATCTATCAACAGCGCAATGATCTTCTTTCAGACGAGGATATCAGCGATATAATTACCAACGTGCGTGATGATGTTGTCAACAGTACCATCAGTGCCTTTATTCCACCGGAAAGTTTGGAGGAACAATGGGATATCCCTGGCTTAGAGAAAGCATTATCCGCGGAGTTTTCGGCAAAATTACCAGTACAACAATGGCTGGATGAAGATCAGCGATTTAATGAAGATCAGTTGCGCGAAAAAGTGGTTGCTGAGGTTCAAACTGCGTACCAAGAGCGATATGCCCATATTGGTAGTGCAATGCGTGAGATCGAACGTCAAATTATGTTGCAGCTACTTGATACACTGTGGAAAGATCATTTGACCAATATGGATCAATTGCGTCAAGGTATAGGTTTAAGAGCCTATGCGCAAAAAAATCCAAAGCAAGAGTATAAACGCGAATCCTATGATCTTTTTGAGCAATTGCTGGAAAATATCAAGCACGAGACCATTAAATATCTCAGTCATGTTGAAGTATCCTCCCGTGATGATGCAGAGCGTTTGGAAGATCAGCGTAGACGGCAAGAAACTCAGCGCCAGTACAAGCATGCACAGGTTGGCGATATGGGTGATGGTGCAACAGATCAGCAGAATTCAACAGAACCTAGCAAACCCGTGATAAGATCGACACCCAAGGTTGGACGCAATAGCCCTTGCCCCTGTGGATCGGGGAAAAAATATAAACAATGTTGCGGTAAAATTTGACTATACTATTTTGTTAGTATTATTCCAGTAAGATTTAAAAGAGAAAATTAACGATGGCGACAGGTAGCGAAAAATTTCCAAACATGCATCCAGTTGAAGGGTTTCGACTAGGAACCGCCTGTGCCGGAATAAAAGTTACTGATCACAAAGACCTCGTGCTTATGGAAATAGCAGGCGGCAGTACTGCTGCGGCTGTATTTACCCAAAATAAGTTCTGTGCAGCACCGGTTATTATTGCCAAGCAACATTTACAGCAAGCGCAACCTAGCTATCTATTAATCAATACCGGCAATGCCAATGCTGGCACTGGAGATCAGGGTATTGCTGACAGTCTAGGTTGCTGTCAGGCAGTTGCTGATGCTACAGGCGTAAACCCTAATCAGGTTCTCCCTTTTTCTACGGGTGTTATTGGTGAACCACTGCCGGCTAAGACTATCTGTGATGCTGTACCTAAGGCACTACAACAGCTTTCAGACAATGGCTGGAAAGATGCAGCAGAGGGTATTTTAACGACGGATACCCGCCCTAAAGGTGCTTCAGTTCAATGGGATATCAATGGGTCAACGGTCACTATAACTGGAATCTGTAAAGGGTCGGGAATGATCAAACCCAATATGGCAACCATGTTAGGTTATATCGCCACTGATGCCTCTATTGATGACGAGCTATTGCATGCCGCCCTTAGAAAAGCCAATGGCAAATCCTTTAATCGAATCACAGTAGATGGCGATACATCAACCAATGATGCAGTGGTGCTCGTTGCTACTGGCACCAGTGGTGTTGAAATAGATGAATCCAATTTTGAGCTATTTCTAGCTCAGCTCACCGATATTTGCGTTCAGCTAGCCCAATCCATAATTCGTGATGGTGAGGGTGCTAGTAAATTTATAACAGTGAACGCTGAGGGTGCGAATAATGTTCAAGAGGCATTATCGGTTGCCTATGCCGTAGCCGAATCGCCACTGGTAAAAACAGCATTGACCGCCTCTGATCCTAACTGGGGTAGAATTTTAGCCGCAGTGGGTCGAGCAGACGTGGCTGATTTAGATGTTTCAAAAATACAAATAAGTCTGAACTCAGTGTTAATTGCAGAAAATGGTTCTAGAGCAGTATCTTATACCGAAGAGCAGGGTCAGCAAGCCATGCAAGCCGAAGATATTGAGATCACTATTCAGCTAAATCGTGGACAAGTTAATGAGACATTATGGACTACCGATCTCAGTTACGATTATGTTCGCATCAATGCCGAATACAGAACCTAAAAACGACTAATTTATGTCAAATGTTCCGATCCATGTTGCAGTTGGTGTTATCTTTAATAACCAACAGCAGGATCAAATTCTTATCGCCAAAAGACCACAGCACCTGCATCAGGGAGGGCTGTGGGAATTCCCCGGCGGAAAGGTAAGTGAGAATGAGACAGTTGATCAGGCCCTAAAACGCGAATTATTTGAAGAATTGGGTATTAGGGTGACTCAATCCCAACCAATGATGCAGGTTGAGCATAATTACCCAGATAAACAGGTCTTTTTAGATATTTGGACAGTGACTGAGTTTTCTGGGGACGCGCGAGGGGTTGAGGGCCAAGAGTGCCGATGGGTTAGTTTACAACAGCTAGTTAGTCCACAGAGTGAGTATCAATTCCCAGAAGCTAACCAAGCCATACTAGCAAAATTAAAATCCTTGTAAGCTTATTCTTCTTCCGCAAGTTTTGAAGGATCTAAACAGGGCTCGCCAGCAATACTAAAACGTTCCGTAGCCCAATCCCCAAAATCAATTTGTTTGCATCTATCCGTGCAAAATGGCCTAAAGGGAAATGCCTCTGTCCACTCAACTTTAGTATCACAGGTTGGACAGTTCACAATGGTTGGTTTGTTCATTACAAAATCCTAAGATATTTATTGTGATTTAGCTAAGTTTTCAAATTGATGATGCAGGTCCAATACTCTTTTATCAATGCTTTCAATCCCAAGAGAATTATCAAAAATATACTCAGCCAATTCCATTTTTTGTTGGCGATTCATCTGCGTATTAATAATAGCTTGAATCTGTTCGCTACTTGCACCATCGCGCTTACTTGCTCTAAGTATTTGTTGCTCAACGGGTAAATCCACCAGTAGGGAGCAATTAATTAACTTGTATTGGTTGGTTTCAAAAAGCAGTGGCGACTCTAAAATAATATAAGGGCTTGAGCTAGGCTGTTCAAGTTGCACTAAAATCCGATCACTAATTAGCGGATGAAGTAAATTTTCAAGCCAAGCTTTTTGTTCAGGATTATTAAAGATAAGTTCTCTAAGGGTTGCACGATTAAGCATTCCATCAACTAAAAGTGTTTGATCATCAAAGTGATTAGTAATTTCCTTTAATGCTTCAGATTCAGGTTCTACCACCGTCCTGGAGGCTTGATCGGCATCAATAACCCTTACACCTAGTCGTTTAAAAGCATCGGCAACTGTACTTTTACCACTGCCAATACCGCCAGTTAGACCCACGATATATTTTTTACTCATATTATGAATAATCCACTGCGGTTAGAGTGACAGATAGCTAAACAGATAGCTAAGTTGATCACCCCACTCTATAGCAAGCCAACCAGCCAGACAGAGGTAGGGGCCAAAAGCAAAGGGGCTGCGACGATCATGACCTAAAAATATAATTGCACAGAGGCCTATAATCGCTCCTAAGAATGAAGAGACCAGGATAACTGTTGGAACCATGTGCCAGCCAAGCCAAGCTCCAATAGCGGCGTTGAGTTTAAAGTCGCCATAGCCCATACCCTCTTTGCCCGTAATCCATTTAAAAAGGTGCATCACAGACCAGAGCGACAAATAACCTAAGCTAGCGCCAATAATTGCCGAAGTAGGGTTAGTCCAGTGGCCAAATAAGCTCGCAATCAAACCTAGCCAAACAAGGGGTAAGGTAATCTGATCCGGCAGAATTTGTTCGTGTATATCAATAA
>JBJKZE010000012.1:0-7868 GCA_045560645.1 Porticoccaceae bacterium | reverse complement strand
GATATCCCTTGGGATGAACTGGCCTTTCCGGTGGTTAGGGCTGTACTAAAACGCTATCTATCTGACCGCAAAAGCAATCAATTTAACGTTATTCAAGAGGTTATTACACGCCAATCACATCGACCATAAACATAAGCGCCCGCACTGAAAACAGCGCGGGCGCTTAGAACTAAAAGAACCTACTACAGGTTATCGGCGTTCTCTGATAGGTACTCAGCAACACCTTCAGGTGTATCCTTCATACCACTATCACCTTTATTCCAACCCGCTGGGCATACTTCACCGTGATCTTGGTGGAATGCAAGGGCATCAACCATACGCAACATCTCATCAACGTTACGACCCAATGGCAAATCATTAACAACCTGATGTCTTACCAGGCCGTCTTCATCAATTAAGAACGATCCACGAAATGCAACGCCATCAGCATGCTCTACATCATAGGCCTGACAAATCTCATGCTTAACATCAGCAACTAAGGTGTATTTTACTGCACCGATACCGCCATCATTAACATCAGTATTGCGCCAGGCATTGTGAGAAAACTGGGAATCGATTGAAACACCAATGACCTCAACACCACGATCTACAAATTCCTGATAACGATGATCAAAAGCAATAAGCTCTGACGGACATACAAAGGTGAAATCAAGCGGATAAAAGAAGACAACAGCCTTCTTACCTTTGATTGCATCCGATAAATTAAAATCATCAATAATCTCGCCGCTACCTGTAACTGCTGCAGCCGTGAAATCCGGTGCTGGCTTGCCCACTAAAACACCCATATTACTTACTCCTAAAATAAAAATTACTTAAAAAAACCTTCATCACAGAGCATAGTTTCTTGCTGGCAAACTTTCAACTAAATGATGGTTTTAATTTAACTAATTACCACCAGACTAGCTAACCAAAAACTCTATAAAGAAAAGTACAAATTGATTAAAAACAACCTGTTGAGTTACGAAATAGAATCAACAATAGACTTAGCGCCATAGAATAATTTATTCACCATAAAAAAAGGGGCAACATAGTCGCCCCTTAAAATGATCACTTTAAACTCAACCAAGCCTAAAAGTCTTTTCGCAATGAGAATCTAACATTCCTAGACTCACCAACAGCGACCTGATGAGTACTGTGTGAATGGGGGAAATAAACCTCATCCGAAAGATTTTCTAGGTTTAGCTGAAGCTTTATATCATTTGAAAGCTCATAATAAACTGCCGCGTCAACTCTTGTGTAATCTGGTAAAAGTAACGTTGGGTTATTATCTTTAACCGCTGATTCCCCTTGATGCACCACACCCAGCGCCCATCCCAATTTAGGATTCACGTCATAGTTTGTCCAGATTGAATAGGTGGACTCTGGGATTTCTCTTGGCTGTCCGCCGTCCGCAGTTTCTCCATCTATATTACTGTAGCTAAATGCAACATTAAGATTATCATTTACTCTACCCTTTAGCTCCAACTCAAACCCTTCAACTGACAATCCTCGCTCAGCAATATATTCCGAACTGTTTCCATCATAATCTGCAATTTCAGATTCGCTTTCAAAGTAGGCTGAAGTAAGGCTTAAACTCTTATTGAGGTCAAATTTTATGCCAACCTCTGAGCTTTCGTAATAATCTGGCTTTAGTGTCTCACCTGAACCAGGTGTCCCTCCGCTAAGCTTCTTATATTGCTCGCCTGATCTTGGTGAGAAACTTTCGCTGTAACTGTAGTAAACAGATACATTATTCTGAGGTTTGTAAATTAGGCCAAATCTTGGTGAAAACTCAGTATCTACTCTTGATGCAGAAGAGGAATTTTTAATATCATCTACTTTGATATCAAACTTATCATAACGACCACCTAGCAAAACGATTAGATTATCAGTCACATCAATTTGATCTTGGATATAGAAAGAGGTAACACTTATATCCGTCTCGGTACTGGTTTTGAGAGCACATGAATTTTGGTATTCAACTGCCGTAGCAACACCATTCGCGTTCACACTGAAATCAATCGGGTTTGCCACATTAAAAGTTTCTCTATCATAGTTGCTAACTGAACAGTCATTTGATGTCCAGAAAGTGTTATAGCGAAGGTTGCTATTGTCTGTTTTAACCGACTCAAAACCAGTAAGAATTGTATGAGTCATATTGCCAAAATTAAGCTCATTAACTAAGTTTCCGGAAATAATTAGGTTATCTCTGTCAGTGGGATCATGGTAACCATCCATTTCAACAACATTTTTATCAAGATCATAGCTATTAGAATAAGTATTTTGATACATCTTTTCGAAGCTGCTTGAGGTTACAGACAAGCTACCTTTCGTTAGGTCAGAAAAACGATGATTTAATGAAGCTCGTAATACAGAAGCTTGAACCGTATTTAGATTTCCATCCTTATCGCCAAATACAATATCACTTAAGGCTTCTACTGGCTTACCATTTGCCGTAGGAATACCGCGATCAATAAATCGCTCATGATCTATATATTCATAGGACAAATTTAAATCCGTATCTTCATCCAAGGCGACACTTAATGTTGGGTTGATGCCAAATCGTTCACCGTTGTAAAAGTCTCTATGATTTTTCAGTGAATCATTGTGAACGTTTAAACGAAAAGCAACTGAATCACTGAGGTTTGTATTTACATCCACAGCAATATCGGAAGCACCAAACGAGTCATAGCCAAGATCGACAGTTTTAAACTCTTTTCCACTTACCGGCTTCTTTGAAACCCTATTAATAACGCCGCCAGTACCACCACGCCCAAATAATAATGCGTTGGGGCCTCTTAAAACTTCAACCTGCTCTACAGTGTATAGAGGACGATAGTATTGAACGTCGTCTCGCACACCATCTTGGAAGAAGTCTGCTGTTGATCTAACACCGCGAAACACAACTGCATCTCGATGCCCCTCACCCAATGAAGTATTGATTCCTGGGGTATATTTAACAATATCACCTAGCTCTTTAAAGCCTTTCTTGCGAACGTCTTCGTCGGTCACAATCGAAAGTGATTGGGGTACATTAATAATGGGGGTAGGTATTTTTAGCGCATTCATTTGATCGCTTTGAAGGACTTTCCCCTTAACAAGGATCTCCTCAACACCAGAATCTTCAGCCAAAACATTGTTAGAAATAAAGGCGCTAGATATAAATACAACGCCTGCAAATAATACTCGCTTCATAAAATTTTCTCTTCCACTTATAAGTGTGTATTCAAGTTTTTCGATAATGATAATGATTATCATTTATATTTGCAACAAATATTTTTAATAACTTCTATACTTTGCTTTTTTAATGAACCAAAACCGCTTTTACTCAGTAATTAGGATGGTTTTAATCTATTTACAAATGATAACTATTTGCATTTGGTGTTTTTTTTTGTAAAAATTAGATATACAAAATGTTTTTACAACAACCCTATTACAAGCTTTTCCAAGTTTCCCATGCACAAATATAGAGCAAACCCGTTATGAACGAATTTATTATTATGTTTCGCGAAGGCCTTGAGGCCTCTTTAATTGTTGGAATAATTTAC
Organism: Porticoccaceae bacterium; assembly: GCA_045560645.1. Lineage (GTDB taxonomy): Bacteria > Pseudomonadota > Gammaproteobacteria > Pseudomonadales > Porticoccaceae > HTCC2207. The sequence goes on along the minus strand of JBJKZE010000012.1, from coordinate 4,341 downwards.
ACCCTGCTAATCAAGCAAGACCTTAACAGAGAAATCCGTCAATTATGGCTTGGGGTTGCAAGTGCTGTTGTCGCAAGTATTATTACTGGCTTTGCATTAGTTCAGGTAAAAAGCTCTATCGGTAATGCATCCATTGAAGCATTATTTGAGGGCGTTGCCATGATCGTCACTGCTGGTTTGATCTGGTATGTGATCTTTTGGCTTTCAAAGCAAGTGGGTGCAACCGCCGCACTAAAGGATGAGGCTAATCAAGCAGTAGAAAGTGCAGGCTGGGGAATTTTTCTTATTATATTCTTTGCTATCTTTAGAGAAGGATTTGAAACCGCTATTTTCCTAATGGGGAGCTTCTCGATGACCGAAACTTTCTCTTACACAGGCTTTATAGCCGGCTTAGTGCTTGCTATTGCTATTGGTTATGCCATTGTAATTCAGGGTAAACGCATCCAGCTTAAATCTTTCTTTAGGGCCACTAGCCTGCTATTAGTGGTTTTCGCCTCAGGCATGATGACCTACGGTACTCACGAAATTGAAGAATTCCTAGTGAAAGGCGATCATTTAGAGGTAGTTGGCTTAGAATCCAAACAGGATATTTCTCGACCCTACAGCATTCTTAAGCCAAAAACAGAACTGGGCGAATCTGATAACCCTGCTTTTTATAGCTTTAACCTAAATGGCAAACAAAAATACACCCACTTACTGCATGATAAAGGGCATATTGGTGTTTTTCTTAAAGGATTTGTCGGCTATAACAGCAATCCAAACTGGATCGAACTGTTTGTTTGGATTTTATCGCTAGCCTTTGGATTAAGATTGTGGCGCAAGTTTTACTTTGCCAAGCCTGCAACCTAGCTTTATTGGTTTTAAAATGCATAAAAAAACGCTCAATAATATCTATTATTGAGCGTTTTTTTTAGATCTTGAATTATTCGCTTTCAGCTTGATCGCCAATAGCTTCATCAATAACGGTCTTTAATTCACCCTTTTCGTGCATTTCAGTGACAATATCGCAACCACCAATTAACTCGCCTGCAACCCAGAGTTGAGGGAAAGTTGGCCAGTTACCATAAAGCGGCAAATTAGATCTAATTTCTGGATTTGATAGTACATCTACATAAGCAAAGCGATGACCGCATGCCATTAGCGCTTGTACAGTTCGCGCTGAAAAACCGCATTGCGGTTGGTTGGGTGATCCTTTCATATAGAGTAGTACTGAATTACTTTCTACTTGATCACGAATTGATTCCATAATATCCATTAATAAGCGCCCTATTTGGTTTAATGTGATTTATACGTATTTTAACCTGTTTCGGCGTTTTAAGGTATTGATTAAACCGATAAATTTTTCAATCCTTGCCATGAAAGGCTAAAAATTGCGATGCTTGGTAAATGTTTCTATAATTATGGAATGTTAAGGGCAGCACCGCTGCCCTTTTTCTATTATATTTTAAATGTGAGTGCAAATAGTCATGGGCGATAAGTCCCTTATGAATACCTACGGTGAGAGAGCTGCGACATTAGTCGGCGGTCAAGGCGCCTCGCTTTATGATGAGAAAGGCAAAAAATACCTTGATGCCCTTTCGGGTATTGCCGTCTGCGGCCTCGGGCACTCGCACCCTCAACTCAGCTTAGCTATTTCTGAACAGGCTTCTAAGTTAATGCACTGTTCAAATTTTTTTTCCATTCCCAGCCAACAGCAGTTAGCTAAAAAGTTATGCCAAATCTCTGGTATGACTAATGTATTTTTTAGTAACTCTGGCGCTGAAGCCAATGAGGCGGCAATTAAGATAGCTCGCTTACATGGCAATAAGAAAGGTATTAAGTTACCTACAGTATTGGTTATGGATAATGCCTTTCATGGCAGAACTCTTGCTACCTTGACGGCCTCTGGTAGCAGAAAAATTCAGGCGGGATTTGAACCCCTTGTTTCAGGTTTTGTGCGCGGTCCATTTAATGATATCGAGGCACTAAGAACCATTGCCGATAATAATCCAGATATCTGTGCTGTGTTTGTTGAGCCTATCCAAGGTGAGGGGGGTATTAATCTATCTTCGCCAGATTATTTAAAGCAGTTAAGGGATCTTTGTGATGAGCTTGACTGGCTGCTTATGCTCGATGAGGTTCAAACGGGCAATGGTAGAACCGGTAAATATTTTTATCATCAACACAGTGGTGTAACACCCGATGTAATCACTACCGCTAAGGGGCTTGGTAATGGCATGCCGATTGGTGCTTGCTTAGCGTCTGGAAATGCTGCGCATCTGATGCAACCGGGAAACCATGGTTCGACTTTTGGTGGCAATCCATTGGCTTGCTCGGTGGCACTCAAAGTAGTTGAATTACTGGAGTCTGGCGATATCTATGAAAGAGCCACAGCAATTGGTAATATTATTATGCAAGGCTTAGCTTCAGAGCTTAAAGATGTTGAGCATGTAAAAGATATTAGAGGCTGTGGTTGTATGATTGGGGTTGAGCTAACCAAACCCTGTAAATCACTCTATACCGAAGCACTTAAACAGGGTTTAATCATCAATGTAACCGCTGAGTCAGTGATTAGATTGTTACCACCGATGATTATGACCGATCAAGAAGCTCACCAAGTTGTGAGTATTTTGGCACCGCTAATTAAAGACTTCCAATAGGAGTCATACCCATGGCTGTTAGACATTTTCTTACGCTACATGACCTTACACCGGATGAACTCAATCAGGTGATTGACTCTGCGATTGCTTTAAAAAAAGCGCATCGTGAAAATACCCAGAAACCAGTTTTAGCGCAGAAAGTATTAGCAATGATTTTTGAAAAATCGTCCACTAGAACCAGAGTCTCTTTTGAAGCGGGCATGGCTCAGCTAGGTGGAAGTGCACTTTTCTTATCGCCATCAGATACCCAGTTAGGGCGCGGTGAACCGATTGAGGATTCGGCCAGAGTAATTTCAAGAATGACTGATATTGTTATGATTAGAACCTTTGGTCATGACAAAATTGAGACTTTTGCCCAACATTCTGAGGTGCCAGTAATCAATGCACTAACTGATAGCTTTCACCCCTGCCAATTATTAGCTGATGTGCAGACCTATGTGGAGCACCGCGGCTCTATTCAGGGTAAAACAGTGGCATGGATTGGCGATGGCAACAATATGTGCCATTCGTGGATTAATGCGGCCATGCAGTTTGATTTTAAACTACAAATTGCCTGCCCCACAGGTTATGAACCCAACCCTGATATTGTAAAAAGTGCGGGTGATCGAGTTGTGGTAACCATGGATCCAAAACAGGCTGTGTCTGGTGCTGATCTTGTCACTACTGATGTGTTTGCCTCTATGGGCCAAGAATCGGAACAGACCACTAGACTGGAACACTTTGCAGGCTTTCAGGTAAATCATGAATTAATGGCTCTTGCGGCTGATAATGCTCTATTTATGCATTGCTTACCAGCACACAGAGGTGAGGAAGTGTCTGCTGAGCTACTTGAAGATAAATCTATTTCGGTGGTTTGGGATGAAGCGGAAAATCGTCTGCATGCGCAGAAGGCATTGATGTTATTTTTGCTTGGCCAGTCTTAATTGGGACTGGCTAATTTTGATGGCTTATTTTGATGACTAGCCAGAGTAGGATACATCATCAATTTCATACTCCACCTCACCCCCCGGGGTATGAATATTAACCACATCACCAATCTCTTTACTGATGAGCGCTCGAGCAATAGGCGACTGGTAGGAGATCTTGCCATCTTTGACGTTGGCTTCATCATCACCAACAATTTTATAGCTAAGCTCTTCATCGGTCTCAGTGTTTATGATAGTAACTGTTGAGCCAAAGATAACTCGATCGCCTTCTGGCATTTGGGAAATATCCACTATCTGACATATAGAAAGCTTGGACTCAATATCCTGAATACGACCTTCAATAAAACCCTGCTGTTCTCTGGCGGCATGATATTCAGCATTCTCTTTTAAATCACCATGCTCGCGGGCTTCAGCAATAGCCTGAATAACCCTTGGGCGATCTTCTTTCTTGAGCTTTTCAAGCTCAATACGAAGTGCGGCCTCACCCTCTACTGTCATTGGATTTTTTTGCATTAACTAATTGCCTTATGAAGCGTTTGTAAATCTCTAACCTGAATTTCACCAGCAAACATTAGGGCTTCACATACCGCTCTTCCGCCTGCCATTGTCGTAGTATAGTAAACTTGATGCTGTTCTGCACTAGAGCGTATAGCACTGGAATCAGAGATTGCTTTGCGACCCTCAGTGGTATTGATGATTAACTGAATCTTATCGCTTTTAATCATATCGACAATATGCGGCCTGCCTTCTTGGACCTTATTAACTAACTCAACATC
>JBJKZE010000011.1:0-8454 GCA_045560645.1 Porticoccaceae bacterium | reverse complement strand
GCAATTTCACCCGCCACTAGGTCACCCATATCTTTTAAATGCACATGACCGGGCACAAATTGGGTATAAGAGTTGGCGATAGCGATCATCGGCTTATTAAAGTCGTCATCTTTCATGCCGGTAGCGCGCCATAGCGCTCTGGCACCTGCCATATTGCGACCTTGGGTGGTAGTATGTGAACGATACTTAGGCATTATTTATCTCTTATTTTGTTTATAAGCTTATCCAAGTTTAATTTTACTACAGGTATTCGGTGTAGCACTAAAGAATTTTGCTAAAAATGCGCGAATTACGCTGATAGTTATACAGCGATTGTTTTTGTTGAGGTAAATCCTTGAGCTCAGTTTCAACAAAACCCTTTTCCAAAAACCAGTGGGCCGCCTGAGTGGTGAGAACAAATAATTTTTTAATACCCATTTTTACAGCATCAGCTTCAAGACGCTCTAAAAGTCTAGAGGCTATACCTTGCCCCAAAAATTCAGGATCAGTTGCCATGCAGGCTATTTCGCCATCATTGCTATCTGCTATTGGATAAAGTGCGGCGCAACCAAGTAGATTACCTTCAGGGTGAACCACAAGGGTAAATTGAGAAATTTCGGTTTCTAATAATTCTCTAGAGCGCTTAACTAAAATCTGCTGCTCTTCTAAGGGTGCAATTAAGTCCAAAATACCGCCCACATCATCTATACCAGCGGCCCTAATGACGTCAGAGTGATCTTGCATAACCAATGTGCCACTACCATTTCTGGTAAACAACTCTGTCAAAAGAGCACCGTCTTCAGCACAACTAACTAGGTGAACGCGCTTAACCCCCTCGCTACAGGCACTGCAGGCGGTTTCTAATAGTTTATTTTGGGCGCTGTTGTTGCTTTTCTTGAGCAAGCTTTTTGCCTCTGGCATGGATAGGCTTCTAATAAGATTTTTATCTTCAAGAATACCCGCCATTTCAGTGACTAGGATCAGTTTTTCCGCATTAATTGCAATGGCGGTTTTAGCTGCCAATTCTTGATAACTCAAATTAAATGCTTCACCTGTGGGTGAAAAACCAATAGGCGAAATGAGCACCAAGCCACCAAGTTGAAGCTGTTGCTGAATTGATTCGTCATCAATACCTCTCACTTCACCCGTATGCTGATAATCAACGCCATTCAAAATGCCAATCGGTTTAGCAGTAATGAAATTGCCGCCAATGGCTTTAATTTTTGCGCCATGCATAGGCGAATTTGGCAATCCTGTAGATAGCTCAGCTTCAATTTGCCATCGGGTACTACCCAAAGCTTCTTTAACCGATTGCATAGCGGTTGTATTGGTAACACGAAGCTTGTTATGGAATTGACTCTGCTCCCCAGACTGTGCAATACGCTGATCAATTTGTAGACGTCCACCATGAACCAGCACAATGCGAATACCAAGGCTCTGCAATAGGGCAATATCATGAATAGTGCGATGGAAATTGGCATGGGTGACCGTATCGCCATCAAGGGCGATAACAAAGGTCTTGCCCCTGTGTTTGTGGATATAGGGCGATGTTTGACGAAAGAAATCCACATAGCTATCTAATTTCATGGCGCGATTATAGGGGTTTTGGGCTTTAAGCAACAGTGGTTCAGTGATTGAGAATAAATTAACCTACCTATAATAAGATTATATAGACCAAAACCATGGAGAAAGGTAGGTATTTAGCATGCTATTATATCAGCTAAGCCTGAAACGCTAAATTGATTAGTCAATGATTAATGCTTTAATACAGCAGTCCTTTGAAACCAAGTTAAATCTCTATTTTGAAAGAGATAAGAACTCTGCGTGGTTAAAAAAGCTCACAGAAAACACAGAATTTTTACAGCAACTTCAACTCGCTTGGGGGTGTAGTGATTTTGCTGCTGATCAGGCCACTAGTCATCCCGAAGAATTTCGTGAGCTTGCGGAGAGTGGTGATCTAGAATCATCCTATTCACAAAACACTGTACTGAAATCACTTAAACAGATTATTTCTGCTATTCCTGATGCCGATGAAAAAGCACTAGCCAAGCAGCTAAGGCTTTTTCGGCGGCGTGAAATGCAACGCATTATCTGGCGCGATCTCAATCGTCTAGCAGATTTAACAGAAACTACGCGCGATATGACCCTATTGGCTGAGGCCTGCATTAATATTGCATTAGATTATTTGCATCCCATGGTTGCCAATGATTTTGGTAAACCTCTGGGTAGTTGTGGTAATGAACAAAGGTTATTAGTGATAGCCATGGGCAAAATGGGCGGTGGTGAACTAAACCTGTCTTCAGATATTGATCTTATTTTTGCCTACCCAGAGGCGGGAGAAACCGTGGGTGCAAAACGCTCAGTTTCCAATCAGCAATTTTTCGAGCGCTTAGGTCAAAAGTTGATTGCTTCCCTTGATGCACAAACGGTGGATGGTTTTGTGTTTCGCGTGGATATGCGCTTGCGACCCTATGGTCAGAGTGGCCCGTTGGTACAAAATTTTGCTGCGCTAGAAGATTATTACACCACTCAGGGACGAGGCTGGGAACGCTTTGCTATGGTTAAGGCCAGAGTGGTTGCGGGTGATCAAGCCTGCGCTAAGCTGCTTCAAGAGATACTTAATCCCTTTGTCTATCGTCGCTATCTCGATTATGGCGCGATTGAGGCATTGCGCGATCTTAAGCGAAAAATAAATCTCGAAGTTGCGCGAAAAGGCATGCATAGCAATATCAAACTAGGGCAAGGGGGAATTAGAGAGCTCGAATTTATTGTGCAGAGCTTACAGTTAATTCGCGGTGGGCGACTTCAAAGCTTACAGGTGCAGTCATTTAAACAGGCACTTGAGCAAATTACGGCAGAAGGGTTATTAGATCAAGAAATTAACAGTCAACTATGGCAAGCCTACCAATACCTGCGCAATACAGAGCATGTGCTACAAGCCATAGATGATAAGCAAACCCAGCAATTACCCATGGATGAATTGTCGCAACAGCGTGTGGCCTCAGTAATGGGTGCCTATGATTGGGATAAATTCATAGAGCAGTTAGACGCTCACAGAGAGAATGTTCACCGTTGTTTCGCCAATATGATTGCCGATGAGGAACTGACTTCCACAGAAAAAGATAGTTCTCAGCTTGATTGGCGACCAGAGATGAATGCAGATGAGAGTATGGCACTACTTCAAGCGTTAAATTATCAGCAACCAGCCGCCATTATTGAAATGCTTACACAATTTTATGCCAGTCGCGCGGTAATCGCCCTAGCCGCGGTTCCAAGAGCGCGCTTAGACGGCTTAATGCCAGAGGTATTAAGAGTTTGTGCGGCTCAAGAGGAAAGCGATCGCACCTTTGGTTTAGTTTTTAATTTAGTACAAGCAGTATTGCGACGCAGTGTCTACCTCACCCTGCTGATTGAAAATTCTCAAGCACTTGAGCAATTGGCGCTATTGTGTCAAAGAAGCCAATGGATTGCCGATCAGCTTACCGCTTTTCCAGATTTGCTGGATGAGTTATTGGATCCCAGAAATTTGTATGCCACTCAGACCAAAGTTGATTTGCAGGATCAGTTTCGTCAGCAAACATTGCGTCTTGATGCAAATGATCAAGAACAGCAGATGGAGGTTATTCGCTACTTTGTGCGTGCCTGCAATTTGCGTATTGCTGCCAGTGAAATTACTGGCCGTCTGTCTTTAATGGAAGCAAGCGATCAGCTGACATGGACCGCTGAAGTGGTAGTAGAGCATGTGGCTAATGTCGCCTGGCATCAGATGGCAGCTAAATATGGCACGCCAGTACCGGCCATAGATAAGACCTATGATGGCGCAACCCCTGGTTTTATTGTGGTTGCCTATGGCAAGTTTGGCGGGTTAGAAATGGGTTATAAATCTGATTTAGATCTGGTGTTTTTGCACGATAATTTAGTTGGCGAAACTGTCGGTGGTCCCAAGTGCGTTGATAGCTCTACTTTTTTTGCCCGCCTGGGTCAGCGAATAATTCACCTTTTATCGACATCAACCCATGCCGGCATGGCCTATGAGATAGATATGCGCCTTCGGCCCTCAGGTAATTCAGGTATGTTAGTTTCCAGTTTGAGCTCGTTTGCAAAGTATCAACAGCAAAACGCTTGGACTTGGGAGCATCAGGCACTAGTTCGCTCAAGAGTGATAGCTGGTGATAAAATGACTGCTCAGGGGTTTAATGCTATTCGAATAAATCAGCTGTGCCAAAAAAGAAATATCGAAAAATTGCGTACTGATGTGGCTGAAATGCGTATTAAAATGCGCAAACATCTGGCTAAAAGCACAAAAGATGGCAAATACTGCCTAAAGCAGGCATCTGGAGGTATCGTCGATATTGAATTTATGGTTCAATTTGCGGTCTTGGCTTGGTCCCATAAATCTGAACAATTAGTTCAGTGGACAGATACCGTTCGATTGTTAGAAACCATGTCGCATACAGAGGTTATTAGTGAGCATCAAGCTCAGCAATTGATAAAAATTTATAAGATATATCGCTCAAAGATACATAAACTACAACTGCAAAATCAATCGCCCAGAATTTCATTATCTAAACTGTGTGATGAAAGACAGTTGGTATCAATGGAATGGGATAATTTAATTGAGAGCGCTTAGCTTATGTTACAAAAATTTTAAACTGGAGTTCTAAATGCACCCTTTTAGTGGGAGATTGTCAGATTTACCGCGTAATTTGAAAGGATTAGCGGCAACTAGATTTCAAAATAAGCCTTTTCAATATATAAGGTATTTTAATGCTATTCCCAACTGGGGTGATCATATAAATCCCTACATTATCCAAAAAATTACTGGGAAAACTGTTCTAGAAAGTACTTTTGGTATGTCGGAGCATCTAATAGCTATCGGTAGCATTTTCAGAAAAGCTAACAGAAACAGTATTATTTGGGGAACAGGTTTTATTTCTAAAACATCATCATTTAAGGAGCCACCAAAGCTTATTGCTGCTGTAAGGGGACCATTGACAGGAAAGCGCCTTGAGGAGCTAGGGTGCAAGAATCCAAAAATTTATGGTGATCCAGCACTCTTAATGCCTCGTTTCTATCGCCCAAAAAGTGAAAAAAAATATTCAGTTGGCTTGGTAGCACACTACCTAGAAAAAAATGATGTTGTGGTTAATTACCTAGAAAAACTTGGAGTACATATGGTTGACATACAACTCCCAGTAGAGGAGTTTATTGACGAATTATTCCAATGTGAGGCAATCATCTCATCATCTCTTCACGGGCTAATTGCAGCTGATGCGTACGGAATCCGTAATCGTTGGCTAACATTATCGGACAAGTTGAAAGGTGGTGAGTTTAAGTTCCAAGACTATTATAATTCTATTGGCTACTTTAATGAGGTGCCTTTGCTTGCAAAAGAGTTGATGTCTGCATTGAGTATTCCAGAGCTATTCGATAAGACTAACAGAAAAAATATCGGATTAGATCTAGATAAATTATATAATGCATTTCCACTTTAGTGCGAAGTATGTATTTAAAATTTAGTGCAGTGCATGGCATTTATGAATTCCAGATTCAATTTAGTCATTTAGTTTGGGTATAATTTTCATAACCAAGATAAATATTTTTCATTAGAGTTATTTAGGTAATTAATTAAAAGAGGAAATAGGTCGATGGCATTTTCTGACCGAGACGGTTTTATTTGGATGGATGGCAAGCTAGTGGACTGGCGCGATGCGCAGACACATTTTTTGACATCATCACTGCATTACGGAACAGGCGTTTTTGAAGGTATTCGCGCCTATGAGACAACCGCTGGCACCTGTATTTTCCGCTTGGAAGACCATGTTCGCCGTTTATTTAATTCCGCTAAAATCCTGCATTTAGATATTCCTTATACTGAAGAAGAGGTCAGCTCGGCAATCTGTGAAGTTGTTCGAGAGAATAATCTCAAAGAAGCCTACATTCGTCCATTGGTGTTCTTAGGTTCTGAGGGAATGGGTTTGCGGGCTGAAGGTTTAAAGGTTCACTTGGGGATTGCCGCATGGGAATGGCCATCCTATACCTCGCCAGAGACGTTAGAGTCAGGCTTAAAGGTTCGAACATCCTCGTATACCAGACACCATGTAAATATCACCATGGTTAAGGCCAAGGCGAGTGGCAACTACATAAATTCAATGCTCGCACTGCGTGAGGCCTTAGATTCCGGTTGTGATGAAGCGATTATGCTTGATCCTGAGGGCTATGTTGCTGAAGGTAGTGCAGAAAATTTCTTTATTGTGCGTAAAGGGGCTATTTATACTCCAGATCTTACCTCCTGCCTAGACGGCATTACTCGTGATACCGTATTCACACTCGCTGCAGACCAGGGTATAGCGGTTCATGAAAAGCGTATTTCTCGGGATGAGGTCTATATTAGTGATGAGGCTTTCTTTAGTGGCACGGCTGCTGAAATTGTGCCAATTCGAGAATATGATAGTCGCATCCTAGGGGCTGGTTCTCGCGGGCCATTGACGGCTAAACTGCAGTCGGCATATTTTGATTTGGTTAGAGGTAAAAGCGCAAAGCACAAAGATTGGTTACATCCAGTAGCAAAGTAGCTATATGCTTTTTATTTTTAGAAAGTGTAGTAACTTTAGCTGCTTTTTATAGAAGCAGAGTTTGATAAAGGGTCGGAGATAATCAATATGTCATTGCCACCTACATTTGTGATTAATCTAGACAATAGTCCGGAGCGAATGGCTAAGATAAGTGAGCGACTTAATGAGTTAGAGATACCATTTGAGCGTTTATCAGGTGTTTATGGTGCCGAATTATCCCAAGACGAGATTTTAAACAGTTACGACCCAGAATTAAATTTAAAATCTTATCGTCGAGAGTTACCATGCGGCGAAATTGGATGCTATCTGAGTCATATCAAAGCCTGGAAAATTATAGTTGAGAGACAGCTAAGCTGCGCACTAATTCTTGAAGACGATATCTTGATTGATTCGGAGATAAAACAATTTATTCAGCAATTAGGTAAATCTACAGACGATTTTGATATAGTGAAATTATATTGTAGTAAGTTAAAGCCTAAAATTATTTCCTCTGAACCCATCGGGCCAAATCATAGGCTTTGCCGATTTCAAAAAGTACTAAGTGGTAATCAAGGGCAACTTATTACTTTTAATGGCGCTAAGAAATTACTTGCTACCTATCAAAAATTTGGCAGACCGATTGATGTAGATATTCAGCATTGGTGGGAATCGGGTATAAATGTTCTAGGTGTCTTTCCTTCGGTAGTTAATATTATAGAAAATGGCCAAAGTGATATTGATTCTCAAATCACTAGAAAAAATAAAACTACAATTAGAGGCGGGATAAAAAATTTAGTGCTTCGAGCGCGCTACGAGTTAAATGTTCGATTGAAATCCCAAAAATATGCAATTCCAAAATTATATGAAAACAATAATTAGCTAAAAATTGGCTTTAAGATTTGTTGATTAAAATTTCACTATTGAGCCAATTACTAATTTCAAAAATGTCTTCAGGCGATAATTGCCCAGCAACCTCTTTAAGCCGCATCATCGAAAGAATATAGTCATATCGTGCATTAGAAAAATTCCGCTTTGCTTGAAATAGTGTTCGCTGTGCTATTAGTACATCCACTATATTGCGAGTTCCAACCTCATATCCAGCTTGAGTTGCTTCTAGTGCGCTTTGGGCAGAAGTTATAGCCTGATTACGGGCCTTCACTCTTGCCGTATTGGTAATGGCAAGCTGATAGTTAGATCGAGCGGATTGCTTAGTATTTCTTTTAGTCGCAATGTAATTTTGCTCTGCGGCTTTGGCTTGATAAGACGACTGTCGAGCTTGAGAGCTAGTAAGACCGCCAGAAAAAAATGGCATTGTTAAGTTTAAATTAATGGCAGTTTGTTCTGTGACTTCGGCCTCAGCGAAAGCCATTGCTTCAATATCACGCTTTGTATAGTCAGCAGAAACAGTAATTTTTGGTAAATGTTGGGCTTTAGCTGCCTTGGCGGTTTGCTCAGATGCCTCATAGGTCAGTTGACTGGCTTGCAGATCAAAATTATTAGCTAGGGCGAACTCTACCCAAGATTCGGCGGACGCAGGATCTGGATTAACAGTAATAAAGTTATCTTTAATTCCGGCCAATGCATTGTGACTTTTACCGCTAAGAACCTGTAACTGTTCAAAGGCTATATCTAGCGCACCGTTTGCTTCAAGACTATTAACGGTGGCGTCATCATAAATAGCTTGAATTTCATGCACATCAGTAATGGGGAGTAAGCCCACTTCAAATCGTTCGGTTACCTGTTCTAATTGACGTTTAATGGCTAGCTCTTCAGCATTGCGTGTTTGTTTATTGTCATAGGCGCGAAGCACATTGAAATAGGAATCACTTACTCTGATAATCAGTGACTGTTGCTGAGCGGCGAATTTAGCTTCAGCCACTTGATCCATTTTCTTGGCACTTTGGAACTGAAACCAAGCTGG
>JBJKZE010000010.1:0-47179 GCA_045560645.1 Porticoccaceae bacterium | reverse complement strand
GAAGCCCCCCACCGGATTTTAGAAACAGTCGTTGATATGGTTGAGATATTTGGTCAACAGCGTCAGGGCTTTCTAGCGCGTGAAATTAGTAAAGCATTCGAAACATTTTTACAGGGTACGCTTGAACAGTTACAGCAACAAATTTCACTTGATAGCAATCAACAACGTGGAGAAATCGTACTGGTTATAGCGGGTGCAGAAGAGAAAACTGCAGGTGCTACAGTCAGTGCAGAAAAGGTACTTAAGTTGCTTTTAAAAGAACTGCCTGCCTCAAAAGCAGCCTCTCTAACAGCAAAAATTTGCGGCGCAGATAAAAAAGCGATGTATCAAGCTGCATTGCAATTGCAAGGCAAGTGACTAGTCGTTTGGCCAGCCTCCCAAATCCTTCCAGCGGTTAATAATGGTGCAAAATAGTTCTGCTGTTTTAGTGGTATCGTAAAGCGCGTGATGAGCATCTTGATTGTTGAAATCTATTTTGGCCGCCTGACATGCCTTGGCTAAAACAGTCTGCCCAAAAGCTAGTCCGCCTAGACTTGAGGTATCAAAGCATGAAAATGGATGGAATGGATTTCGCCTAATTTGAGCTCGTTCGACTGCGGCATTAACAAACCCTAAATCAAAATGCGCATTGTGCGCTACCATTACCGCTCTGGTGCAACCAGTTTCAGTAATTTCACGCCGAATAGGTTGGAAAATCTCTCGTAGGGCATCACCTTCATTTTCTGCATTGCGTTCAGGATCATAGATATCAATACCTGTAAATTCTAAGGCAGACTGTTCAACGATGGACCCTGGGAAAGGCTCAATATTTTTACTGAAACTATCTTTTATTTGTAAATAACCACGGTTATCCATTTCTAAAGTAACTGCTGCAATCTCAAGCAAGGCATCAGTTGCTGAGTTAAAACCACCGGTTTCAACATCAATTACCACGGGCAAAAACCCACGAAAACGCTGAGATATTAGCGAGGGCTGCAATAGTTCCTCTGGCATATCCATTAGATTTTAAGTTTCCAGTTGAGTTGATTGCCCGCTGCAAGGGGAACAATCACACAGTCACCATAGGGCACGGATTCTGGTATTTCCCATGATTCTCTTTCAAGAGTTATGTTTGTTTTATTGTATGGCAGTCCATAAAAGTCTGGACCATTAATGCTGGCAAAAGCCTCAAATTTATCGATGGCATCAGCCTGTTCAAATACTTCAGCATACATTTCAACTGCTGAAGGATGGCTAAAGCAACCAGCGCAGCCGCAGCAACTTTCCTTGCTATCTTTGGTGTGGGGTGCCGAATCAGTACCCAAAAAGAATTTTTTATTGCCGCTTACCGCTGCTTCTATCAAAGCTTGTTGATGAATATCGCGCTTTAAAATTGGCAGGCAGTAATAGTGAGGACGAATACCTCCAGCCAGCATATGATTGCGGTTATAAAGTAAATGCTGTGGAGTAATTGTAGCGGCGACATTCTCGCTAGCAGAGGCAACAAATTCTGCCGCTTCTTTGGTAGTAATATGTTCAAAAATTACTTTTAGTCTGGGGAATTTTTCAACTAGTTTAATTAGGTGCCGTTCAATAAATACTGCTTCACGATCAAAGATATCTATATCGGCATCGGTAACCTCGCCGTGAATTTGCAACACCATACCCACTTCTTGCATAGCCTCTAGGACGGAATCGATATTATCTATATTAGTAACTCCAGAATCAGAGTTAGTAGTAGCGCCAGCTGGATAGTATTTGCAGCCAAAAACAAAACCACAGTCGGCAGCTGCTCTAATTTCGTCAGGACTGGTGTTATCAGTCAAATAGAGCACCATTAAAGGCTCCCAATCAGACCCGTCAGGACGGTTGGCAATAATACGATCGCGATAAGCTTTTGCTCGCGCAACAGTAGTCACTGGTGGGTTAAGATTTGGCATCACTATGCCGCGACCAAAGCCACGAGTTGCGTATGGAACTGTGGTTTCTAAAGCTGATTCGTCGCGAAGGTGAAGGTGCCAGTCATCTGGAAGGATTAGGGTTATTTGAGACATATTGTGTTGGTCCTTTATTAGGGTACTAATCCTACCCTAAACCACAGCTTCATAACAGGCTTAACCGACCATAGGTAATAACCAATAGCCTCAAATAAATGATTCGACACTATAAACAACACAGAGACTGTAATTTAGGGTAAAATTAAGCCCATCATTAATCAATAGGGTTTAGCAAAGTGTCGTCGGTCAATAAAGTTGTACTCGCCTATTCGGGCGGTTTAGATACCTCGGTTATCGTTAAATGGTTGCAAGAAGAATATCAATGCGAGGTTGTTACCTTTACTGCTGATATCGGTCAGGGTGAGGAGGTTGAGCCCGCTCGCGCTAAAGCACAGGCTCTTGGTGTAAAAGAGATTTATATTGATGACCTGCGTGAAGAATATGCCAGAGACTATGTGTTTCCAATGTTTCGCGCAAATACAATCTATGAGGGTGAATATCTTTTAGGAACTTCTATTGCGCGACCATTAATTGCCAAGCGATTAATTGAAATTGCCAATGAAACCAATGCTGATGCTATTTCTCATGGTGCCACAGGTAAGGGTAATGATCAGGTGCGTTTTGAGCTTGGTGCCTATGCTCTCAAGCCGGGTATTCAGGTTATTGCGCCATGGCGTGAATGGGATCTAAATTCTCGTGATAAGCTAATGGCATACTGCGAAAAACACAGTATTCCAGTAGAAATGAAGCGCGGTAAAAAATCGCCTTTCTCTATGGATGCTAACTTACTGCATATTTCTTATGAGGGTGGCAATCTAGAGGATCCTTGGTCAGAAGCTGAAGATGATATGTGGCGCTGGACAGTGGCGCCAGAAGACGCACCAGATATGCCTACCTATCTAAATATTAGCTATGAAAAAGGCGATATAGTGGCGATTGATGGTGAGTCGATGTCACCGGCTACAGTGATTGAATTTCTCAACAAGGTGGCTGGGGACAATGGCGTTGGTCGATTAGATATCGTCGAAAATCGCTACGTGGGAATGAAATCCCGAGGCTGTTATGAAACGCCAGCTGGAACTGTGATGATGAAAGCCCATCGCGCTATCGAATCTATTACTTTGGATCGCGAAGTAGCACATCTTAAAGATGAGTTGATGCCAAAGTATGCCAAGCTAATATACAACGGCTACTGGTGGGCTCCAGAGCGACTCATATTGCAAAGTGCTATAGATCAAAGTCAGCATGTAGTTAATGGAGAGGTTAGAGTCAAACTATACAAGGGCAATGTAACAGTTGTTGGTCGTAAGTCAGACGATAGTTTATTCGACGCTAATATAGCTACATTTGATGATGATGGCGGTGCTTATGATCAGGCGGATGCTGAAGGCTTTATTAAACTAAACGCACTTCGCCTTAGAATTGCAGCTCAGTCGGGCCGCAAACTTTAGTCAAAAAAAGGGGGTTAGAAATTCACTTCTAGCCCCTTACTTTTAAAAGTTAAGACGTTTAAGAAATATGTCCTGTGGTTCTGATTCTTTTGGCACCTTTCACTGGAGCAGGTTTATCGGCTTCAGCTTTTAATTTAATCTGCCAGTCAATTGCATTTTTAATTGCCATTAAAAATCCCATCACCAAAAAGGCTCCGGGCGGCAGGATAGCAATCAAAAAGCTGTAGCCCTCTCCAAAGGGGCGCAAAGTCCAACTTTCAGCCATTGGCCCAAACAATAACTGCATATCAGCCAGCAACGTGCCTTGACCTAATAATTCTCTTACAGCGCCGAGACAAACAAGGACCATAAGAAAGCCCAGACCCATCATAAATCCATCTAAAGCCGCCATGCCTACAGACTGCTTACTAGCAAATGCTTCAGCTCGACCAAGAATGGCGCAGTTGGTAACAATAAGAGGAATAAAAATTCCTAATATTTGGTAAAGCTCATAGGTAAAAGCTTTCATAACTAATTCAGCACAGGTCACAAAGGTTGCAATAATAATGACAAAAACTGGTAACCTAACCGCATCGCTAACATGGTGACGAATTAACGAAACAATAATATTTGAGCCTATAAGTACCATCATTGTTGCCAGACCCAAACCAAGGGCGTTGACTATGGTGCCTGTAACAGCGAGAAGAGGGCACAGGCCAAGTAATTGAACCAGTGCAGGATTATTGGTCCACAAGCCGTTTTTAGTAACCTCTGCGATACTTACATTACTCATTGTATTGGCTGCTCAGTTGAAGATTGATTAGAACTTAACTGATTATACGAGTTATTAAGTTCATTCAGTAACCGCTCTTTATCTTGGCTAAAGTACTGCAACGTTTTAGCAATTTGGTGAATAACTGCTCTGGGGGTGATGGTTGCACCAGTAAACTGATCAAATTCGCCTCGTTCTTTTTTAACATTCCATGCGCTTGGTTCAGGTTTGCTCAAGGATTTACCATTAAAGCTGAGTATCCAGTCACTTTTACGCAGATCCACCTTATCCCCTAAACCCGGAGTTTCTTTATGCTCAACCACACGAACACCGGCGACACTGCCATCAAAATTTACTCCTACAATCATAGCAATATCACCACTATAGCCCTCAGGCGTTATAGATGGAATAATTGCCGCAACTGGCTGGCCATCTAATCGCGCTATATGAATATCGCCACCAGATTCAAGCCCTAGTGTTGCCCAATATTGTTCAGGAATTGGCTGGGTATCTAGTAGCAAATCATTATTGTGCCGATCTAAAGGGATAATTTCGAACAATGCTTTTTGTGCAGCTAGTCGCTCTGATTTAGCAATACGATCTTCAGTTAAGCGATCGGTGGATGCCAAAATAAAAGCTGTAATCAAAGCAAATACTGCCAACAGTAAGCTATTTTTACCCATTGATTGAAAAATCATTAGTCTTCTAACCTCTCTGTTGCTTTGCGTCTATCAGTATGACCATAGGTGCGAGGCAATGTGTAGTTGTCGATAAATGGTGCGGTAAAGTTAGCTAGTAAGACAGCGAAAGCCACAGCATCTGGATAATTGCCCCAGGCGCGGATTATATACACTAAAACACCAATCAAGGCGCCGTAGATAAGCCGGCCGCGATTACTTACAGCAGATGAAACCGGATCGGTAAGAATAAAGAATGCACCCATCATAGAGGCACCGCTAAATAGGTGCATAAGGGGTGAGCCAGGGCTTTGCGAACTACCAGAGTCCCAAAATATTAATGACATCAACCCCATTGCTGCTAACATAGCTACAGGCCCATGCCATGTAAATACACGGCTGGCAAGAAGTACAATGCCACCAGCAAGAAATCCAAGATTGACCCATTCCCAACCAACGCCGGCAAACATTGCCTGACTAAACAGAGAGTCACTCTGATAAATTTGATCAACGGTTAGTCCAGCCGCATGTTTAAAACTGTCCAGAGGCGTGGCACCGGTAACACCGTCCATCGGAGCAGCGCTGAAAAAGACCAGTCTAAAAGACTCTAATAAGTCAGGGTGGGCAACACCTGCTGGCAGTAGTGCAAGGGGTGTTACCCATGTAGTCATTTCTACTGGAAATGAAATAAGTAGAACCACATAACCTACCATCGCCGGATTAAATGGGTTATAGCCGAGACCACCAAAAAGTTGTTTGGTGATAACTACAGAAAAAAGAGTACCAACCACAACAACCCACCAAGGGCAGAGCGGAGGTAGCGCCAAGCCGAGCAAAACAGCAGTGACCACCGCGCTATAATCACCTAGATAAAACCCCACTGGGCGATGACGCATTTTTAGAATAAGCGCCTCGCTGACAACAGCAGTGATACAAGCGAGTATTACATTGATTAGCGAGCCCCAGCCAAAGTGCCATGTCAGAGCAATTAATCCTGGAATAGTTGCCCAGACGACTAATTGCATTACCTTAGCTGTACTTTGAGCGCCATGGGCATGAGGTGAAGTCACCTGTTTAAAAGCCATTATTTAGAATGCTCCGCAAGACGTGCTTTCGCTTTTTCAAGTTTTTGCTGAGCGCCTGAAAGTGCTGCACTAAGAATATTTATTTTTTCTTCCGTTTCTGAGCTGGCAGTTGCAGTATCTAGCTTATCCTGCGCCTTTTGAACTCGCATTTCGGCACTGGATACAGCGCGTTCAAGTTTTGCCAGTTCTTGTTCTGGGCTAATATTTTTAGCAGCTGTGCGCGCCTGAGCTGCAGCAACTATATCAGCCATAGAATCAGTGCCGGTTGAGGCTTTTGCCTGTTTAGCGGCTTCCCGTCGCGCTGCTCGTTTAGCTTCACGTTCTTTTTCCGCTAGCTCAATACGTTGTTGACGGAATTCAAAGCGTTCGCGCGCCTGATCAGATTTAATCTTTTCTTCCTGCGCCTTTTTAATATCGCTTTTACTGCTTCTGTAATGCTGCACTAGAGGGATATTGCTCGGACATACATAGGAGCAGGCACCACACTCAATACAATCAAATAGATTGTGAGATTGCAGGCGCTCATGATCCTTGGCTTGCGAGTACCAAAGCAGCTGTTGTGGCAATAGAGAGGCCGGGCATGCCTCAGCGCACATGCCACAGCGGATACAGGGCTGAGCAGGCTCATTATGCGGAATTTCTTCGACGCTGGGTGCAAGTATGCAGTTGGTGGTCTTAACAATAGGAATTTTTTTTGAGGTTAAGCTAAAACCCATCATAGGACCGCCCATAATGACTCGACTGCAACGTTCTGCATCAAACTTATTATGTGCCAGTAAATGCTCTACTGGTGTGCCAATTAAAACATCATAGTTACGATTGATCTCACAGGCTTCACCGGTCATAGTGGTGACCCTAGAAACAAGAGGTTCGCCATCCATCACTGCGCGCTTGATAGCGTGGGTAGTGCCAATGTTGACGCAAATCATACCAATATCGGCAGGAATTTGACCGCTAGGCAATTCCTTGCCAGTCAGAATATATATTAGTTGTTTTTCGCCGCCAGAGGGATACTTAGTAGGGAAAGACACGACATTAATTCCAGTATCTTTAGTGTGAGGTTCTAGAGCTTCAATAGCCTGGGGCTTATTATCCTCAATCCCGATTAAAATATTATGAGGATTACCCAAAATATGGCTGAGAATGCGAATACCTTCAACAATTTCCTCGGCACGCTCTCTAATTAAAGAATCATCAGCAGTGATATAGGGTTCACATTCTGTCGCATTGACAATTATAGTATCAATGGGACGCTGAAACCCTGGGTTAAGTTTTACCGCAGTAGGAAATCCAGCGCCACCCATTCCGGCAATACCAGCTTCGGTAATAATAGATAGTAGGGCAGAAGAGCTAGTATGTTCAAAGTCACTAATACCTGATTTTTCGATCCATTGATCTTTTCCATCAGTGGTGATTTCCACACACAAAGCATCCATTCCCGATGAATGAGCTACTGGGCGTGCTTCTATGGCGCTAATGGTTCCTGATGTTGGGGCATGAATCGCGGCCGATACAGTACCCGCTGGATCAGCAATTTTTTGTCCTTTAAGAACCTTATCACCAATAGAGACGCAAGCAATTGCCGGAGCTCCAATATGCTGTCCGAGAGGCACAACTAATTTCTCAGGAATAGGTAAGCTACCAATTGGCTGAGTCATTGATTGATCTTTGTTTTCAGGAGGGTGAACGCCACCCGGAGTTACCCAAGTCTGTCTCATGCCGCATCCTCATGGTTTGAGTTGCTTTGGGCTTTATCAGTAGCAATTAAACCATTGGCAAGAGGCGGTGCAGGCCACTGCCATTGTTTAAGGCCAGACTCAACTGGAAGCATATCAATGCAATCTACTGGGCAGGGTTCAACGCAGAGGTCACAGCCGGTGCATTCATCAACAATAACCGTATGCATAAGTTTTGCAGCACCTAAAATCGCATCTACAGGGCACGCCTGAATACATTTGGTGCAACCTATACATTCGTCTTCGCGGATATAGGCAACCGTCTTTACTTCAGCTTCTTGACCATGCTCTTGGTCTAATTCAGGGGCAGGGACATCGAGAAGGCTAGCAATAGCATTGATGGTCGACTGGCCGCCTGGGGGACATTTATTAATTTCATCGCCATCGGCAATGGACTCTGCGTAGGGTCTACAACCAGGGAAGCCACATTGACCGCATTGAGTCTGGGGCAATAGCTCATCAATTTGATCGATAACTGGGTCGCCCTCGATCTTAAATTTTTCGGCAGCAAAACCCAACAGTGCTCCGAACAGAATTCCGAGCCCCGCCAATGCCACAAGCGCGGCAATGATAGGTTGCTGAATAATAAAATCTAGCATCTAAACTAGCCCGCCAAATCCCATAAACGCCAATGACATCAATCCAGCTGTAATCATGGCAATCGCAGCACCCTCAAACGGTTGAGGAATATCGGCGGCGGCCAATCTCTCGCGCATGGCAGAAAATAGAATTAGCACCAAGGAAAATCCCGCCCCAGCACCAAAACCATAAAGTGATGCGTGAGCAAAGCTCAGTGGCTTAGCCGCATTTTGCAAGGCTACCCCAAGAACAGCACAGTTGGTGGTAATCAGTGGCAAAAACACACCCAGAACTCGGTACAGTAAGGGGCTGGTTTTTTCGATAAACATTTTGGTAAATTGCACAACTGCAGCAATCACCATAATAAAGCTAATAGTTCGTAAGTATTCAAGTTCAAGGGGAATTAAAACAGCCCTATCAACGACATAGCTCACCATGGCGGTCAGCGTAAGAACAAAGGTAGTTGCAGCCGACATACCAATGGCGGATTCAAGTTTTTTTGACACGCCCATAAATGGGCACAGTCCAAGAAACTGTACCAGAACATAA
The DNA here is from genome assembly GCA_045560645.1 of Porticoccaceae bacterium. GTDB lineage: Bacteria > Pseudomonadota > Gammaproteobacteria > Pseudomonadales > Porticoccaceae > HTCC2207. The sequence continues at coordinate 38,375 of JBJKZE010000010.1, read as the reverse complement.
TTATTGATTAGCACTGAGCTAACCAAGATTACTGCGACTTCTTGCATCTATTACTCAAATTGCTTTAGTAGGTATGTATTATCATGGAATCAACTACCTCTATTCAATATATAAAAAAATAGTTTTTAGTCCATTTAGGAATAACAAATATACGACAAAGACTATTAAAGCTCTTGTATTAATCCATTATTGATACGAATTTACGTAATTCTCTGACCTGGTTCAGCACCACTATCAAGTGAAAGTAGGTAAATACCATCATTATCACCGGCAGCCAATACCATGCCCTCAGAGACGCCAAAGCGCATTTTTCTTGGCGCTAAATTAGCCACCATTACAGTTAAACGTCCTTCCAGATCTGCTGCTTGGTAAGACGATTTAATACCTGAAAACACATTTCTAGTCTCGCCACCTATATCCAAGGTTAGGGCAAGCAACTTATCAGCACCCTCAACCGCTTCGGCCTTAATAATACGAGCAACCCGAAGATCAACTTTAATAAAATCATCAAAATTTATTTCGTTGGCAATGGGCTTATCGGCCAAAGGGCCTTCAAGTACCGGTTTAGTTGCCTCTTTAACTTCCTGTTTGCTGGCTTCAACCATAGCGTCGACCTTTTCTTTTTCCACACGCTGTAACAGTGGTTTAAAATTATTTATTGTGTGCCCAGTTAGGGGTTGTTGAATACTGTCCCATGTTAACTGATCATTAAGGAATGCTTCACCATCGGCAGCCATTGCAGGTATTACTGGTTTCAAATACGTTAAAAGTAGTCTGAAGAGATTAATTCCCAGCGAGCAAATATCTTGAACCTGCTGTTGCTGACTTGGATCCTTATTAAGTTTCCACGGCTCTTTTGCCGCAATATATTCATTCGCGGCATCAGCCTGAGTCATAATTTCTCTAATCGCTTTGCTGAATTCACGATTCTCATAGTGATCGGCAATCACTATTCCTGCTTCACTCACCTGCTGCCAAAGCTCTGGGTTCTCAATGTTAGACGATAGAACGCCTTTATTGCCGCTAGTAATAAATTTTGCACAGCGGCTGGCAATATTGACCACTTTGCCCACAAGATCACTATTAACTTTCTGGGTAAAGTCTTCAAGATTAAGATCGATATCTTCCACAGAGGCCGTTAATTTAGAAGCATAGTAATAACGCAGATATTCCGGATTTAAATGATCTAAATAACAACGGGCATTAATAAATGTCCCCCGTGATTTTGACATTTTTTTACCATTCACAGTAACAAAACCATGAACACAGACTTTAGTAGGCGTCCTAAAGTTAGCGCTAGTTAACATGGCAGGCCAAAATAGGGCATGGAAATTAACAATATCCTTACCGATAAAGTGATAGAGCTCAGCCGAGCTGTCAGCCCCCCAGAATTGATCAAAATCTAAATTTTTCTGATCGCACAGGTTTTTAAAGCTGGCCATATAGCCAATAGGTGCATCCAGCCAGACATAGAAAAACTTATTGGGTGCATTGGGTATTTCAAAGCCAAAATAGGGTGCATCACGGCTAATATCCCATTCTTGTAGGCCGCTCTCCAGCCATTCCCCAAGTTTATTGGCTACTTCATCTTGAACAGTGCCGCTGCGAGTCCAAGATTTTAAAAACTCGGTAAATTCTGGCAGTTTGAAAAAGTAATGGGTCGACTGCTTTTCAATTGGCGTGGTGCCGGAAAGTGCAGAAACCGGATTGATTAAATCGGTAGGTGAGTATGTGGCACCACAGACTTCGCAGTTATCGCCATACTGATCTTCTGCCTTACACTTTGGACAGGTACCCTTAATATAGCGATCGGCAAGAAATAGTTGTTTTTCCGCATCAAATGCCTGAGTAATCTCACGTTTAGCAATATGATCATTTTTAACCAATCGGTTATAGATTAATTCTGCGTACTGTTTATTCTCATCCGAATGGGTGCTGTGGTAATTATCAACACTAATATTGAAATCGCGAAAATCTGCTTCATGAATACTTCGCATATCAGCAATATGCTGTTCAGGACTAATGCCTTTTTCGTCCGCTTTAAGCATAATTGCAGTACCATGGGCATCATCGGCAGAAACATAGTAACATTGATGCCCGCGCATACGTTGAAAGCGAACCCAAACATCGGTTTGTGTATATTCAAGTATATGTCCCAAGTGCAATGCTGCATTGGCGTATGGAAGGGCATTAGTGACCAAAATTTGGCGCTTTTCTGTCATGGTCGAGATTATCTTTTCCGATGATTGTAATAAGACGCTACTATAGCGATTTTGCGCCAACTTTTCATGTTCAATTAAGTCAATTTCATTTAAAAATTAGCAGTCATAAGAGGTCTTTGTGTTAGATAAGGTTAAATATATTGTTGCGGTTGCCTCCGGTAAGGGTGGTGTTGGTAAGTCAACCACTGCGGTAAATACCGCATTAGCGCTTAAGTCGTTAGGCAAATCAGTGGGTGTTTTGGATGCGGATATCTATGGTCCAAGTATTGCTATGATGCTTGGAGTACCCGAAGATCAACGACCTGAAGTGGTAGATGAGAAATTCTTTAAGCCTGTTATGGCTCATGGTTTAGCGACTATATCAATGGCCTATCTCACCACAGATAAGACTCCAATGGTATGGCGCGGACCAATGGCGGCTGGTGCACTGCAGCAATTACTTCAGCAAACGGCTTGGGGTGAGTTGGATGTTTTAGTGGTTGATATGCCTCCAGGAACGGGAGATATTCAATTGACCTTAGCGCAAAAGGCGCAAATTTCTGGGGCGGTAATAGTCACAACCCCGCAAAATATTGCCTTGCTCGATGCTAAAAAGGGTATCGAGATGTTTGTAAAAGTAAAAATACCGGTTTTGGGTATTGTGGAAAATATGGCAACTCATATTTGCTCAAATTGCGGTACCGAGGAATCTATTTTCGGTGATGGCGGGGGAGAGCTGGTTGCTGAACAATACGCCACTCAATTACTGGGAAGTTTGCCATTGGATAAAACTATTCGCGAGCAAGGTGATGCCGGTACGCCAATTTCTATTGCCGATATTAATTCAGAAATATCTTCACATTATAAAAAAATTGCTCAGCGATTAATGGCTGAATTAGAAAAATCCGACAGTCAATCAGCGCCGCAAATTGTTTTTGAGTAGAGCAGTTTGCGCAAGCCCTATAAGTCGGTATGATACAGGGCTAATTTTTTCACTATAAACCTTTAAAACCTGCTGGAGTCAACACAGATGAGTATCAAGTCAGACCATTGGATTCGCCAAATGTCAGAACAAAATAAAATGATCGAGCCCTATGAGGCCGGACAGGTTCGTTATCATGGCGATGAGCGAGTGATTTCCTATGGTGTCTCAAGTTATGGTTATGACGTTCGATGTGCTGATGAATTTAAAATTTTTACCAATATTCATTCTAAAACAGTGGATCCAAAAAACTTTGATAATGATGCTTTTGTCGATATCAAAGGTGATTACTGTATTATTCCGCCAAACTCTTTCGCTCTGGCGCGAACGGTAGAATATTTCAGAATTCCACGTCAGGTGCTAACTGTGTGTTTAGGTAAATCAACCTATGCGCGCTGTGGAATTATTGTCAACGTGACACCGCTTGAGCCTGAGTGGGAAGGTCATGTAACGCTGGAGTTTTCAAATACCACAAACTTACCCGCAAAAATTTATGCCAACGAAGGCGTAGCTCAAATGTTGTTCTTTGAATCAGATCAGGTGTGCGAAACATCCTATGCTGATCGCGGTGGTAAGTATCAGGGTCAAACAGGCGTTACTCTGCCTAAAACCTAATTAGGGATTTAATAAGGCCTCTCTCAAGGCTTTGGCTTGCTGTTGTATGCGTCGGGTATTTTCTGGACCGGCGCGCAACAATTGCTTCTGCAAGGGCATTAGCCCCTCAAGATCGGGGTCAGCAAATTTATAAGTAACAGACTCCCTAGTCAGTTTTAAAGGTTCTACTATCACCGGTGTGGTCAAAATGTTATCTATGGTCTGTAGAATAATGCCGTCCATTTGTCTTGGTCTGTAGCCCAGTTCAGCAAAAGCGGTTTCTAATAAGGGGCGAACTCGATGAAAAAATTGCGCCATCATTGGCATATCAATGCTTAACAAAATTCTGATTACGCTATTGTAACGTTCGTAATTACCGGCATTTAACCAAATCATATTATCCTGCCTATGGGTGGTAAAACTGCCTTCAGGTGATCCCAGTGGAAAGATTTTTTCCGATACATATCCGCGTGCAAGACCGTCCATAAAGCTGGCTGAGCGGCGAATTAAATCATCCAGTTTTAACCATTCAGATAAACCCTGGGAAGACTGTTTTTCTTGAACCAGATCGCGAATTAATGGATCGCTAGCATCTAAGTCGGGCAGTGATGGGGTAATAGGTTTGGCAGTCTCAACCATTGCCGGTTGCTCGCTTTTGACAGAAGCCTCGAGTTCACTCGCGGTTAATACAGTTTGAGTTTTTGGAATCTCAGCGGTAGGGGTTTCCATTTCAGTCGCTGTATTTTCTACAATAATTTGCTCCGGTATGACACCCATCAACTCAAAATCATCTTGCTGAGATAAATTTCCGGTTTTGTAAAGCGCGCCAAAAATAAATGCCACAGCCACTAGGCTAGCAGATGCAATTAAAAGTTTACCTGAGCCTGATTTTTGTAATGCCATTATTAAATCTCTATCCTATTTTTTATAGGTAATATCGAATTACCATTTAACGTACCCTGATCTAGCACCATGCTTTTTTTTGAATTCTTTTCAAAAGTTTCCATCTTCAGAATTACATAGTCCCAGTCCAAGGCAAACCATATTCTAGTTTTTTTAATTGAATCTTTTTCTACCCTTTCAACTAATAGACTATTGTAATCACCTTTGCCGATATTGATTATTTCAGTGGTAACAACCTGATATTGGTACTGTTTAAATTCACCCTTTCTAATAAGAGTATAGTTAAATTTTTTGCTACCTCTTGCGAGGTCAAGTCGCATCTGCTGTGTTAATGAAAGTCTATCAAACTGACCAGACGATATTGGTACTTTACCCTGAGTTTTCTTTTCTTTGTGCATAAGTGACTTTGTAGGCCAGTCAAATATCTGTGTTTCAGAACGATTGCCTAACATTGTCTTTTGGTGCTTTGTATATTCTAGCGGGATGATATGCCCACTTTCAGAAATTTCAAAAATACCTTGCTCTGTAACCTTTCCAATAAAATTCTTTGCTTGGGCTTTAACCCTGTACTGCCCTTTATTTTGCTGTAACTGATGCCTTGCTTCAACCTTCATTCCGCCAATATCAGCCGTATAGTAAAGATCATAGGGCTGTATCTTGGTGGCATAAGCTGTGGTTGCAAATATAAGGCAGCCTACCATTAGACAACTAATGAGGCTTGCTCTTCGTAAAATTGCAGTACTTAAAGACTTTGCAGGGTTAAAAATTTCCATATCAGATTAGACTACAGCTTAGTTGGTTGGTTCGATCAAATTATAAATAATTCCACTCTCAGGAACCGAATTTTTATCGAGCCTAACTTGATTGTCCTGCATCACTAATCGATTGTTACAAAACCAGTTCACCGCTTCGGGGTATATTTTATGCTCATAGATTAATACTTTTGCCGCCAATGTTTCCTTATTGTCAGTTGCATCTATATTAACTTGCGCTTGAATAATCGAGGGGCCGCCGTCTAATTCAGGGGTAACAAAATGAACGGTTGCCCCGGCTTTTTTGTCGCCTGCCTCTATAGCGCGCTGATGAGTATTTAGCCCCGGATAGGCGGGTAATAAAGAGGGGTGAATATTCATCATTCGGCCAAGATAATGATCGACAAATTCTGCTGTTAGAATACGCATAAAGCCGGCAAGAATAACCAAGTCTGGTGAAAAGCTATCAATTAATTCACTCAATGCCTGATCGAAGGTTTCTCGACTATTAAAAGCTCTGTGGTCAATTGCAAGGTTTGGAATGCCAGCCTTGGCTGCTCTTTCTAAGCCGCCCGCATTGGGATTATTACTGATAACAGCAGATACAGTGGCGTTAATTTTATCGCCTGCACAGCCATCGATTAGCGACTGGAGGTTAGATCCTCCCCCAGACACTAGGATAACTAAGCGTTTAGGTACGGACGATTGATTGCTGTCAGTCATTAAGTTGAACCTGTGGCTGTCCAGCCTTGGTTTCTTCAATGGTACCTAAAACAAACGCCTGCTCACCGCTTTCATTTAATAATTTAAGAGCATCAGCCTCAGCTTCAGATGGAACACAGATGACCATTCCTACACCGCAGTTAAGGGTTCTATACATTTCTTGAGATTCAATATTACCCTGCTCCTGGAGCCAATCGAAAACAATCGGGCGTTTCCATGCTTTAGTATCAATAATAGCCGTTGCATTATCTGGAAGAACGCGCGGTATATTCTCAAGTAAGCCACCACCGGTAATATGAGCAATGGCGTGAACTGGTAGTTTAGAAATTAGTTTTAATAATGACTTAACATAAATCTTTGTCGGCGCCATTAACAGGTCAATTAATTTTTCGCCATCTAAATCAAGCTTTGATGGGTCTGTATTTGTAACCTCTAATACCTTTCGGATTAGTGAGTAACCGTTTGAGTGAGGGCCGCTAGATGCCAAGCCAATCAATGTATTGCCAACAGCTACTTTTGAGCCATCAATGAGGTCAGATTTCTCAGCTATACCGACACAGAAGCCTGCCAGATCATAATCGTCACCTTCGTACATACCCGGCATTTCTGCAGTTTCACCACCGATTAGTGAACAGCCAGATAGCTCACAGCCATCTGCAATGCCGTTTACTACCGATGCTGCTATATCAACGTCTAATTTGCCAGTAGCATAATAATCAAGGAAGAAAAGCGGTTCGGCTCCACATACTATTAGGTCGTTAACGCACATAGCGACTAAATCAATACCAACAGTACTGTGTTTTCCTGAATCTAAGGCTAGGCGCAATTTAGTCCCAACGCCATCAGTGCCAGATACTAAAACCGGTTGTTGATAACCCGTTGGCAATTCAAAAAGCGCGCCAAAGCCACCTAGTCCGGCCATAACTTCAGGACGACGGGTTCTTTTTGCCGCTCCCTTTATCTTTTCGATAAGTGCATTTCCAGCGTCGATATCAACGCCTGCGTCTTTGTAACTCAAAGATTGAGTTGCTTTGGTCATGAAAGAATCCTACAACAATGAACAGAAGGTGGGTATTTTAGGCGGAGTTGGGCAAATTTTCATCAAGCACTGGTACAATGTTGCAAAATAATTTGGAGACAGAGTGTTGAAGCGTTGGTTAATAGGGATTTTTGTGTGCTTTAGTCTGGCTGTGAATGCTGGTCAAGTCACTGATTTATATCGTATTTTGGTTCCTGTGGATGATCAAAGTACAGAATCTAGAGAAATTGGAATCGAAATTGCTTTTTCTAAAATGTTGGTAAAATTAAGCGGTAATAGCCAAATTTTACAGTCGCCACAGTTAAAACCATTCCTTATTGACCCAAAAGCTTTCTTGGATTCGGTAGGATTTTATCAATTATCTGATACAGAAGTGGATAAAAATATTGCCACAGGCTTGGATGTTAAATTTGATCGACCCTCTGTTGATAAATTATTAAAGCAGGCACAGTTGCCAATTATTCCCGCTGTTAGGCCTACCTTTTTGGTATGGCTGATGGTTGATGATATTGTCGATGGGCGAAGAGTATTGGATGAATCATCTGCTGAGCAAGTTATAGCTGAGGATCATTTCTTTGATTTATTAGAAGCGTTTAATGATTCTATGCAGGCTCGTGCTATATCCTACTTTTTGCCGAGTTACGATCTCGAGGATCAACTTTCACTATCGGCAAAAGATGCTTGGGCGATGAATATTGAAGCATTAAATAATGCATCACGGCGATATGACGCTGATGGCTGGTTTGCCCTAAGAGTATTTAAAGCCTCTGATGGCCAGATTAGAGGTGCATGGGCTTATCAGGAAGCGGGTAATCGTCAAATGAATGATTTTTATGGCGACTCTATGATGGATCTGATCGGTGGCTCGGTCGATGAGGTATTAGATGCGCTATTACAATCTCATACCTATGTTCCTCAGCTGGAAACGGATAAGTTATTGGTTCAAATTGACGGGATTTTATCCTATAAACAATATCAGACTGCTCTGACTCGTCTTGAGCAACTTGAATTGGTTGAAGCTCTTCAGCTTTATTCGGTAAGTGAGGGTGAGTTGGTGGTCGCTATTGAAATTAATGCAGGGGTTGAACTTTTGCATGCAGATTTAATTCGTACGGGTGTAGTAAAACCCTATCTGTCCTCCGATAATCGATCAATTGGACGTTTAACATATCGCTGGGTGGGTCAATGAGTCAGTCAAATCAAATGAATCTCGAAATAAAGCTTGATGATCAAGCCACATTTAATAATTTTTATGCACCTAAGGGCTCCTCTCAACAATTAGCGAAATTTGTGCTGCAAGAAAGTACTCATAAAATTGCCTGTTTGGTGGGTGCAAGCGGCTCTGGGTTGTCACATTTGCTTCAGGCGGCATGTCAGCGCAGTCCTTTTGATACCGTAGCCGATACTATTTACCTGCCTTTAGCGGAGTTGAAAGATTACCCAGCGCAACAAATATTTGAGGGTTTGGATACTGCTTCGTTGGTTTGTCTCGATGATTTACATAAGGTTGCTAATAGAGACGATTGGCAAGTTCCGCTGTTTAATTTCTTTAATGATTGCCGCCAGAGTGGCACCAGACTTATTTTTTCAAGTCATCAACTACTAGAAGACATAGGTATCAAGCTACCGGATTTACTATCTAGACTTCAGTCGGGATTGCTTCATATTATCAATGATTTTAATGATGAAGATTTAAGAAGAATGTTACAGTTCCGCTCTAATCTGCGCGGTATGTATCTTTCTGATGAGGTGGCAAAGTTTTTACTAACACGACTATCTCGCGATTCTAAAACCTTAATTTCTGCCCTTGAGACATTAGATACCGCTTCGTTGAGGGAGCAGCGTCGATTAACTACACCTTTTGTAAAATCTGCGCTAAAAATATAGCTCTAAAATTACATGGGGCAGGTATCACAATGTAGATATATGCCTCTAGGGTCATTAAAGTTATTTAAATATTTTAACGGACCCACAAGTGATTGGGCTTTCTTACTTAGAACCTCTGGTACCCATGAGTCGACGCCGAAATAATTTAGGGGCAAAGAAATATTTTGGCTTATTTCTTGTATAAATTGTTCGTAGGGCGAGAGTAATCTGGTGGGATAGAAAACTTCATAATCGCTAATGCCCGCCAATTCGGCTGCTGAATTAATAGCATCATTTAAGCTGCCCAATTCATCAACCAGTCCCATTGCCAGCGCCTGCTGTCCAGTCCATATTCGTCCTTTAGCTATTTTTTCTACTTCTTCAATAGATGTCTTTCGACCACTGGAAACTAAGCCGATAAAACGACTATAGATATTTTCAACGCTGGCGTTAAGGATTGTTTTAGCCTGATCACTCATCGGTCGATCCAGTTGCATAATTCCTGAGATATTCGTGGTGCCAACACCATCCGAGTATATTCCCAGTTCAGCCAGAGATTCATCAACCGTAGGGATCATGCTGTAAACCCCGATGGAGCCAGTAATAGTGCTTGGCAAAGCAATAATTTTATCTGCTTCTGCAGCAATCCAGTAGCCACCGGAAGCAGCATAGCTTCCCATAGAGACAACAACTGGCAAATCAAGTGAACTGTGATATAGGGCATCTCGAATTACGTCAGATGCAAAGGCACTCCCGCCGGGGCTATCAATGCGCAAAACAATAGCTTTGGTATGCTGATCATAATTTAGTTCGGATATAATTTGTGCCACAGTGTCAGCCCCAACATTACCCTCAGGTTGTTGGCCATCTAAAATGGTACCCTTGGCAATAACGACTGCTACTTTGTCGCTTGCAGGTAAAGAATTACTGTTCTCGCGAGCCAAGTGTGCTAAATATACGTCCATATCGACATAGTTATACTCACCATCCATATTATTTGGAATATGTTGGTTAAGGTAGCTGCGCATTTCACTGCGGCTAGCTAGCTGATCGACCAAGCCTTCCTGCTTTGCTAGTAGAGCGGTATCGCCATTAGTCGCCATCAATTTGCCATCAAAATTATTTGCAAGATTGTTGATTGCGCCGGGATTAAGTTGTCGCAAACTTTCAACTTTACTGGTATAGCCTTGCCAAAGACGGTTAATTACATCAGACGTTTCTTCTTTTGCCTGAGGCGACATGGTATTTCTTATAAATGGTTCTGCGGCACTTTTATATTCACCCGCTCGAAATACATTTACCTTAATCTTCAGTTTTTCTAAGGCGTCGCCAAAATAGCTTCCATAGGCACCAAACCCCGAAATAACAACCGAGCCCATTGGGTTAAGCAGAATATGGTCGGCGTGAGCGGCCAGAAAGTACTGTGACTGATTAAAATTGTCAGCTACAGCAATAATCGGTTTGTCAGTGTTTTTAAAGTTGATTAGAGCACGACTAATTTCATCTAATTTAGCTATTCCTGCCGCCTCAATATAATCTGTAGAGATAACAAGATGAGTGATTCGATCATCCATAGCTGCAGTATTTACAGCATCAATAACATCTCTTACCAGAGTTTCAGGATTGGATATTGCCGGATCGGCCAGTAGAGCATCTACAGGGTAAGCATAGGATTTTTGGTCCACTAAAACACCGCTGGGAGCCAAATATAATGCGCCTTTTTCCGGCATTGGTGGTAGATAATCACCAAACATTCCAACAACGGCGATAATTAATAATCCAGTAAAAAGAATACCAATAATCATTCTAATGACTTTAAAAAAATTACCTATAAAACTAAAAATTCGTCGAATAATTGAAGGGTTTTCTGAGGCCATAAAAAATCACTTTTCCGGAATTATATCGGGGTTAACTTGCCTTATACGGGTATAGAGCATGGAGCCGCAAAACAAGACAATAGTTAACGTTAGTTCTGCAATATCCAGCAGCGATGGATTGGGTTTAGTCACTCCAAATACTGCCGAGGCAAAGTAGAGTAAAAGAACAAAGCCCATCCAGATTTGGGTTCTCATATTATCCACCCAAATACCTGGAGCAAACATCGCTAGAGGAAATATAACAATAAAATAGATAACTGGTGGCTGACCCTGTTGCCATAAATTTGCAGTTAACACGACTAACAGTAAACCGTAACAGATTCTTACAGTGTTTTTTAATAATTTGAGTTTGCAATTTACAGTCAAGAGAATAGGCCTTATTAATTAGTGTTTAAGTTTTGTTGCCAGTTCGGCTAGTCGTTTGCCCTGTGCCTGACATATTTTTTGTTCATCATCAGTTAGGCAATCGCCCTCCACATGACTTGCGCCATAGGGTGTGCCACCTTTTTGGGTGCTGGAAAGTGCAGCCTCTGAATAGGGAACGCCAGCAATTAACATGCCATGGTGCATTAATGGCATCATCATGGTCAAAAGTGTTGATTCTTGGCCGCCGTGAATTGATGAGGTGGATGTAAATGCCCCGGCAGGTTTGCCAATTAAAGCGCCACTAGCCCATAGACCACCAGTACCATCTAAAAAATACTTTAAAGGGGCGGCCATATTGCCAAAGCGCGTTGGGCTGCCAATCAGCAGGCCACTACAGTTGGCTAAGTCATCTTCGGTGCAGTAGATATCGCCGCTGTCTGGGATGCTTTGTTCAGTTGATTCGCAAACAGAAGAAACGCTGGGTACCGTTCTTAATCGAGCTTCAACGCCAGCTATTTCTACACCCTGAGCGATTTGTTCAGCCAGCATTTTGACATGCCCGTTGCGGCTGTAATACAGAATAAGTACGTAGCTGTCGTTATTATCTGTGGTCACTAAATAATCTCCAATACCGCTTCAGGAGGACGGCCCAATACTGCTTTGTCTCCGGCTACCACTATGGGACGCTCGATAAGCTTAGGGGTTTCAATCATTGCTTTGACTAATTGTTCCTCAGTTAATTCCAAGCCTTTAAGGTTTTCTTTATAATAGGCTTCGTTTTTGCGAACTAGTTGATTTGCCTCTATGCCCAGTTTGCCAAGCAGATCTGATAGTATCTCGGCACTGGGAGGACTGTCCAAATAGAGCTCTATTTTAGGCTCTATGCCTTGGGTTTTGAGAAGATCAAGGGTTTGTCTAGATTTGGAGCATCGTGGGTTATGGTAAATTGTTATCATTGAGGAATTGCCTAGTTTTAAATTCATTTGCTACAAAAGTAATCCATAAGCCATTGTAATCATTATAGTAAAGTAAATGCTATTTAAACGCATTTATTGTTTATACAAAAAGAGGTTTACACAAAATTATGATACGGATAATTTATCTTGTCAGCTTTCTATTATTTGGTTGTAGTGCTGAGTATTCCTCGGATGATAATAGTCAGTATGCTCTTACAAATAACAGTAGTATTGATCTTTCATCGCCGAATAAGGTGATTGTTATTAATTATTGGGCAACATGGTGTACCCCTTGCCGCAAAGAGATTCCTGAGCTCAATGAGCTCGATCATCAGTTAAGCGATCGGGTGGATGTTGTCGGGGTTAATTATGATGCTGTTATTGGGGATAAACTTGCCGAGGAAATGACCAAATTAGGGATCGAGTTTGAAAACCTGTACGCAGACCCTCGCGGCCTATGGAATTTAGATGCAATATCAGTTTTGCCGGAAACTCTAATAATTGATCGTAATGGACAATTAATTCATCGCTTGATAGGGCCTCAAACTAAATCTTCTCTTGAAGCCCTAATTAACGCCCTATAAATAGCTAATTAATTTTTCCAAGATGTTTGGAAACTACCTGCAAGCTTGGCTTGAATAATCTGGGAGTGGCGGCGAGAATGTGTCCACTTTCAAGAAATGATTCCCCGCCATTAAAATCACTGACCATGCCACCGGCTTCGCGAACCACGAGCACGCCTGCGGCTATATCCCATGGTTTAAGGTACATCTCCCAGAATACATCCATTTTGCCCGCGGCTAAATAAGCTAGATCAAGAGAGGCAACTCCTAGTCTTCGGATTCCCGCAGAGTTATCGGCAAATTCCTGCATGCAAGCCAGATATTCGGCCATATAACTAAAGGATGGGGCGCTAAATGGTATGCCAGTGCCATAGAGTGCGCCAGCTTGCTCTTTACGTCCAGAAACGCGGATACGGCGACCATTTAAATGGGCTCCCTTCCCACGGCTGGCGGTAAATTCTTCGCGCTTAAAAGGCTCAAGGATAACCGCGTGCTCAAGTTTTCCCTTGATACGACAGGCAATAGAAATGGCGACATGTGGAATGCCGCGAATAAAATTTGTGGTGCCATCAAGTGGGTCAATAATCCACTCGATATCGCTCTCTGGATCGCCGCTACGACCGCTTTCTTCACCTAAAAAAGCATGATCAGGGTAAGCTTTCTTGATATGGTAAATAATTGTTTCTTCAGAACGTCTATCCACTTCTGTAACGAAATCATGACAACCTTTTTCATCGACTTGAATTAGGTCGAGATTGTCAGCAGATTTTACAATCATTTCTCCGGCTTCGCGGGCGGCGCGTAGCGCTATATTAACCATAGGTTGCATAGGGATAGGTTCCAATTGATTTAAAGAGCGCGCGCATTGTACCAGATTGCACTTATCAATAAAGCGCCGTTTTTGTTCGAAAAAACACATTCCACAGAATTTAAGCCTTAGATATGAAAATTGCTGATTAATTCTGGTAGAATCGCGACCCTAAAATTTTGAGATAAATATTTACGTCTTCAAGTCATTAAAAAGAGGTGCTTTGTGCCCACAGCAGCCCGTCAAGCCAATATTAAAATTGTATTAGTAAATACCGCTCATCCCGGCAATATAGGTGGCGCTGCGCGAGCTATGAAAAACATGGGTCTGGCAGAGCTATGCCTGGTGGATCCTCGTGAGTATCCAGCGCCAAGGGCGGTTTGGCGCTCTGCAGGAGCGCGAGATATTCTCAATAATGCCACTGTGGTAGACACGGTAGATGAGGCGATTGCCGATTGTTCTTTGGTGGTGGGTACCAGTGCTAGAGAGCGACGTATTCCGTGGCCTTTGGTTAATCCAAGAGAGTGCGGTGAAAGAGTATGGCGAGAAGCTGAAGAGCATAAGGTTGCTCTTCTTTTTGGTCGTGAAGATCGTGGTTTAACCAACGATGAACTGCATAAATGTCACTACCATGTGCATATTCCCTCAAACCCAGAATACAGTTCACTGAACTTAGCTACTGCGGTACAGGTTTTGGCTTACGAGGTGCGTATGGCGAGTTTGGCTAATAAAAATGGCGATCTTCCCGAGCTTAGTCAGTGGGATCAGCCAATCTCAAACTCTAAAGATTTAGAAAATTTCCATGCCCATTTGGCAGATACTATGGCAGAACTTGATTTTTATGACCCTGAAAACCCCAAGCAATTATTAACCAGATTGCGGCGTTTATTTAATCGGGTACGCATGGATGAAATGGAAGTTTCTATTCTAAGAGGTCTATTATCGGCTGTTCAGCGTAATATTAAGTGAGTAGTAGTTTAATTGACTAAATTAGTCAGGTATTAGATAATTGACCCCGTAAACTGCACGAAAACCATGGTGAATTATGCGACTAACAACTAAAGGACGATACGCTGTAACCGCAATGATAGATTTGACATTGCATGCCAAAAATAAGCCAATTTCATTGGCCGAGATTTCTGGCAGGCAGTCTATTTCTCTGTCCTATTTGGAACAATTATTTTCCAAGTTGCGTCAATCGGGGCTGGTGATAAGCGTGCGTGGACCGGGTGGAGGCTATCGCCTAGCAATGCCCTGTGAAGAAATATATGTGGCACAGATTATCAATGCGGTGAATGAGTCTATCGACACTACAAGCTGCCGAGGCAAGGGTGACTGTCAGGGTGGAGATATCTGCTTAACGCATAGCCTATGGCAGGACCTTAGCGTGCAAATACATGAATTTTTGAACGGTATTTCCCTAGCTGACTTAGTAGCAAAGCGTGATACTCAAGAAATAGCCCAGCGGCAAGTAGATCAGTTGCTGGTTTTAGAAGATAACTTTCAGGCACAGGCCTGTTGATCGTGGAGAAATTAATGAATCTTCCAATTTATTTGGATTATGCGTCTACCACCCCAGTTGATCCAGCGGTTGCTGATCAAATGGTGGAATTCTTAACCCCGTCGGGTCACTTTGGTAACCCAGCGTCGCGTTCGCACATGTTTGGTTGGCAGGCAGAAGCTGCTGTTGAAGATGCTCGTGGCGATGTTGCTAGTCTTATTGGTGCAGACCCAAGAGAAATTGTTTGGACCTCGGGTGCAACGGAAGCAAATAACCTGGCAATTAAAGGTTGTGCGCACTTTAATACTCGCAAAGGTAAACATATCATTACCTCCAAAATTGAACACAAAGCAGTGTTGGATACCTGTCGCCAGTTAGAGCGTGAGGGCTTTGAGATTACTTATCTCAACCCAGATAAGCACGGTTTGATTCAGCCTCAGGCAATTGCTGATGCACTGCGTGAAGATACAACCGTTGTATCGATTATGCATGTAAATAATGAACTTGGGACACTAAATGATATAGCCGCTATTGGTAAGCTATGTCGTGAAAATAAAGTATTTTTCCATGTAGATGCGGCGCAAAGCGCAGGTAAAACAGAAATTGATGTCGAGGCCATGCAGGTGGATATGATGTCTTTTTCTGCGCACAAGATATATGGGCCCAAGGGAATAGGTGCACTGTATGTTCGCCGTAAACCTCGTGTAAGAATTGAAGCCCAGATGCATGGCGGTGGTCATGAGCGGGGTATGCGTTCCGGTACCTTACCTACACACCAAATTGTGGGAATGGGTGCGGCGTTTAAATTAGGTGCTGAAGTACTTGCTGAGGAATCTGCGCGCATTAAAAAGCTTCGCACACGTCTTTGGGAAGGTGTGTCTGATATGCAGGAAGTCTACCTTAACGGGTCAAGCAATCAGCATGTACCGGGAATTATCAATATCAGTTTTGCCTATGTTGAAGGTGAATCTTTGATTATGGCGTTGAGAGATTTAGCAGTTTCATCGGGATCTGCTTGTACCTCGGCTAGCCTTGAGCCATCTTATGTTCTGCGAGCTTTGGGCTTAAATGATGAAATGGCACATAGTTCAATTCGCTTTAGTATTGGTCGCTATACATCTGAGAAAGATGTTGATGATGCGATTGCTAAGGTAAGGCATGCAGTAGAGAAATTAAGAGAATTATCACCGCTTTGGGATATGTTCCAAGATGGTGTTGATTTGGACCAAGTTGAGTGGGCGGCGCACTAAGGCCGTCATACGAATTATTTGTAGCAATTAAATAGGGTTAAACAAAATGGCTTACAGCGAAAAAGTAATTGATCATTACGAAAATCCACGCAATGTCGGCAAGTTAGACGACAACTCAAAAAATGTGGGCACTGGTATGGTTGGAGCACCAGCTTGCGGTGATGTGATGCGACTTCAAATTCAGGTGAATGACGAAGGAATCATCGAGGATGCCAAATTCAAAACCTATGGTTGTGGATCTGCTATTGCCTCCAGCTCGCTATTAACCGAGTGGGTCAAGGGTAAAAATATTGACGAAGCAGAGCAAATCAAAAACACTGCTATAGCTGAAGAATTGGCACTACCACCGGTAAAAATTCACTGCTCTGTGCTAGCTGAAGACGCAATTAAAGCTGCGGTTCGAGACGTTAGAGAAAAGCAGGAGAAGTAAGCGTGGCAATAACCATGACACCGGCTGCCGAGTCCCATGTGGTTCGGCATCTAGAGCATCGCGACAAAGGTATCGGCATTCGTTTGGGTGTCCGGACTACTGGCTGCTCTGGTCTGTCATATGTGCTTGAGTTCGTCGACGAAAAAGCCGAAGAAGATGTGGTTTTTGAGTGTGGTGATGTACAGTTAATTATTGACCCGAAAAGTTTGCTGTACCTGGATGGCACCGAGTTAGATTATGTCAAGGAAGGATTAAATGAAGGGTTTGAATTTAAAAACCCTAATGTCAAAGATGAATGTGGTTGCGGAGAGAGCTTCCATATATAACTTTGTCGTGGATTCATCCAAATCGATCAGGTCTTAAGCATTGAATAATTCTAAGAACTTCTTTGAAATATTCTCCCTCCCAGTGGGTTGGGAAGTAGATTTTCATCAGCTTGATATAAAGTTTAGAGCGTTGCAAAAAGCACTCCATCCCGATCGTTATGCCGATAAAAGTGATTTTGAAAAGCGCCTTGCGGTACAGACGGCAGCTACGATTAATCAAGCCTACGAAACTATCAAAAACCCCCTCTCTAGAGCGCAGTATTTGTTAGAGCTAGAAGACTTGGATGCTAGTCAGGAAACACATATCACTTCTGATGGGCAATTTTTAATGGATCAGATGCTACTGCGAGAGGCACTATCGGAGATTAGGGGAAGCGAAAACGCCAAACAAGCTTTAGTTTCCCTAAGTATAGAGGCGCAACAAACTGCCGCAGCAATACAACAAGAATTTGCCAGTCATTATCAGCAAAAAGCGTATAAAAAAGCATTTGAAAGCCTTGCTAAAATGCAATTTGCGATTAAGTTTGTCGATGATATTAATCAACTGGAAACAGAACTAGAGGATTTATAAAACGTGGCGCTATTGCAGATCTCAGAACCTGGTCAGTCACCGCAACCGCATCAGCGAAAAAATGCGGTAGGGATTGATTTAGGTACCACAAACTCGTTGGTTGCTACGGTAAGAAGCGGCTCTGAGGTTATTTTGCCCGATGAGCAGGGTAGGGATCTTTTACCGTCAGTGGTGCACTATGAATCCGAAGGTGTTAGCTGTGTCGGCTATGAGGCCGCAGAGCATAATAGCAGTGATCCTTTAAATACACTGTCATCTATAAAGCGGCTACTTGGTCGAGGTGTGAAGGATATAAAAACCCTCGGCGGCACCTTGCCTTACGAATTTATATCTGATGAAGGCGGCATGCCAAAAATCAACACGGCCTATGGCGCGGTTAGCCCAATTCAGGTGTCCTCTGAAATACTGCGCAAACTGGCAGAGCGCGCAGAAATCACTCTTGGCGGTATGCTCGATGGTGCAGTAATTACTGTGCCTGCCTATTTTGATGATGCCCAGCGTCAGGCCACCAAAGATGCGGCGACTTTAGCTGGTATCAAGGTGTTGAGGTTATTGAATGAACCCACTGCGGCAGCCATAGCCTATGGTTTGGACGAAGAGATACTGCAAAGCGAAACGCAGCAGCGGTTTATCGCAGTTTATGATCTCGGTGGTGGTACCTTTGATATTAGTATTTTGCGACTTTCAAAAGGTGTCTTTGAAGTTCTAGCGACTGGCGGGGATTCTGCTCTAGGGGGTGATGATTTTGATCATTCAATTGCCAACTGGTTACGAACGGAATTAGATTTGGGTGACACCTTAGATATTTATGAGCAAAGAATTCTTTTAGAAGCCGCAAAATCGGCCAAAGAAGAGTTGTCACAAAATAATCAAGTTGAGTTGGATATTTTAGAGTCTTCACTGATTCTCACACGAGAAACAATGCATCAGCTTATTGATGAGCTGATTGAGCAAACCATTAAAGCTTGTAAGCGTTCAATGCGCGATGCTGGCATTAAAGCTAGCAGTATTGACGAGGTAGTCCTTGTGGGTGGTTCAACTAGAATGCCCAGAGTTAGTGAGAAGGTCGCTGAATTATTTGGCATAGAACCAAAATGCACTATTGACCCAGATCTTGTTGTCGCTATGGGTGCAGCCAAACAAGCAGATATATTAGTGGGTAATAACTCTACCGAAGATATGCTATTGCTGGATGTTATACCTTTATCCTTGGGTATAGAAACCATGGGCGGCCTATCAGAGAAAATCATCCATCGAAATACCACCATTCCGGTAGCCAAGGCGCAAGAATTTACCACCTTTAAAGATGGTCAAACTGCCATGAGTATTCATGTGGTGCAAGGGGATCGCGAGCTGGTTACAGACTGCCGCTCATTGGCACGCTTTGAACTGCGTGGCATCCCGCCAATGGTAGCTGGTAGTGCAAAAATTCAGGTCAGCTATCAGGTTGATGCCGATGGCTTGCTCAATGTATCGGCGCGGGAATTAAGTAGTGGTGTTGAGTCTAGAATCGAGGTTAAGCCCTCCTATGGACTCAGTGATAATGAAATCACCCAGATGCTACAGGATTCATTTAGCCATGCCCGCGACGATATGCGTCTGCGTGCATTAAGAGAGCAGCAGGTCGAAGCGGATCGCATGCTCGAAGATCTTCGTGCCGCTATAGAAAAAGATGGCCAATCACTACTCGACGAGTCAGAGTTACAGTGTTTGCAAATAGCATTAGATGAATTAAACCAGTTGCGAGACAGCACTGATGATCATCGTCAATTAGCCGCGCAAATTGAAGTCGTGGCTAAAACTAGCGAAGAATTTGCTGCTAGACGGATGGATGCTAGTATAAAACAAGCATTGGCAGGGCTAAGCCTTGATGATGCATTAAAATAAACGGTATCGGACAACCTAACTATGCCAAAAATTGTATTTTTACCGCACCATGAGATTTGCCCAGAGGGTGCCGTTGTGGAGGCCGAAAAAGGCGAGAGCATCTGTGCTGCCGCTCTTAGAAATGGTCTTGATATAGAGCATGCCTGTGAGCTTTCATGTGCTTGTACTACCTGTCATGTTCATGTCCGAGAAGGTTTAGACTCTCTGCCAGAAGCCGACGAGCTTGAAGATGATTTCTTAGATAAGGCTTGGGGTTTGGATCCAGATTCAAGGCTTAGCTGTCAGGCGATGGTTGAAGATGAGGATTTGGTTGTAGAAATACCCAAATATACGATAAATATGGTGTCTGAGCGACATTAAGAGGGGCTATCAAATGATAAAGTGGACAGATACAAATGATATTGCCATTGAACTGGCCGACAACCATACGGATATAGATCCACAATATATTAATTTTGTTGATCTGCGTAATTTGGTACTTAGTATTGAAGATTTTTCTGATGATCCCGATCGCTGTGGTGAAAAAATCCTCGAAGCGATTCAAATGGCGTGGATTGAAGAGCTCGATTAATTTAGATTTACCCAATTGCCGCATAAAATCATTGTTACCGGCCTATGCAATAGGTAAAATCCGCACCCATGCCGATAAGGCACCAATTACTATTAAATTAAAGTCCGATATGGAGACATTATATGGCCGTTGAACGCACTCTTTCTATTATTAAACCTGATGCTGTAGCTAAAAATGCAGTGGGTCAAATTCTTAGCCGTTTTGAAGGCGCTGGTCTTCAGGTTGTTGCGCTAAAAATGCAGCAGCTTTCTCAAGAGCAAGCTGAAGGTTTTTACGCTGAGCACAGCGAGCGTCCATTCTTTAAAGATTTGGTAGCATTTATGACTTCTGGCCCTGTTTCAGTTCAGGTTTTAGAAGGTGAGGGCGCTATCTTAAAGAACCGTGATCTAATGGGAGCTACTAACCCTAAAGAAGCTGATGCTGGCACTATCCGTGCTGACTTCGCTACTTCAATTGATGCTAATGCAGTTCACGGATCAGATTCTGAAACCTCTGCGGCGCGCGAAGTTGCATATTTTTTTGCCGATAACGAGATCTGTGCTCGTTAATTATTGCGAGATAAATAATGCCTAATAGCGCATTAAATACCACTGAGCAGTTCGTGCCCCAATCGGTTAAAACCAACCTATTGGGGCTTTCTGTTTCCAAGCTAGGCGATTTCTTCGAACAGTTGGGGGAGAAGCGTTTTCGTGCCACGCAAATGGTGAAGTGGATTCATCAGATGGGTGAGTGTGATTTCGATCAGATGACCAACCTGTCTAAATCACTGCGTGAAAAACTCCATGAATCTGCTGAAATTCGAATGCCAGAGGTAGTTAGTTGCCAAGATTCCACTGATGGCACACGCAAATGGCTGATTAAAGTCGAAGGCGGCAGCTGTATTGAGATGGTCTACATTCCTGAAAAGGATCGCGGCACTCTGTGTGTATCTTCACAAATTGGTTGTGCTTTGGACTGTAGTTTTTGTGCCACGGGCAAGCAGGGCTTTAATCGAGATTTAGACACTGCTGAAATTATTGGTCAGCTGTGGATTGCTGCCCAATCATTTGATCAATTTGCCGCCAAGTCACCACGCAGGGTAAGTAATGTTGTGATGATGGGTATGGGTGAGCCACTAATGAATTTCAATAATGTGGTTGATGCGATGAATTTGATGATGGAAGACAACGCCTATGGACTGTCAAAGCGTCGAGTAACACTGAGTACTGCAGGTGTGGTCCCTGCACTTGATCAGTTGGCCGGTGTAACCGATGTCTCGCTAGCAATTTCACTGCATGCTCCAAATGACGAGCTGCGAAATGAGCTAGTGCCGATTAATCGTAAATACAGCATTAAACAATTTGTTGAAAGCGCGAAAAACTATATCGAAAAAATGCCGGACAATCGGCGTAAAGCCACGGTTGAATATACATTAATGGATCAGGTCAATGATCGCTCGGTACATGCTCGCGAATTGGCAGTATTACTTAAAGATCTTCCCTGTAAAATTAATTTAATTCCATTTAACCCATTCCCCGGCTCAGACTACAAGCGTGTAACCAATACAGCGCTTAATCGTTTTCGAGACATTCTGCAGGGGGAAGGGTACACTGTGACTGTGCGTACAACACGCGGTGATGACATTGCCGCGGCCTGTGGCCAACTGGCCGGTGAGGTTAATGATCGCACCAAACGCCAACAACGCTATAAGAATAAACTGGCGGCTGAAGAAGTTCCTATTAAGCTGCTAGACTAAATGTTCGATAGCGAGATATCAAAAAGACAGAGAAGCCAAGAGATTAAAGACTGTGTTTAGCGGAAACCCCATAGTAAGACGTAAATCTCGACAAATTATGGTCGGTGATGTGCCTGTGGGTGGCGATGCGCCTATCTCTGTTCAGAGCATGACCAACACCAGCACCTCAGATGTGGCAGCTACGGTGGCGCAAATTGAGCGAATTCAACAGGCTGGCGCAGACATTGTGCGGGTCTCAGTTCCCTCTTTAGAAGAAGCCGAAGCCTTCGGTCAAATTCGCAAGCTGGTTAATATTCCTTTAGTTGCAGATATCCATTTTGATCACCATATTGCTCTGCGGGTGGCTGATTTAGGGGTAGATTGCCTGAGAATTAATCCTGGAAATATTACCCGCGAAGATCGCTTGCGAGAAGTAATTGCCAAGGCCAAAGATAAAAATATTCCCATCAGAATCGGGGTTAATGCCGGTTCGCTGGGTAAAGATTTACTACGCAAATATAATGAGCCTACTGCTGAAGCTATGGTTGAGTCAGCGATGCGCAATGTGGATCTATTAGATAAATATAACTTTGAAGATTTTAAAGTCAGTGTTAAGGCGTCAGACGTATTTATGGCAGTAGATGCCTATCGCGATCTAGCAAAACGCATTGAGCAACCATTGCATTTAGGGATTACCGAGGCCGGTGGACTGCGTTCTGGTACGGTAAAATCGGCGATTGGGCTAGGGGCTTTATTAATGGATGGCATTGGCGATACAGTGCGTATTTCATTAGCCGCTGACCCTGCAGAGGAAGCCCGTGTAGCTTGGGATATGTTGCGTAGTCTAAGATTGCGTAGCAAGGGCATTAATTTTATTGCCTGCCCCAGTTGTTCGCGACAAAATTTTGATGTGATTAAAACGGTAAATGAATTAGAAAATAGGCTGGAAGATATCACCGTGCCTATGGATGTATCGATTATTGGCTGTATAGTGAATGGTCCGGGTGAAGCAAAAGAGTCTGACTTTGGTCTAACTGGAGGAACACCGGATAATCTGGTGTATCTGGATGGCAAGCCAGACCATAAGTTGGAGCAGGGCAACCTAGTAGACCAATTAGAAAAAGAAATTCGCGCAAAGGCTCAAGTTAAACAGGCTCAGCTAGATACTGCACAACAAGATATAATAGCCAAGAGCTAATAAAGGAAGAAGCGCTTTGGGGATATACAGATGAAAATCCAGTCGATACGTGGAATGAATGATTTGCTTCCCGAGCACTCTGCTGCCTGGCAGTATGTCGAAGCGACTTTGTCTCGATTATTGGCTAGTTATAGCTACAAAGAGATCCGCTTTCCTATCCTAGAAAAAACAGATTTATTTAAGCGCGCTGTGGGTGAAGTCACAGATATCGTCGAAAAAGAGATGTACAGTTTTGACGATCGCAATGGCGACCGGCTGAGTTTGCGCCCTGAGGGGACTGCTGGCTGTGTTCGCGCCTGTATTGAAAATGGCCTACTGCATAATCAAACTCAGCGACTATGGTATACCGGTCCGATGTTTCGTCATGAGCGTCCGCAAAAGGGACGTCTGCGACAATTCCATCAGATTGGCGTCGAAGCCTTTGGGCTTGCAGGTCCAGATATTGATGCTGAATTGCTTTTATTGACAGCACGTCTATGGCGCGAGTTAAAGATTGAACAAGCAGTTGAATTGCAGGTCAATTCGCTAGGTACCTCTGAAGAGCGTGCGGCTTATCGTCAGGCACTTGTAGAATATCTTGATTTATACAAAGATGATTTAGATGAAGATAGTCAGCGACGTTTGACCAGTAACCCATTACGTATTTTGGATAGCAAAAACCCAGATACACAATCATTGTTGCACAATGCACCTTTGTTGGATGACTATTTGGGTGATGCATCTAAACAGCACTTTGAGCAAATTTGTGCTGTACTCGATGATGCCGGTGTTAGTTATGTGATTAATCCAAAGCTAGTTAGAGGCTTAGATTATTACTCTCAAACCGTGTTTGAGTGGGTAACAGCAGATCTAGGCGCTCAAGGTACTATCTGTGCTGGTGGACGCTATGATAGCTTGGTAGAACTACTGGGCGGTAAACCATGCCCAGCAGTGGGTCTGGCAATTGGTTTGGAACGATTAATAATGTTGCTTGACGAGTTGGGCGCAGTGCCCGATAGTGTCGCCCAACAAGTTGATCTCTATCTGGTAGCCGTAAGTGACGTCAGCCATCAAGCTTTGCATTTAGCAGATCAATTGCGTACTGGAATTCCATCGCTTCGGGTAGAGGCTCACTGTGGTGGTGGAAGTTTTAAATCGCAAATAAAAAAAGCGGATAAAAGCGGCGCCGCAGTTGCCGTTATTTTAGGTGAGGATGAATTATCATCCAGTACCGTTCAAGTAAAGTTCCTACGACAGGAGCGACCCCAAGAAACAGTTGATCAGCAAAATTTGGTCGATTTTTTAACAACAAATTTTAAAATTGAGGAATAGTTGTGGCAGATTATCAATCGGAAGAAGAACAAATAGAAGCGTTTAAGCAATGGTGGGTAGATAATGGTCTTAAGCTTGTTGCAGCGGCAGTTATAGCTATAGGTGGAACTCTAAGCTGGCAGGGTTGGCAGGGCTCTCAGCAAGAGCATGCGGAGCAAGGCTCGGCAATTTATTCCGCTATGATCGATATTGTTACAACAGAGTCTGATGAGGCTTTAAGTGATGAGCAACAGCAGCAAATTAGCGCCTCAGCAGATCAGTTAAAGCAGCAGTTTGGCGATTCTGGTTATGCCCATCTATCAGCCTTATTAAATGCTAAATTAGCCGTTGATGCTGATAATCTGGATCAAGCCGCCACTGAGTTAGAGTGGGTGCTTAATAACGATCCTGCAGATGACCTTAAGTTGTTAGCTACATTGCGATTGGCGCGTGTTGAAGCTGCCAGAGGTAATGTTAGTAAAGCGCTTGCTATGCTTGAAGAGCGAGATGCAGGGAAAATGACCTCTGCTTTTGAAGAGGCAAAAGGTGATTTTCATGTTGCTCTAGGCCATTACGAAGCCGCCTATACTTCTTATCAGGCAGCCATAGATACTGAGGAATCTGGTAATGCTAGACAGATGTCTATTTTGCGTCTAAAAATGAGTCAAGCTAAGCCAGCCAGTGAAATAGCAGAGCCTCAAGGCGATTCTTAATGAAGATTAGCAGTTCTTTATTCGTTGTTGTACTAAGCGCATTTTTCTTATCGGGTTGTAGTGTTTTTGGTGCAAATGATGAAATTGAGCCTGCTAAATTAGAAAAAATTGACCAGCAGGTCGAATTAACCCCTATTTGGTCGGCTAAAGCTGCCTCGTCCAATAAAAATTATTGGGCTAATTTGCAAATGGCGGTGAGTGATAAGACATTATTTACCGCTGATCATAGTGGTACTTTGGTAGCCTTAGATATTCAAAATGGTCAGCAGCAATGGTCTGTTGATTTGGATCTCCCTATTTCTGGTGGACTGGGTTACGGTGCTGAAAAACTAGTCTTTGGTACTATTGAAGGTCAGATTTATGCGCTTGACGCCAAAGATGGCAATCAATTGTGGGTATCTGCTGTTAGCTCAGAAGTGATCTCCAGCCCATCGGTAAACAGCGATATAGTTGTTGCTCAGAGTATTGATAACCGTCTATATGCCTTCGATGCCAAGACCGGTGAAGAGCTATGGCAACACGATGCTGGCGCACCGATTCTTAGTGTTCGTGGCAATAGTTCTTCCATGATCCTAAATAATATGCTGATTGCGGCATTCGATAATGGCAAACTAATCTCTTTTAATCCCGAAAATGGGTCGCTTTTATGGGAGACCCGTTTAGCATTGCCAAAGGGTCGAACAGAGCTTGAGCGAATGATTGATGTCGATGGTGCACCTATTTTGGTTGGTGACATTATTTACTCAGTCAGTTATCAGGGTCGTTTAGGTGCTTTAACTCGCGGAACCGGTAGAAACTTATGGTTCCAGGATAGTTCATCTCACTTTAGCCCAGCTTACAGTAAGGATAAATTATTTATTACTGAAGCAAAAAACCATACAGTAAGAGCGTTTAAAGCCGGCAACGGTCAAGAAATTTGGAGTAATAATCAGCTCGAATATCGCGAACTTACAGGCCCTTTGGCTTTTGGTGCCGTCTTAGTGGTTGCCGATGCTGAGGGTTATTTACATCTGCTTGATCAAGATACTGGTGTTTTTGTCGGTCGTACAAAGGTTGGCGGCGGAGGTATTAGCTCATCTCTTTTGGTTGTTGGTGAAACGCTTTTAGTTAAGTCTAATAATGGCTCCGTAAGCGCGTTTAAAATTCAATAGGGATAATTATCCCTCAATACAGTAAAATGCTGCATATTAAACCTGTGGCATTCTTTTTATATGATTCCAGTTATAGCTCTTGTCGGACGCCCCAATGTGGGAAAGTCCACTATATTTAATCGACTTACTCGTAGTCGAGATGCCCTGGTGGCCAACTATTCTGGCCTAACGCGCGATAGAAAGTATGGTGAAGGTGAAATGCTAGATCGTCGCTTTATGCTTATAGACACTGGCGGTATAAGTGGTGAAGAGGAGGGTATAGATGCCGGTATGGCTGAGCAATCGCTTTTGGCGATGGATGAAGCCGATATCGTGCTATTTGTGGTTGATTGTAAATCAGGTATCGTCGCAGCCGATTACACAATTGCTGAAAAGTTACGTCAAAAGAATCGTAAGGTCTACTTAGTCGCCAACAAAATTGATGGTTTAGATCCAGCAGAGGCTCTAGCTGATTTTTATCAGCTAGGTTTTTCTGGCATGTTTCCTACCACCGCTACCCATGGTCGTGGCGTAAAATCTATGATGGAAGAGCTCTTAGAGCCTTTCCCTCCGGTTGAACCAGATGAAACTGATAACGACAGTATTAAAATTGGTATCGTAGGCCGCCCTAATGTGGGTAAATCTACATTAGTTAATCGGTTGCTCGGTGAAGATCGCGTGGTGGTTTACGATATGCCCGGAACCACCAGAGATTCAGTTTATATCGACTATGAGCGCGATGAGACCAAGTACACCCTTATTGATACTGCGGGTATAAGAAAGCGCAAAAATATCAAGCTAGCGATTGAAAAGTTCTCCATCGTTAAAACCTTGCAGGCCATTGATGATGCCAATGTAGTGGTATTACTGGTAGATGCTCAAGAGGGTCTTGTCGAGCAAGATTTACACCTGATGGGCTCAGTGATTGATGCCGGTCGTGGGCTTGTTGTAGCGATAAACAAATGGGATGGCCTAGACCCTGATAAGCGCGAGCATATTAAAGTCGAAATCAAGCGCCGACTGCGGTTTGCTGAGTTTGCCGATGTGCACTTTATATCAGCTCTGCATGGCACTGGTGTCGGGCATCTTTATAAATCGATAAATGATGCTTATCGCGCCGCTACCGATGCCCTAAGCACTACCAGACTTACCAAAATACTTGAGGGTGCGGTTGAAGATCATCAGCCACCTATGGTGCATAACCGCCGTATCAAACTGCGATATGCCCATGCCGGCGGAAGAAACCCCCCAGTTATTATTATCCATGGCAATCAGACCGATTCTGTTCCAGCTCAGTACACCAGATACCTAGAAAAAGTATTCCGTCGCCAGCTAGGCTTGCATGGAACACCTATTCGTGTCGAATATAAAACCAGCGATAACCCCTATAAAAATAAGGCGGTTAAACCAGGGGATAGACCAGCGCAGCGCGGTAAGAAAATTACTAAGTACAGTAAGCGTAACGAAAAGAAATAATTACCCTAGGGTTTTATTATTTTTATCGCTTACTTCAAGAAGTAATTCACCATCAGCAAGCTGACCTTTTAAACAATCTCCTGTTGCAACGGCGTTCACCGAGCTAATAACCTCACCCTGTTGATCGCGAATCACAGCATAGCCGCGACCCAGCGTTTTAAGCGGACTTACTGTATCTAAAAGGTGCATAGATTGGGCTAACTTAAGTTCAAGCCTTTCTTGTTTTTGACTGATCGCTCGGACTAATTGCTTCACTACAACCGATAACTTTAGCTGTTTTTCTTCAAGTTGATGCTGTGGGTTTTGGCGGTATAGTTGATCAGATAACTGATTACCTTTTGCCCTATAACCGTCTAATTTAGTAGAAATAGCACGACGTAAACGAATATCTAAATGATCTAAGTGTTGAGCCTGCTGTTGTAACCTACTGCCCGGATGTTGTAAGCGTTTTTGTAGATGATTTAGCTGTTGTTTAAAACCAAACAAATTGCGTTGTAGGCTTTCAGTCAGTGACTGTTGTAAGCGATTGAGTTGAGTTTGAATTTGTTGGCTATCAGGGCTAATAATTTCTGCCGCCGCCGAAGGCGTAGGTGCGCGTAAATCGGCCACAAAATCGGCAATAGTAAAGTCAATTTCATGACCTACAGCACTAATAATAGGCAAGACACTCTTGGCAATAGCCCGCGCCACCTGTTCGCTATTAAACGCCCATAAATCCTCGAGTGAACCACCACCGCGACTAATAATTAAGGCATCTAACCCATGGTGGCTATTAGCATCAGCTAATGCGCTAACAATCTGTGCCGGTGCCTCTTCACCCTGCACCGCAGTAGGGAATAGACTTACCTTTATTGCCGGGAAGCGCCGTTTAAGAACCGATAAAATATCTTTAACTGCAGCACCAGTAGTGGAAGTAATAACCCCAATATGCGATATAGAAGTAGGGATAGGCCGTTTATTATCAGCATCAAACAGACCTTCGGCTGATAGCTTGGCTTTTAATTGTTCAAACTGACGCTGAAGAGCCCCAAAGCCGGCTTCCTCCATATGCTCAATAATAAGCTGATAATCACCGCGATCTTCATATAGGCCGGGTTTACAGCGCACTAACACCTGCATGCCATTCCTAGGTTTAAATTTAACCCGCTGATTGGCATTTCTAAACATAGCGCAGCGCACCTGAGCGGATTTATCTTTAAGGCTTAGGTACCAGTGGCCAGAGGCAGGGCAGGCGAAATTTGAGATCTCGCCCTCCACCCAAAGCATAGGGATATTGATTTCTAATAGCTGCCGAACCCTGCGGTTGAGCTCGCTAATGGAAAATATTTGTCGTTCAGCATTTTGTTCTATCATTAGTCTATTGTAGGTACAGATGCTAGGAAAAGTCACTAGCCTATTAACGATTCTTTCAATCCTTGAAATATTAAGTGTTGTTTACTCGGGGTGGTGCGATGTATAATGCACTGCTTACTTTTAAAACTAGCTGAGGTAAGCGTTCCCTATGTTACGCATCGCTCATGAAGCCCTAACTTTTGATGATGTTCTTTTAGTACCCGGTTATTCCGATGTTACTGCAAAGGACGTTAGTGTCACATCCCAACTTACTCGTGATATCAGTATGAATATTCCGCTCGTTTCAGCGGCTATGGATACTGTGACTGAATCTCGTCTTGCCATTGCTATTGCAGCTGAAGGCGGTGTAGGCATAGTCCATAAAAGCATGAGTATTGAACAGCAAGCCAAGCAGGTATGGGCTGTTAAGAAATATGAAAGCGGCGTGGTTAAAGACCCATTTACTATTGATGCCTCCGCGACTCTTCAACAACTTCGCGATTTGACGATTGCTAACAATATTTCCGGTGTTCCCATTCTAGATAATGGTAATCTAGTGGGTATTGTTACCCGCCGTGATGTACGCTTTGTTGAAAATATGAAAGCTCTAGTAACCTCAGTTATGACGCCAAAAGAGCGTTTAGTCACCGTTAAAGAAGGTGTCGATCCACAAACTGTACGCGGCTTATTGCACAAACATCGCATTGAAAAAGTCATGGTAGTGAATGATAACTTTGAGCTAAAAGGCTTGATTACCGTAACGGATATCGATAAAGCTGAACAACACCCCAATGCCTGTAAAGATGATCAGGGTCGGCTTCGAGTTGGAGCCTCCGTTGGCGTTGGAGAAGATACAGATGAGCGGGTTGAAGCTCTCGTAAACGCAGGCGTTGATGTTCTGGTTGTAGATACAGCCCACGGCCATTCAAAAAATGTAATCAATCGCGTTAAGTGGATTAAAAAGAATTATCCTGAAGTACAGGTAATTGGTGGCAATATAGCTACCGGCGAGGCCGCCAAAGCGCTAGTAGATGCTGGTGCTGATGGAGTTAAAGTGGGTATAGGCCCAGGTTCAATCTGTACCACCCGTATCGTAACGGGTATTGGTGTTCCGCAGGTTACAGCGATTGCCAGTGCAGCAGAAGCGATTAAAGGCTCTGGTGTTCCAGTGATTGCCGATGGTGGTGTGCGCTACTCAGGTGATATCTCTAAAGCCATTGTTGCTGGCGCTAGCGCGGTAATGATGGGTTCTATGTTGGCCGGTACCGAAGAAGCACCGGGTGAAATTGAGATCTATCAGGGTCGTTCTTACAAGTCATATCGTGGAATGGGTTCATTAGGTGCTATGTCGCAAAGACAGGGCTCAAGTGATCGCTACTTCCAAGATGCCAGTGCTGGTGCTGAAAAGCTTGTACCCGAAGGCATTGAAGGGCGCGTTCCCTACAAAGGCCCAGTTTCAGCAATTATTCACCAAATGTTGGGCGGACTGCGATCTTCAATGGGTTATACCGGTTGCAGCACCATTGAGCAGATGCGTACCGTACCAAAATTCGTTCGAGTAACCTCGGCAGGGACTAGCGAAAGCCATGTCCACGATGTACAAATTACCAAAGAAGCTCCCAACTACCCAGCCGGCGGACGTTAATTTCATTAGGTTGGTAGAAAATATAATCAGGGGCTGCGCATAGGTGCAGCCTCTTTGTTTAAGGTAAGCAAATGTCTGATTTACAATCGCAAAGAATTCTAATTCTCGATTTTGGTTCTCAATACACTCAGTTAATTGCCCGTCGTGTGCGCGAAATCGGTGTTTTTTCAGAAATTCGCCCCTGGGATATTTCAGAAGCTGATATAAAAGAATTTAAACCTAACGGCATTATTCTATCCGGTGGGCCAGAGTCGGTTACCGAAGGTACAACCGCACCTAGTGCGCCAAGCTGTGTATTTACCATGGGTTTGCCGGTGTTGGGTATTTGCTACGGTATGCAAACTATGGCCAGCCAGCTAGGTGGTAAGGTTGAAAGCTCAGATGTGCGTGAATTTGGATATGCGCAAATCAAAGTAGAAAATCCATCACAACTACTAGCAGATGCCAAAGATCACACCAGTGAGCAGGGTGAGGCTTTACTAGATGTGTGGATGAGTCATGGCGATAAGGTAACTGCCATGCCCAAAGGCTTTGAGGTAATGGCATCCACGCCCTCATGCCCAATAGCCGCCATGCATGATGCCGCAAGAAATTTCTACGGTATTCAATTTCACCCCGAAGTTACCCATACATTGCAGGGTGAGGTGATTTTCCAACAGTTTGTAAAAGCTATATGCCAGTGCGATGGCTTATGGACTGCGGCGGCGATTATCGACGATCAAATTGAGCGTGTTCGCCAACAGGTGGGCGATAGCCATGTATTGCTGGGTCTATCTGGGGGTGTTGACTCCTCTGTTGTGGCGGCACTTCTGCATAAAGCTATTGGCGATCAGCTAACCTGTGTATTTGTCGACAATGGCCTACTGCGTAAAAATGAAGGCGATATGGTGATGGATATGTTCGCCGACAATATGGGTGTCAAAGTGATTCGCGCCAATGCCCAAGATCAATTTCTCAATGGCTTAAAAGGCGTAAGCGATCCAGAGAAAAAGCGCAAAGTCATCGGCAATACCTTTATTGATATATTCGATGCTGAGTCGCAAAAGATCGAAAATGTGAACTTCCTAGCGCAGGGGACTATTTACCCCGATGTAATTGAATCTGCCGCTTCTAAGACCGGCAAAGCCCATGTGATTAAATCTCACCACAATGTGGGCGGGCTACCCGATGATATGGCGCTGGAATTAGTCGAGCCACTGCGTGAACTGTTTAAGGATGAAGTGCGCAAGATTGGTCTTGAGTTGGGACTACCTTACGATATGGTCTATCGCCATCCATTCCCCGGTCCTGGTTTAGGGGTTCGTATTCTAGGTGAAGTTAAAAAAGAATATGCCGATATACTGCGCGAAGCCGATGCGATCTTTATCGAAGAGCTGCACAACAGTGGTTGGTATCATAAAACCAGTCAGGCGTTTGCGGTATTCCTGCCGGTAAAATCTGTGGGTGTAGTGGGTGATGGCCGTCGCTATGAATGGGTCATTGCCTTGCGCGCGGTAGAAACCATCGACTTTATGACTGCTCGCTGGGCACATCTTCCCTATGAGCTATTGGAAAAGGTCTCAAATCGGATTATCAATGAAATTGCCGATGTTTCCCGTGTGACCTATGATGTCTCTAGTAAGCCACCGGCGACTATTGAGTGGGAGTGACCAGAGCTAAAAAAACCTATTAAAATCAATAGGTTATAAATTATTAAACTGTTTCACACTTTTGTAACCTATTGTTTTTATTGTGTTTTTTAAACCCTACTTTCACAGTTTGTTTCACAAACTTGTGTCTATTGAAAATCATAAGTCACAACCAAAATGTAGCTATTCTAGCGTTTTAGCGTCTTTAGAAGTTCTTCGATTTTTTCTTCAAAATCTAAGTCACTATTCAGAGTATCTCTCACACAGTTTTTTAGATGTGTTTTTAAAATTTTCCCCTCAATTGTAGATATTGCACTTCTAGCAGCTTTCAATTGATTAAGAATATCAATGCAATACTTTCCTTCTTCGATCATCTTCCCAACTCCTCGAATTTGCCCCTCTATTCTATTTATTCCTGCTAGTTGTTCTTTGTGACATGGATGACTCATAAAAACCTCGGGACTAAATATGTGAATATTGTTGAAAAGGAAAAAATTGCTAAAGAAAGAAAAAATATGAACTTTGACCGTTTTCTTGTTTGCATACAAAGTTTTGCCAATTCTGGGTCTGTTGGGCAAGGTGCATACTGTGATCTATAATTCGCAAACCCAGCTATTAGAAGCATAATGGCTGCAAAGCAAGTAATAGCAATTTTATGTTTAGAAAGAACAGTTAAAAAAGGAAAGAAACTCACTAGACTTGCGAATGATGCCCCGGCGCCAAGCAAGACAAAAAGTGCAGGCATGGCGCAACAAATTAATGTTGAAGATGATAAAAATAAGGAAATAAAGTTAGATGACTTAACTTTCATATCGATGCCTTAAAGATCTAAAACTTCCATTTTTGTTGCATTTTGACCATTGGCAGTTATTTTTTCTTTTATATCATCATAGCTTATTTCACTTTCCTGTTTGTAAGCGATCAAAACCTTACCTTTATTTAGGTCAACATCTACACTGATAACATTCTCATCTTTTTTAAAGGTTTTTTCGATTCCTCGAGCACAGAAATCACAAACCATACCTTGAACGCTAATAACCGCTACTTTGGCGCCGCTAAGATTTTTTACAAAATTGCTAAATCTCTTTTGATCAACACCAAAGTTATTTCCGTCAACAAAGATTTCAGTATTGTGTTGTTGTGAATTATGCGTATCCTCATGAGAATGATGCATCATGCTATCTGCCAGTGAGAATGATGAAATTGCAAATGTGATAAAAAAAATATTTTTCATAAAACCTCCTTAAAACCTTCGCATAAAATGAAAATCCCAATTTGATTTTCCGTTGTAACCCAACTCCAAAAGATTGTCTCCTTTGAAAAATTTTAGGCAAGGGTAAGTTGATGTTGTGTCAGTAATTGAATTTTTTGTAGCCTTTAACATTATCCAAGTGTGAAGATCACCATATTCACCTAGATAGGGTGCAAACCCTATCTGATATTTCTGTTCAGAAAAATTTTGGTTTATTGACTCAACTTTTTTAAAGTCAAATCCTATAAAGTATCTTCTAGTTTCCCAGTCACCATGAATTCCATAAAATGAGTTGTCATTTGAGTCGAGACTAAAGCCTGACTGAAAGTATAAATTTCTTTGAGAATTATGGGTGTTTTTTCGATTAACAAGATAGGTAAATCGTAGTAGCGAGTATTGATCTTCAATACGCTTATCTTTTTTTCTTTCTATGCCAATTGCGTATTTATAGGTGGGCGAGTAATGCATGTAAACAGAATTTTGGAAATTATCTGCTTTGGTCATCAAGGTGTACCCACCAGGATAGGATACAGGTCTGCTATCAACACTGATTGAAAGTATTGCAAGCAAACAAAAAGTTAAAAATCGTATACCCATAGGGGGTATATTAAATACTTGTGGCACTATGTGCAATAAAAATAATAGCCCCAGAATGAGAAATATAAATTTTAATGTTTTATAACGAATTACCTGTACAAAAGATTATGATATTCTTTAGTTACACGGTGTGAAACTATTGGCGAGTTTTTAAACGGTTTTGATTGATTTTGTCGGGTGAAGGCAAGGCTTCTACTTTCACACTTGTTTCACACTTTTGTAGCCTGTTGTTTTAATTGAGTTTTTAAATTCTACTTTCACAGTTTGTTTCACAAACTCGTGTCTATTGAAAATCATAAGTAACAAACATCACTTTGATAATTTCTGCAAAACTTTTATTGATTTTGATCGAAGAAGTCAAAAACCTCTGCAATCATTTCTG
The DNA here is from genome assembly GCA_045560645.1 of Porticoccaceae bacterium. Classification (GTDB taxonomy): domain Bacteria; phylum Pseudomonadota; class Gammaproteobacteria; order Pseudomonadales; family Porticoccaceae; genus HTCC2207. Next base: position 3,852 of record JBJKZE010000010.1, on the reverse strand, counting down.
GATTGTGAGTTATGGTTCTAAAATGTCGACCGCCTTTTATTTCTTGGTAGATTACATCCATTTCAAGCTGCTTCATTTCTCCAACTAAGCGTCGCACTTTTCTGACAGGAACAAGACGATCTTTATCGCCGGTAACTACATACACAGGTAAATGTTTTAAATCATCTAAGCTTGAGTATTTCCCATTAAATGATGGTGCTAAGCAAGCTAAGCCAGTCCATACTTGAGGATAGGTTGCAGCTAAATGTAATGCCCCTCCACCGCCCATAGAATGACCAAGCAAGTAGATACGTTGAGGATCAATCGAGAGGTCTTTTTTCACAATTTCTAAAACGTTCATGACATCTATCTCGCTTAACTCACCAAGGTTTTCTGGATCATTTGCTTTTCCAAACGCAACACCGTCTTTGCCCTTTCCACGACTGCCATACCAGCCACGTTCGTTGTATCCATAGGGGGCAGCTATAACGTAGCCACGCTTTTCTGCCTCGGGGATAATTCCTTTGTAGTTAATGATTTGATTAGGATTACTGCGAAGCCCATGCAGAAGTATAATTAGAGGATAACTCTGAGATTCATCATAAGAATTAGGTATGTATAGAGTATAACTTTGGTCCTTGTTGGCTTGTTCAAAAAAGTAACTGTGGTTTAAAACTTCACCAAAGTCGTACTTATTAGCCGTTACGATCGTTTTGGAGTTTTGATTTACATCAAATTTTGCCAGTGGTTTGGAACTGCAACCTACTAATAAAATTGCCAGTGTTATTGCCAGTATTTGATGCATTTCTGTTCTCGAAATTAACCCTATGCTCAATTGTAATGTAACCAGATTTTTTTTGGGATGTTTATGATAGTTTGAAATGCCATAGATTATGGTATTCTCCGGTTACACGGTGTGAAAGTATCGGTGGGTTTTAAACGGTTTTGATTGATTTTTTGTCGGCTGAAGGCAAAGGTTCTACTTTCACACTTGTTTCACACTTTTGAAAATATCAATATAATCAATGGTTTACAATCATGATGTCATTGAGTGGGAGTAATATATAACTAATCATTATGGATCCAATATCTCAAGGTACAGTTGGCGCAGCCTTTGCCCAGTCCTCAGCTAACAAAAATAATATTGTTAAGATTAGTGTTATCGGTTTTATTGCAGGAATGGCGCCTGATTTAGATGTTTTTATTAGGTCATCAACGGATCCAATTTTATTTCTTGAATATCATCGGCAGTTTACTCACTCGCTGTTTTTTATTCCGTTTGGCGCTTTGATGGTTACTTTTTTTCTATACCCTTTGTTTAGAAAAACTATGAGTCTAAAAACTGTCTATCTGGCAAGTTTTTTGGGTTATGCAACCCATGGGCTAATAGATGCCTGTACTTCTTATGGCACGCTACTCTTTTGGCCTTTCTCCAACGAGCGAGTGACTTGGAATAATATATCTATTGTCGATCCTTTGTTTACCATTCCTATCTTAATCCTTACAGGGACTGCAATAAAAACCAGAAAACGGTTGTTTAGTTTTTTTGCCATTGGATGGGTCGCTTTTTATCTGTCGTTAGGTTTTGTGCAGTATGAAAGAGCTTTATCAGCTTTGAACGAGCTTGCTTATTCGAGAGGGCATAATCCAGAGCGTTTGACGCTTAAACCGTCCTTTGGAAATCTGATTTTGTGGAAGTCTATTTATCAGCATGAAGAAAATTTTTATATTGATGCTATTCGAACAGTTCGATCTTCAACCTGGTGTAGGGGAGAAAGCGTTGGAATATTTGATTACCAACGTCATCTACCCAATCTTAATAAAGATAGCCAGCAAAAGAAGGATATTGAAAGATTTCGTTGGTTTTCTCAGGATTATTTGGGCTTTGACAAAGAGAAAAACTTAGTTACCGATATTCGTTACTCAATGATCCCCAATCAAATTGCGCCTATGTGGGGGCTAGTTATTGATGATCAGCGTGATATCAATGAGCATGCAATTTGGTGGGCAAGTCGTGGTTTGGAGCAAGGTCAGTTAGATGTATTTAAACAGATGTTAATCGGTAAAAACTGTCGAGATAGTGCTTTAGCGCTTTAGCTTTATTCAGGCAATTCAAAGATCTCTTCAACCGAGCAGTTGAGAGTTTTGGCAATCTTTAATGCCAACACGGTCGAAGGAATATAAACGCCATTTTCAACAGCATTAATACTTTTTCGTGATACATCAGCACTCTCAGAGAGCTGCTGTTGAGTCAGCCCTCTGGCTTTGCGAATCTGCTGCAGATTATTTTGCAGCTTTTCGTGGTTTTTACCCATGGCTACTTTTCTTCAAAATCTTCAACAGCTTTTGATAATAGGGCGCTATCATTGGGAAAAATATATCCCGCAATTATGGTGCCAATGCCAATTGCGCCAACTAGAAGACCAACACCTTTGATAACACTGCCTAAGGCAACAGCACCTAAAAGATACAAACCAATACCCACAAATAAGGTGATGGTGCCGCTTCTTCTATGATTTATAGGCTCTTTTTTGCCCTGTAGCTGATCAAGAATTTTCGTAATCTCAGCGGGATCTTGAATGTTTTTAGAGATTTCAATAAGCGTGCTTCTTTTGTTTTTTTCTTCAAAATATAACCAAGTAAATACGCCTAAGGGGATAATTATTCCCGCCAAAATTCCTAATATAGGGATAAGTTCTGCCATGATAGTCTCTTTCTGTAAAATGTAACGTAAAAGTATCATTTTGTTGAAGTGAAGTAAAGGTTACATTAATAAATATGTTTTTGATAATTATCTGAGTAACAGGTTTTATTTTGTGGCTTTTTTTCTTGAATCCTGATGACAGCAGATAAAACGCTGGCGTTCATTTTATTTTAAGGAATCACCTATGTTTAAAAAATTACTAATCTGTCTGATGATTGCTGGTCTTGGCGAATGCACTCTTCTATCTATTCCTTTGGCTGTAGTGGATACGGCGGCGGGTATTGTTAAGCTGCCAATTACCGCGGTTGATTCGGTGATTGATGCGATTAATGAAGACGAAGACGAAGAGTAATCTTATTCTTTTAAAGAATCAGACTTTTTGCGCTTTCTCCCGCTCTTTCCTGTACCAATTTTGGCACTAGAAACCCGGGTAATTCAGTTTGAATTTGGCTAAAAATTTCCACAGCTTGACCCTTGGGTATATCGAAGTGGCTAGCACCCTGAACAGGGTCTAACATATGCAGGTAATAGGGCATAATACCTGCATCAAAGAGTTTTTCACTTAAAGCAATGAGTTGGTCGCTGCTGTCATTGATGCCTTTAAGCAATACACTTTGATTAAGTACGCTGATACCAGCTTGCTTTAATCGATCAACCCCTTGGCTAAGCTCTGTGCTTATTTCATTGGCATGATTAATATGCAACACAAAGGTGGGTTTTAGTCGAGTATGGCCTAACCAGTTTATGAGTGGCTCGTCGATTCTAGCTGGGATAACCACGGGTAATCGGCTGTGGATACGCAGTCGTTTAATATGTGAAATAGATTCTATTTCAGCGGTTAGCCAACGTAAAAAATTATCATTAGCCGCCAGTGGATCGCCGCCGCTGTATATCACTTCGTTAATTTCTGGTTTGGTTTTTAAATAGTCTAACGCCTCGAGCCACTGTTGCTTACTTTGGCGGTTTTCATCGTAGGGAAAGTGTCGGCGAAAACAGTAGCGACAGTTAATAGCGCAATTAGGGCTGATAATCATCAGCACTCTATTGTGATATTTATGTACAATGCCCGGCACTGGATTGTAGTTGGATTCATCCACTGGATCGGTGCTGAAATTGCTATCGATAGCAAGCTCTGACGAAATAGGTAATACTTGTTTTAGTAGTGGATC
>JBJKZE010000009.1:0-47626 GCA_045560645.1 Porticoccaceae bacterium | reverse complement strand
CGCAAATTTCAGCATAGTGCGAAAGGGTTTTATCGATAGATTCTGGAACTGTTTGCATTATTGCAACCTGATGCCAAATAGACAGAAGATCAGCCAGTACCATTTCATAGTCAGGACTAAGTTCGGCAATTTTTGCAACTTCTGCCAATAACTGCGTGCCCTCACCTGCTATGAGTGCATTACAAATACCAATTGCAAAACTGCGATCAATAGTACCTAACATTGCGTTGACATCAGATTCTGTAATCTTGCCGCCACCGTGACCTATTGCCTGATCAGTAAGGCTCAGCGCATCGCGCATACTACCATCGGCAGCACGGGCTAAAGCCAGAGTTCCAAGTTCTTCACTGGGCAGTTTTTCTTGGTTGAGAACAAAATTTAGGTGCTGAGAAATTTTTTCTGTACTGAGATTTTTCAGATTAAACTGCAAGCATCTAGAAAGCACTGTAATCGGCAATTTTTGCGGATCAGTGGTAGCAAATAGAAACTTTACATGCTCAGGTGGTTCTTCAAGGGTTTTCAGCAAAGCAGCAAAGCTTTGCTTTGACAACATGTGCACCTCATCGATTAGATATACCTTGTAGCGACCTCGAGCTGGCGCATATTGCACATTATCCAGTAAGTCACGCATATCATCGACACCGGTTCGCGATGCTGCATCCACTTCCACTAAATCAATAAATCTCCCTGAGGCTATTTCCTTACAGCTGCTACATACACCACAGGGTTCTGAGCTAACCCCCTCTTCACAGTTAAGACATTTTGCCAAAATTCGTGCAATAGTCGTCTTGCCAACACCTCGAGTACCGGTAAATAAATAAGCATGATGCAAGCGATCATTGTCGAGGGCATTGATTAATGCCTGCAACACATGCTCTTGCCCAACCATTTCAGAAAATGTATTGGGGCGCCATTTTCGGGCAAGAACCTGATAGCTCATAGGGAATTACTCAATAGAAATCAAAACACCATTATAGGTATATATTTGAGTTGCGCAAAGGGCGAATGGCGATGACCCCCAATAGCCACACCTCGGCACACAGAATAACTACTACCGTTGCTCCCTTCCGGGCCTGGCGGAGTTTATAGTCGTCTGTTGCGAGGGGACCAAAGGGGGCCACCATTGAAACGATTCGAAGCGCGCGATTATGCGAGGTTTGCCCGCTAAGTGCAAGAACCAAAGCAGCTCAAAACGTCGCTATAACTGAATCAAATTGTATTTTTTTGCTGGTTTATCCATATAATGATAGTAGGAAAAAGGAAGTAGTGGATGCTATATCAAAAACGCTGTTTAAATTCGGTTGTTCTATTTATCGCTTTGGGGCTAGTAGTCACTCTCTCGGGCTGTGGTGATTACCAAAGTAATGTCGAGTCAGGAAACCTTAACGGAACACTGCATTGGGGCAATGGCACCGAGCCTCAAAGTTTAGACCCTCACATTGCAACAGGTGTTCCCGAGCATCATATTATCTCTGCGTTAATGGAAGGGCTGGTCCATAAGGATGGCGTAACTCTTGAGCCCCGCCCCGGCGTCGCTAAATCGTGGGATATAAGCGATGATGGCCGTGTTTATACTTTTTATCTGCGTAAAAATGCGCGCTGGTCTAATGGTGACACTCATAATGCTCACGACTATGTATGGTCATGGTGGCGCGCATTACAACCGGCATTGGGCAATCTGTACGCCTATATGTATTTCCCGATTGAAAACGCTAAAGCCTATTATGAAGGTGATATTGATGATTTTAGTCAGGTGGGAGTAAAGGCTCTGGATGATTACCGGCTACAGGTAACACTGACTAATCCAATACCCTATTTTTTACAGCTTCTTGATCACTACAGTACCTACCCTGTTCACCGTGAGACAGTTGAGAAATTTGGTACTGCTGATCAACGTGGAACACGCTGGACTTACGAGGGGAATATTGTCGGCAATGGCGCTTTTCAGCTTAAAGAGTGGAAAATAAATCGCCGAATTACGGTTGAACGCAATCCGCATTATTGGAATGCAGATAATGTCGGTTTAAACCAAGTGATATTTTACCCAACCGAAAATGTGACCACCGAAGAACGCATGTTCCGTGCGGGACAATTACATTACAGCGGTATCCCCTCGGATAAGATTGAGGTGTATAAGAAAGCGGGAGATCCATCACTGCGAATTCAGCCTTACTTAGGTATTTATTTTTATCGCCTCAATGTTGAACAGCCACATTTGAAAGATAAGCGAGTTCGTCGCGCGTTAGGGATGACCATAAACCGCGACCAGCTGGTGTCTCAAATCACTAAAGGCGGTCAAATTCCTGCCTATGCTATTACTCCGCCAGGTACCATGGGTTATTACCCAGAGAGCGATCTCACATTTGATCCTGAAACAGCCAAAAAACTTTTAGCTGAGGCGGGTTATCCCAATGGCAAAGGCTTCCCTACTACCGAAATTCTATACAATACCAGTGAGGGGCATCGAAAAATTGCCGTTGCCCTTCAACAGATGTGGAAAAAGCATCTCAATATTGATGTGACATTGCTTAATCAAGAGTGGAAGGTGTACTTGGATACGGTCAGCAACCGCCATTATGAAATTGCCCGAGCCGGTTGGATAGGCGACTACGTTGACCCCAATAATTTTCTCGATATGTTTCTTTGCAATGGCGGCAATAATCGCACCAACTGGTGCAATAGTGAGTATGACCAGTTAATTCTCAAGCAAGCACCCGAAGCAAAGACTCATAATGGTCGACTTGAGATATTTAAACAGGCAGAAAAAATTCTGTTAGAAGAAATGCCGGTTATACCGATTTATATCTATACTTCAAATAATCTTGTGCACTCCTCAGTAAAGAATTTTGGGCGCAATATTCTTAATCAGGCTAATTATCGCGAGATGTATTTAGAGCCCTTATCAACTTCAGAGGTTGCTCGATAATGTTGCGCTTTATTGTCAGTCGATTACTTCAGGCAATCCCTGTGCTACTGGTAGTAATCTCGGTAACATTTTTGTTGATTCACAGCGCACCGGGAGGGCCTTTTTCCGATGAAAAAGCAGTGCCACCGGAAGTTGCTCGTGCGTTAGAAGCGCAATACAACTTGGATCAACCCCTATGGCAACAATATACCAGCTATCTAGGCGATGTACTCCAAGGGGACTTTGGCCCGTCATTTAAATACTCCGGTCGCACCGTGAATGAATTAATCGCTGCAGGCCTACCGGTAACTGCCGAATTAGCCCTATACGCCATGTTAGTTGCTTTGTTTATTGGTATTAGCGCCGGCGTATTTGCAGCAATGAGACCTAACACCCTGCAGGACTATATTCCAATGTCGGCCGCCATGCTGGGTATTTGCATGCCATCTTTTTTACTGGGGCCAATCTTAATTTTAGTCTTTGGCATTCAGTTGGAATGGCTACCTATTTCTGGCTGGGGGGATATCCCCGGCGATAAAATCTTGCCAGCGATTACTCTGGGTACTGGCTATGCCGCCTATATAGCTCGGCTTTCGCGCGGTGGAATGCTTGAAGTACTATCTCAGGATTATATTCGTACTGCTCGCGCTAAGGGTTTATCAGAGCGGTTAATTATCTGTAAGCACGCTCTGCGTGGTGGGTTAATTCCGGTGGTCGCATTTTTAGGTCCGGCTTTCGCTGGCTTATTGGGCGGCTCTTTTGTGGTTGAAACCATTTTTCAAATTCCCGGCTTAGGGCGTTTTTATGTGACCTCCGCATTTAACCGCGACTACACCATGATATTGGGTATGACTATCTTTTTTGCTGGTCTAATTATTGTATTTAATTTGCTATCAGATCTCATTGCTCTTTGGCTTAATCCAAAACTGCGACAGCAAGCTCGGGGAGGCAATTAATGTATAGCCCCTCTAAAATGTCTGAGCAACGTAGTTCTCTGTGGCTCGATGCATGGATTAAACTGCGTAAAAATCGCATGGCATTGTTTGGCTTTGCTTTACTGCTAGTTTTATGTGTAGTTTCACTATTAACTCCTTGGATCGCTCCCTACAGCTATGAGGAGCAGAACTTAATGCTTGGGGCTACACCACCCTCTGCGGCTCATTGGTTAGGCACCGATATTTTTGGTCGAGATATGTTGACGCGAATTATGTATGGCGGACGAGTTTCTCTGATGGTGGGCTTTATTGCCACCGCGGTAGCACTGGTTATTGGTATTCTCTGGGGCTCAATTGCTGGCTTTATTGGCGGCAGAGTCGATGCAGTAATGATGCGTATTGTCGATATTATGTACGCCCTGCCCTTTATGATATTTATTGTTTTATTAATGGTGGTATTTGGACGCAATATTCTACTGTTATTTGTGGCTATCGGCGCTGTGGAGTGGTTGACTATGGCGCGTATTGTTCGCAGCCAAGTAATGGCTTTGCGCAAACAGGAGTTTATTGAAGCGGCCTACTCTATGGGGCTTTCTCGCTGGGCAATTATTCGTCGGCATATTATTCCCAACACCCTGGGGCCAGTGATTGTTTATACCACCCTAACCATACCCAGCGTGATGTTACTGGAAGCCTTTTTAAGCTTTTTAGGCCTTGGTATTCAACCGCCACAAAGCTCGTGGGGACTGTTAATAAACTATGGTGTTGAAACCATGGAAGAGTATCCCTGGCTGCTTATTTTTCCAGGTATTACGCTTTCTTTAACCCTATTTGCACTTAACTTTTTGGGCGATGGTTTGCGCGATGCGCTAGACCCTCGGACATCAAAGGACTGAAATGGCACTTCTGCAAGTTAATAAACTCAAGGTTTCCTTTCACACCAGAAATGGCGTGGTCAAGGCTGTAGACGATGTCAGCTTTAGTGTTGATAGTGGCCAAACACTGGCGATTGTTGGTGAATCGGGATCGGGTAAATCAGTCACCTGTTACAGCTTATTAGATTTGTTACCCAAGCCGCCAGCAGTGATTGAAGGCGGTAGTGCTTTATTTGATGGCGAGGACTTATTAGCCTGCGATAAAGATCGTATGCGCCAATTGCGCGGCAATCATATTGCCATGATCTTTCAAGACCCGATGACATCTCTTAACCCGTTTTTAACCATCGGCGAACAGTTAATTGAACCGCTTATTTATCATCCCGATAAAACTCAGCGGCTCAGGCGAAAAGCGGCCCGAATAGAAGCGATTGATTTATTAAATGAAGTGGGAATTATTAACTCGGACAGCCGTTTTGATAGCTATCCTCATGAGTTTTCTGGCGGTATGCGTCAGCGAGTTATGATTGCCATGGCGCTTATTAATAAGCCGCGACTCCTTATCTGCGATGAACCAACCACTGCACTGGATGTAACAATTCAAGCACAGATTCTTAAGCTTATTAAGCAACTGCAAAAAACCCGCGATGTGGCGGTGGTATTTATTAGCCATGATCTTGGTGTGGTGGCAGGTATTGCTGATAAGGTACTGGTGATGTGCGAGGGCAAAACACAGGACCAAAACACTACTAGAGAGGTGTTTTATAACAGCACCAGCGATTACACTAAAAAACTTTTATCGGCCATTCCTAAGGGTGCTAAAACACAGGCGAGCGGTGCTCAACAGGGCTCGCCTTTAGTCGAAGTAAATCAGCTTAAAACTTACTTTAAAGACTTCTCTAAAAGTAGCGATAAATCAGTCAAAGCTGTGGATGATGTCAGTTTCAGTATTCAAAAAGGTGAAATTTTTGGTTTAGTGGGGGAATCTGGGTCAGGTAAGTCCACTTTGGGACGATCAATACTGCAGCTAGCTCCTGTAACCTCTGGATCGGTAATTTATTCTGGAACTAATCTATGCCAACTTCAGTCCAGTAATCTGCTAACTTGGCGTCCTAAACTGCAGATGATCTTCCAAGATCCATACGCTTCATTAAACCCACGTATGACAGTTTATGAAACCCTTGCAGAGCCTCTACTCTATCACGGTATAGCCAATAAAAAGACTGTAGCTAAACAGGTTGCACAACTGATGGATGATGTGGGTTTAGATAGATCCAGTGTTTTAAAATACCCTCATGAATTTTCTGGAGGCCAACGTCAGCGGATTGCCATAGGTCGCGCTATCGCAACTCAACCAGAATTTATTGTTGCCGATGAACCGGTATCGGCACTAGATGTTACCATTCAGGCGCAAATATTAGAGCTTATTCTTTCGCTGGTAGATCAACGTAACCTAACCATGCTATTTATTTCACATGATCTCTCGGTGGTTCGCTCGATTTGTGATCGCGTTACTGTTATGCAGCAGGGTAAATTAGTTGAATTAGGTGAAACTGAAAAACTCTGGGCCAAGCCTGAGATGCCCTATACCCAAGAACTTTTACAAGCAATTCCGAGCGCAACCCCTAAAAGCTAGCAATCGATGCCAGTGCCTCGCAATCCACAGTAGCCATAAGGATGCTTGGCCAAATATTGTTGATGTTCATCTTCAGCATAGTAAAAAATTGGTGCTTGGCAGATTTCACTAGTAATGGCGCCATAGCCTCGATCATTTAAAAGTGCCTGTACTCTTTGTGCTGAGTCTTTAGTCTGTTGCAACTGAGTGTCATCACTGCAATAGATAGCAGACCTGTACTGAGTGCCACTGTCATTACCCTGACGCATCCCCTGTGTCGGATCATGAGATTCCCAAAAAACCTTTAGTAGTTGGTTATATTCTATTTGCTGAGGATCAAACACCACTAGCACCACTTCTGTATGTCCAGTTTGCCCTGAACATACCTCGTGATAAGTTGGATTTGGGGTAAAACCACCGGCATAGCCAACAGCAGTTGAAACCACCCCTGGTTGTTGCCAAAACCGTCGCTCTGCACCCCAAAAACAACCCATGGCAAAAATGGCTTGCTGGAGGTTTTCAGCAAATGGTGGCTGTATGGGTTGTTGAGTAATTAGATGACAGTTAGTCACTTGAATAGGCTGATCCCTGCCACTAAGAGCATTTTCAGCTTTAACCATAGTTTGTTTATGTAAATTACTTAGAAACATGGCGAAACACAGAGTATTTGTATGTTGTATCTACTGTTGCGCAGAGGTTACAGATCATGATTTAGAGCTGAGAAAATCCCAGCTCTAAATCATTTTTAATATCTTCTAGATCCTCTAGACCCACCGCAATTCGAATTAAACCTTGCTCTATACCCGCTTCGGCAAGTGACTCAGTACTTAATCGGCCATGAGTCGTAGTTGCCGGATGAACAATTGTTGTCTTAGCATCACCTAGATTAGCTGTCAATGAAAGCATTTCCGTAGCATCTATGACTTTCCACGCCGCTTTTTGGCCACCATCAACCACAAAAGAAACCACCGCACCAAAATCACTTTGCTGCTTCGTGGCCAAGTTATGCCCTGGATGATCGGGTAATCCAGCAAAGAATACCTTGCTCACCTTAGGATGATTAGAAAGCCACTGAGCCAAAACCTTAGCATTGGTGGAATGGGCTTTCATTCGCAGGCTTAATGTCTCTAAACCCTTTAGGAAAATCCAGGCATTAAACGGACTCATGGTTGGCCCTGCAGCACGCAAAAAGCCCTGCACCTGATCCATCAGTTCTGCGCTACCCACAACTGCACCGCCAAGTGCTCTGCCTTGACCATCAATATATTTTGTCGCTGAATGAACCACTATATCGGCTCCCCAATTAAGTGGCTTTTGCAGCACTGGGGTACAAAAACAGTTATCCACTACAAATAGCGAATTGGCTTTTTTAGCGATTTGGCTAAGTGATTCCAGATCCGCAACTTCCGATAGCGGATTTGAGGGTGTTTCACAGAAAAACATTTTAGTATTAGGTTTAATTGCAGCCTGCCATGCCGATAAATTAGTTAATGGCACATAGCTGACTTCAACGCCAAATTTGGTGATATATTGATCCATCAATACTCGAGTACTGCCAAACACGTCTCGTGAACAGATAATATGATCACCTGATTTTAGTAAGGACATAATTACGGCAAGGGTAGCGGCCATTCCTGAAGATGTAGCTACCGCCTGTTCACCATCTTCCAACATGGCTAGTCGCTGCTCAAAACTTCTAACAGTGGGATTGGTGTAACGCGAGTAAACATTGCCTTCTATCTCGTTACTAAAGCTTTTGGCCGCCATTTCAGCATTATCAAATACATAGCTGGACGTTAGAAATAAGGCTTCAGAATGCTCATTCTCGTGGGTAGGCTCATACCCACCGCGTATGGCGTTAGTATCTTGCTGATAGGGCTTATCTTTATTTTTCATGGTTTTATTCTACCAAAATCAGCTTACGCTGTTATTGTGAATGCCAATCACCGATTGCTTTTTATTATCCGCAGAGGGATTTTTATTCTGTTTGGCATCATCATTGCGTGTTGCATGCATATGATTTAAATAGGTTTGATCGACATCGCCGGTGACATAATCACCATCAAAAACTGAGCAATCAAAGCGTTTAACCTCAGGGTTACCCTCAGTACCCGACGCAATAAGATCATCGAGATCTTGATAAATAATCCAGTCCGCGCCGATAATTTGACCTACCTCATCGTCTGTTCGACCATGGGCAATTAGTTCATCTGTTGTCGGCATATCAATACCATAAACATTGGGATAGCGTACCCCAGGGGCAGCAGACACCATATACACTTTTTTAGCGCCGGCATCTCGAGCCATTTGAATGATTTCTTTGGACGTAGTTCCACGAACAATGGAGTCATCGACTAATAGTACATTCTTACCTGCGAATTCTAATTTAACCGCATTAAGTTTTTGACGAACTGACTTTTTACGCTCTTTTTGACCTGGCATAATAAAGGTTCGGCCAATATAGCGATTTTTCATAAAGCCTTCGCGAATCTTAACACCCAAACGTTCGGCAAGCGCCTGAGAAGAAACGCGACTGGTATCTGGTATTGGAATAACCACATCAATATCATGACTTGGTTTTTCTCGGATAATCTTGTCAGCCAGTTTTTCACCCATACGCAGTCGGCATTTATATACTGAGATATTATCCATAATTGAGTCAGGCCTAGCGAAATATACATGCTCAAATATACAGGGTGATAACTGTGGGTTTTCAGCACATTGTTGCAGGTGTAAATTACCCTTAATATCCACAAATAAGGCTTCACCTGGCTCCAAATCGCGAATCAATTCAAACCCGAGACTATCAAGAACTACAGATTCAGAAACGACCGCATATTCAGCGCCCTGATCAGTGTGACGAACACCAAAACACAGTGGGCGAATACCATTCGGATCGCGAAAGGCAAACATGCCATAATTGGCAATAAGTCCCACTACGCCGTAGGCACCGCGACAGCGCTTATGAACCTCAGATACTGAGGCAAAGACATCTTTACTGGTTGGCTCTAACTTGCCCCTAACCTGTAATTCGTGGGCAAATACATTTAGCAGTACTTCTGAATCAGAATCTGTATTGAGGTGACGAAGATCTGTTCTGAAAATATGTTCACGTAACTCATCGGCATTAGTTAGGTTACCGTTATGCGCAATACAGATACCGTAGGGTGAGTTCACATACAATGGCTGAGCCATTGCTGGACCAGAGCTTCCCGCGGTAGGATAGCGACAGTGACCCACTCCAAAACGACCCACTAGACGCAACATATGACTGCGGCGAAATACATCGCGCACCAAGCCTTCGCCTTTACACTGATGTAACTCACCATTACTATCAGTGACCATGCCAGCAGCATCTTGCCCTCTATGCTGGAGCATTGTTAGAGCATCATATAGCTCTAAGTTAACATCTTCGTTTCCCGCTATTCCAACCACACCACACATGAGTTAAATCCAACCAGTTAGTAAGTTTTTGACATCTGTTGCCGCTTCCCTACCCCAGCCTTCAAAACTCTGAAATACAGGGATAAGTGTTGATTCTTGCCACCAAGGGTCTTGCTCTACTGGAATTGCCTTTGGCAGTGCTATTACCAGTGCCAATACCACCAGCAATCCTCTGAATACGCCAAAAACCAAACCTAATGTTCTGTCTGTTCCCCCAAGCCCTGTTGAGGTTACTAGTTTTCCTAATAAAAAATTAACCATTGCACCCACTAAAAGGGTGCCAACAAACAATCCACCCCAAGCCGCTAACTGCCGAAGAGATGCCAAATCAATAAAGTTAACTAGCAGTGCCGAGGCTGCCTCACTAAAGGTCATGGCTATAACAAATGCAGCCACCCAGATGACTAATGACATTGCCTCTTTAACAAAGCCCCTAACAAGACTAATTAAGCCAGAAATGGCTATAATTATGGCGATACCTGTGTCTGCAACTGCAATATCCATAACCTATCCGCTGTTTAGGGTACGTATTTAAGAACGATCGAGTCTGTGGTTAATAATTTATCAATTTCGTTTTTATCAGCAATTGCACTGCGCCGGCTGATTTTGGGGCCAATATACACCCTATGAAATAATTTCTTGTTAATCTTAACGCTCTTTAAGAATACTTTGTATTGTTTCGCCAGCAATGTCTGCTTTAATGTATTGGCCGAACCCGATTCTTCGTAGCTACCTACTTGTAGATACCATCTTTGCGGCAAGCCCGAGTCGTCTAAACCCTGATAGCTGGTATCGTTTTCTTGCACTGGTTGCAATCGATTAACATCAAATGCTAGTGCAACTTCGGCTGCATTTTTTACCTCATCAGGGCGCTTGGCAACTATAAAATCAGTCATTACAACATTGGGGGCAGGTGGTATTAAAGATGTACGGTCGATCTTTTTGGGGTCAGTGAAATCCAGCGCCAAAGGCAACAGAATTAACCCTAAAGCACCAAGAACTACAGCGCCGACAATTCGCTGCTTTAATCCATTACTCACCTGTAACCTCCATTACTATTAGATCCAAAACCGCCGCTACGGTATGAAAAGACCCAAATACTACGACTCTTCCAGTGTTTCCTGCTCGTAAAATGGCAGATTGAAATGACTGTTCAATACTTTCATCTAACGTTCCTTCAACACCGGCATTGTATAACAATTTTAATAAGGATTGTCCTTTTGCCGCACGAGAAATACCGGTTAATTCAGCAATATGCCAATAATCTATTTCTGACTTCAAATACGACACCATTGAAGACCAATCTTTATCCTCTAAAACAGAGGCTACAGCAATGGTCTCGCTCTGCTCTGATTGCAATTTGGCAGCCAATTCAGCAGCGGCCGCAGGGTTGTGTGCAACATCGAGAATAACTGGTACAGATCTGTAGCTTAAACTCTGCTGTCGACCCATAACTGCAGCAGAATTTAGGGCTGACCGACACTTATCAGCATCTAAACTACAGCCAAGACTGACCAATGCCTGAACTGCTAAAGTTTTATTAACCGCAAGCAAGCCTGAATTTGATAGATTATCCAGAGTAACAAAGTCAGGATCTACTGAATGCCACTTTGGCTTTATTGTTAAACCTTGACCCTGTTCAGAAAATTCGAAATCTCTGCCCAACCAAAGTGCTTCAGCCTCGGTATCTGCTACTAAGCCTTCAAAGCCGTCAGGATAATTTGTCTCACCTATAATTAACGGTTGATTAGCTCGCGCTATGCCCAATTTTTCTTTGGCTATTTTAGCTCTGGTATCCCCTAGCCACTGCTGGTGATCTAAATCAACACTGGATAAAACAGTAATATTTGCATTGATAATATTAGCGGCATCCAAACGCCCACCTAAACCGACCTCCAGAAGAATCATATCTAGGTCACTGTGACTAAATATAATCAGTGCCGCTAGAGTATTAAATTCAAAATAGGTAAGAGAAATTTCCCCTCTTAAATGCTCTATAGTTTCAAAGGCATCAATAATTAGAGGGTCGTCTACAGGAGAACCATTAATACAGATACGTTCGTTATAGCGATGAAAATGCGGGGAAGTAAAGCTACCGACGGAGTAATTGTGAGCTAAAAGTATAGATTGCATAGTGGCGATACAGGAACCTTTGCCATTGGTGCCAGCAACAGTAATCACCTTAGCTTTGCCAATCTCTCCAACAAGAGATTGGCTGGTTTTGTAGCGTTGCCAGACTTCAGCAACACGCTTAACACCTAGATCAATTTCGCAGGGATGCCTTTGCTCTAAAAGCTCTAACCATTCCGCCAAGGAGCGGTTAGTCATTGGCCGGTTCTGGCTGACCTGTTAGCTTGGATAGAATACTTCCCAAGCGATCGCGCATATCATCGCGGCTGATAATCATATCAATATGGCCCTTCTCCAGAAGAAACTCACTTCTTTGGAAACCCTTGGGCAACTTTTGACGAATGGTTTGCTCAATAATATTCGGTCCTGCAAAGCCTGCACGCGCACCAGGCTCAGCGACATTAAGATCGCCAAGCATAGCCAAACTAGCAGAGACACCGCCGTATACTGGATCGGTCATAACAGAAATATAGGGTACGCCAGCAAGTTTTAGGCGTTCAAGAACTGCACTAGTTTTAGCCATTTGCATAAGCGAGATAAGCGCCTCTTGCATTCGTGCACCACCCGTTGCGGCGAAACAGATAAAAGGTATTTTTTGTTCTAAAGCTATAGTGGCGGCTCTGGTAAATTTCTCCCCGACTGCATAGCCCATTGAACCGCCATGAAAGGCAAACTCAAAGGCACAGGCTACTATTGGCATTGAATGAAGGCTACCGGACATAGCAACCAATGCATCTTTTTCACCAGTTTTCTTCTGCGCTTCAGTTAAACGATCTTTATATTTTTTAACGTCTTTAAAGCGTAAACGGTCAATGGCGACAATATCAGCGCCTATTTCTTCGCGACCCTGTTCATCCAAGAATATATCGAGCCTACGACGAGCCCCGATACGCATATGGTGCCCACATTTTGGGCATACGTCTTGATTGCGTTCGAGCTCTGGGCGGTATAGAGGTGCCGCACATTTAGGGCACTTCTTCCACAAGCCCTCAGGAACAGCGCTTGATCGGTTACTATTTGTTGATGCGGGACCCGAAGGTCGGATGCGTTTCAGCCAATCCATCAATTTACCTTTCAACAGTTTTCCAATGATAGACAGACAATCATTGGTAATAATTTTTTCGCTATTCTAACACGAGAAATCCACAGTCGCTAAGCTATAGCGTAGGAATTTATAGTTGTATGACAATTTTATGTAGTTTTTTTTGCCTTTGAGATAAAAGCTTCAACTTTTTCCGGATCTTTAATACCCGGACTTGCCTCAACACCCCCGCTGACGTCAACCATATAGGGACTAGTTTTGGCCACCGCTTCGGCAACATTATTTGGATTTAAACCACCAGCTAGAATTAATTTATAGTCTGTGGTGCTTGGCAATCGACTCCAGTCAAAACGATGCCCTGTACCGCCGTATAGATCATCACTCCAAGCATCGAATAAAAAACCACCATCAGCCTTATAGGCAGCAACCTCGCCATCTATATCTAAGCCATCACGCATTCTTACAGCCCTAATAAATGGAAAATTAAATTGCTGACAAAACTCAGGGGTCTCATCACCATGAAACTGGATATAATCAGGTTTAACCTGAGTAATTACCTGCTTAACCAAGCTCTCGCTGGGGTTGACTAGCAAGGCTATGGCCAGAGTCGATTTAGAAATAACCGCCCTAATATCTTTAGCCTGCTCAATATCAACATAGCGTGGACTTTTTTCATAGATCACCAAACCTATAGCATCAGCGCCGCTTTTTTGCGCCATCAATGCTTGCTCAGCACTGGTAATTCCACAAATTTTTACACGAACTGTCATAGTTTAGTCTTCAGTAATTTTTAGATTTTTAGGTAAAAATACCGGCCCTTTAGCGATGGCTGGCAGTCCAAATTCAGCCGGATAATCAACAGCCACTAAATACAACCCATCAGGAGCAGCAGTAGCAGCACTTTTACAACGATCAGCCGCAGCTAATAATTGCTCAATCCATATTGGCTGTTGGCGCCCAACGCCTACCTCTATAAGAGAGCCTACTATATTGCGTACCATATGCAATAAAAATGCGTTGGCAGTAATTTCAAATATGACCAAATTACCGTGCCGAAACACATTGGCACTATGCACATTGCGGTAGGGAGAATTTGACTGACAACCGGAACCTCTAAACGCAGAAAAGTCCTGTTCTCCAAGCAAATACTGACAGCTTTGTTGCATTAGCGAAATATCTAAGGACTTTTTAACCCAGGTAACAGCGCTCGCCATTATCGCCGGTCTGGTCGGGCTATTATCGATAACATAACGATAGGTTCTTGCCCCTGCGCTAAACCGAGAATGAAAATTGTGAGTTATTTTATCGGCCCAATTAAGAGAGATGCTATCGGGCAACTGGCTATTAGCCCCCTGCACCCAACTGTAACCGCTACGCTGAGCAGATGTATCAAAATGAATCACCTGATGACTGGCATGAACTGCGGTATCTGTTCGCCCTGCACAATGAAGCTTTACTGGGCAATCGGCAACATAACTTAGGGCTGTTTCAATTTCTTGTTGCACTGAGGGGCTGTGTTTTTGACGCTGAAACCCACAAAATTTGGCGCCATTATATTGAACAATTGCCGCATATCGAGAGACACCGGCAGGTAATTGCTGGTCCTCTGGCATCATGCAGCCTTCTGTATAGATCCAATCAGTCACAAATTAATCCGCCAATTAGGTTTCAATACTATCCAATATTTTTTTCGCTTTAGCCTTGCCCTGTTTATCAGCTTCGCCTATAACTTCTTCAAGGATTGCCTGAGCGCTTTCAATATCGCCCATTTCAATACATAAAGATGCCATATCCAGTTTAATTTGAAGGGGATCAATATCCAAGGTGTCGTCTTCAAAATCAACATTTAAAAATGTACTAGCTTGGGACTGTTCTTTATCAGCATCCTCACGTAGCTGAGCTTCTAACGCCTCAACACCAGGGAGGTTGATCACTTCATCTGATTCCAACTCTACTGCTTTTGATTGGGACTTATTAGCTGCAGCCTTTTCTGATCCATCAGAAAAAACATCATCATCTATACTTTCTGCAAAGGGTCCGTCCAACACCGAATCAATTGCTTTTTCTGTTTTATCCGCCGAGTCTTGTTGTGCTTTATTGATTCTGCTGAGTTTTCTCGAACGATTAATCACCACGGCAAATAGCAATGCAACAACAAAAACCCATAAATCTATTGGCAACTGCTTTACCTTGGACAATAACTGAGAAAAATCCTGAGCATCAAACTGTTCGAAAAATAGCGTTTTTGGTTCAGTCTGAATAGGCTTGTCTTCGACTTTATTATCTATTGCTGAATCTAAATCAGAAAAACTCTCTTGTTTTTCACTCTCAAGATTTTCTTTTGCAGGCTGAGGCTCCATTTCTATGTTTTTCTCTGCACTCAACTCAGCTTCAAAATTAGTTTCAGTGATGACTTCTATTGTTGGAATAATTAGTGCTGAGTTGTCTTCTGAAACAATCAATTGCGGCACTTCTTTAACTGCAGGTATCGGTGGAAAACTGACCACTGAGCCCTCAATTAACTTGGTACTGTCACCCTTGAGAAATGCTTCACGATTGTACAGATAAAGTGTATCCATAGCCTCAGCCATAGGCATATTATCTGGGCGCAAGCGTTTAGCTACACTCCACAAAGTATCGCCGAGAATAACAGTATGGGTAGGAATATTATTTCTGACATCAATTGCATCCTGCTCAGCCTGTAATTCATTAGATGCATCAATAACAGCTGAAGTAGTAGAATCTGCGAGCGCTATGGGACAACTGAGAGACAAAAAAATGCCAAAGATTTGCGGTTTGCAAGATAATCGAGCTACTTTAAAATCCAATAAAAATGCAATTATTTGTCTCATAATTATTCCTATAATACTAAGATGAACTAGCGCTCAACCAGAATTCGCAACATGCGTCTCAAAGGTTCGGCGGCTCCCCATAATAGCTGGTCACCCACCGTAAAGGCCGAAAGATATTGTTGACCCATATTCATTTTGCGCACGCGTCCAACAGGTACCTGTAAGCCACCGGTTACAGCGGCAGGTGTTAGGTGCTCAACAGAGTCTTCTTTAGTATTGTGTACAAACTTAGCCCACTGATTAGCCTCTGCCAACATAGACTCAATTTCGTCCATAGGCACATCTTGAATCAACTTAATGGTTAATGCCTGGCTGTGGCAGCGCATCGCACCAATTCTTACACAGAGGCCATCCAATGGAATCGGATTGCCATCGCGCCCAAGAATTTTGTTGGTTTCGGCCTGATTCTTCCACTCTTCTCGACTTTGACCATTTTCTAACTGTGAATCAATATAAGGAAGCAAGCTACCCGCCAATGGAAACCCCCAGTTATCTACAGGAAAACTATCACTCCTAAGGGTATCAGTGACCTGTCGATCAATATCTAGTATTGCTGAGGATGGATTAGATAGCGCAGCGGATACTGAATCTTCAATCACCCCCATCTGCGAAATCAGTTCACGCATATTTTGCGCACCGGCACCCGAGGCCGCCTGATAGGTCATTGAGCTAGCCCATTCCACTAGATTGGCATTAAACAAACCACCCAAAGCCATAAGCATTAGGCTAACCGTACAGTTACCACCAATGTAGTCTTTAACACCATCGGCTAAACCATCTTCAATCACTTTGGAGTTTACCGGGTCTAAAACAATGATAGAACTATCCTGCATACGCAGTGCTGAGGCGGCATCGATCCAGTACCCCTGCCAACCGCTACTGCGAAGCTGAGGATATACCTGCTTAGTGTAATCGCCACCCTGACAGGTAACAATAATGTCCATTTTCGCCAGCGCTTCAATATCAAAAGCGCTTTGCAATAATGGAATTTCCACGCCTACATCTGGCCCTTTTTGACCCGCTTGAGACGTAGTAAAAAATATTGGCTGAATATCATTAAAATCCGATTCTTCACGCATGCGCTCCATCAAAACCGAACCAACCATACCGCGCCAACCTACAAAACCTGTCTTTTTCATTGATAAAACCTTTTCTCGATCTTTATTACAAAAATTATTTAAAGGGCTGCAACCACAGCATCGCCCATCTCAACTGTCCCCACTAGCTGACATTCATCAGTTTGAATATCCGCAGTTCTTAAACCACTATCCAAAACAGTGCTAACTGCTTGTTCAATAGCATTAGCTGCCACTGGAGCATTTAAAGAATATCTAAGCATCATAGCTACAGAAAGAATAGTAGCCAATGGATTAGCGACACCCTGACCAGCAATATCTGGCGCCGAGCCATGGCAGGGCTCGTACATTCCGCCAGAATTCTTATCCAAGGAAGCCGATGGCAACATGCCAATAGAACCGGTCAACATTGCCGCTGTATCCGATAAAATATCTCCGAACATATTACCGGTAACCACAACATCAAATTGCTTAGGATTCATTACCAACTGCATAGCAGCATTGTCGACATACATATGACTTAACTCTACTTCTGGATAATCCGCAGCCATATCGCTAATGACTTCACGCCAAAGTACGGTCGCCTCTAAAACATTAGACTTATCAACCGAACACAATTTTTTATTTCTTACCATAGCCGCTTCAAAAGCCATTTTACCAATGCGACGAATCTCAGATTCATTGTACTTATAGGTGTTATAGCCTTCACGCTGACCATCTTCCAAAGTACGAATACCTCTGGGTTCACCAAAATAAATACCACCCACCAATTCGCGCACGATCAAAATATCCAAACCAGAGACAAATTCTGGCTTTAAAGATGAGGCATGAGCTAACTGGGGATACATAATTGCTGGGCGCAAATTACCAAACAAATCTAATTCTGAACGAATAGTTAGCAATCCTTTTTCTGGGCGCAAATGACGCTCGACATCATCCCATTGAGGGCCACCGACTGCACCGAGCAATATGGCGTCAGATTCACGGGCTTTTTCAAGAGTCTGCTGGGGACAGGGTGAACCCTCTGCATCCAAGCCAGCACCCCCTAAATGGGCATAATCTAAGCTGATTCCCAACTCAAATTTTTCATCTACACGCTTTATTACTTTGACGGCCTCAGCAACAATTTCCGGGCCAATATTATCACCGGGTAATATCAATACTTTTTTTACCATTATTTAATTGCTCCAAATACCCAAGGCTGCTGTTCAGCACGAGTTTTTTCATAATCTTTAATTTTTTGAGCCGACTGCAATGTCAATCCAATTTCATCTAAACCCTGAATAAGGCAATCTTTACGAAATTGATCAATATCAAACTCAAAGCTTTCACCGTTGGGGCGAACCACCTTCTGTTCGACCAAATCTACCATTAGCTGGTAACCTTCATCGGCATACATCTCTGCAAATAAAACGTCTAGTTGCTGCTCAGTCAAAACCACTGGAAGCAAACCATTTTTAAAGCAGTTATTATAAAAAATATCTGCGTAGCTAGGGGCAATAACGGTTCGAAAACCATAGTCTTCGAGAGCCCAGGGCGCATGTTCACGACTAGAGCCACAACCAAAGTTTTTTCTCGCCAACAAAATAGTGGCACCACTGTAACGCGGCAAGTTGAGTGGGAAATCTGGATTAAGCGGACGCTGACTGCAATCTTGGCCAGGCTGCCCCTCATCCATATAGCGCAACTCATCAAATAAATTTGGCCCAAAACCACTGCGCTTAATCGATTTTAAGAATTGCTTGGGGATAATCATATCCGTATCCACATTGGCACGGTCCATTGGCCCCACTAAACCTGAGTGCTGGGTAAATGCCTTCATGATTGATCTCCAGTAAATTCTCTAACATCGACAATATGTCCAGCAATTGCGGCAGCGGCGGCCATTTCAGGGCTCATCAAATGAGTGCGACCACCATTGCCTTGGCGACCCTCAAAATTGCGATTAGATGTCGATGCACAGTGCTCACCGGCACCTAATTTATCGGCGTTCATGGCAAGACACATAGAACAACCTGGCTCACGCCAATCTAACCCAGCCTGAATAAATATCTTGTCCAAACCCTCAGCTTCAGCCTGCTCTTTAACCATCTGCGACCCTGGAACAACTAATGCCTGCTTAATCGAACCACATACAGTGTGACCTTTAACTACCGCAGCGGCAGCACGCATATCTTCGATTCGAGAATTAGTACAGGAACCAATAAATACTCGATCTACCGCAACTGAGCTTATTGGCGCTCCACCTTCTAAACCCATATATTCCAATGCACGCTCTACTCCCTTCTGTTTTACCGCATCGGTTTGATCCTCTACCCTAGGGATAGTGCCAGTTACTGGAACCACCATTTCTGGGGAGGTACCCCAAGATACCTGAGGCGCAATTTCGCTACCATTAATCTCTATTTCAGTATCAAAAACCGCATCGACATCACTGGTTAGGGTGCGCCAGTAATCAGCAGCCTTTTCAAACATCTCACCTGAGGGCATAAACTGACGCCCGCGACAGTAATCAACGGTTTTTTCGTCAACAGCCACTAGTCCCACTCGAGCGCCAGCCTCAATGGCCATATTACAAACAGTCATACGACCTTCAATTGACATACCTCTAAACACTGAACCGGCAAACTCAATCGCATGACCATTGCCACCAGCGGTACCAATTTCAGCAATAATGGCCAATACCACATCTTTAGGGGTAACACCTGTGCCCAAACTGCCATTGACGCTAACACGCATATTTTTCATTTTTTTGGTGACCAAGCATTGAGATGCCAAAACATGCTCAACTTCAGAGGTACCAATACCGTGAGCCAAACAGGCAAGTGCACCGTGAGTTGCAGTATGCGAATCACCACAGACCACTGTTAAACCTGGCATAGTGGCGCCTAATTCTGGACCCATTACATGCACAATACCCTGACCCATTTCGTTCATTTTGAATTCTTTAATGCCAAAATGATCACAGTTATCATCCAATGTTTGTACCTGAATACGCGATGTATTATCAGGAATACCAGAAACACCCGCAGCTCGCTCGATAGGATCAGTGGATATATTATGATCCGGTGTCGCTAAATTAGTATCCAAGCGCCAAGGCTTGCGGCCGGCAATGCGCAAACCCTCAAATGCCTGAGGCGATGTCACCTCATGAAGAATATGGCGATCTATATATAAAAGCGCCGACCCATCTGCATTCTGATTAACTAAATGGCTATCCCACAGTTTGTCGTAGACCGTTCTTTGCGACATGCTGCTCTCCTTAAAATCCAATATTGCACTTAGTTTACAGATACTTTATGATGAAATAAATTCATATTTTTCATATTTAGGATTCCTTATAAGAATCCAAAAAATAAACCCTATGGATAATCAAAGTTTAAAAGCCTTTGTTACGGTTGCCGAGAGCGGCTCATTCTCAATGGCAGCTGAACAACTCCATCTAACCCAATCAGCGGTTAGTAAACGAATCGCCAGTCTTGAACATCAGACCGGTAAAAAATTATTTGATCGAATTGCTCGACAGGTAAGTCTGACTGAAGCAGGCAATGCGTTACTACCTAGAGCTCAACATATACTTCAAGAATATGCTGCAGCAGTTCAGGCTATCAATGATTTATCTGGGGATGCTAATGGCACTTTACACCTTGCTATAAGCCATCATCTCGGACTTCATCGCCTGCCTCCAATACTTAAAGCATTTGCCCGTAAATATCCTGAGGTACATTTAAATATTGAATTTATGGACTCTGAGAAAGCCTATGAGCAGGTGCTTCAAGGAAAGTCAGAAGTTGCCGTAATTACACTTGCTCTTGAGCAACACCCAAATATTTTAAGTCAAAAAATTTGGACTGATCCGCTGCGATTTATTTGCGCACCAGACCACGCCTTAGCCAAAATTGATCAGCCCAGCTTACAAGATCTGGCGCAATACCCCGTTATAATCCCAGGGATTAATACCTACACAGGGCGAATTATTCAGAAACTATTCGAGACTCAAAATGTGCCATTAAAGGCCCCTATGTCTACTAACTACCTTGAGACCATAAGCACCATGGTTGAAATTGGACTGGGGTGGAGTATGTTGCCAGAAACTTTGATTAAAAATCTTCATGTTATGTCCAGTAAGCACAGTCGGGTAAGCCGTGAATTAGGATATATTCATCACACCAAACGTAGCCTTTCCAACGCTGCAGTGGCTTTTATTAAGATGCTTGAACAGGGTTGAGTACTATTTATTGCTCAGATTCGAGCGCATTGATTAGATCGGTAAATTCTGCGCTATTTTTTGGATTAAGCTTAAGGAGTAATTTATGCGCCTCAAGCACCTGCTGACGAACCTCATCAACCCCGGCGGGCACCTCATCGAGACTTCGCAATTCCGCATCGAACTCCTCTGGTGATTGCTGAAATATATCGATAATTTCATCAAAGCCCATACATTCAAGAGTGCGAATTATTGAAGGATTCTGACAGAAAAGCTTTACATTCATTTGATAGCATTCACGACAATGCAAGCCAAGCTTAGCAATTAGACCCAGTGTAGTGCTATCAACTCCCTCGGCATCTAACATATCGACTACTACACTTTTTACCTGATTTTTACCAAACAGTATTTCCATATAGCGATTTAATGTACCACTTAGAGTCAAACGAACATCTCCTACTAATTTTAGAAGGTAGTCATCCGCCTTATCAGAGATTAGGATTCTCCCCTGACTCAAACTAAACTCCTCCAGTTAATAATAGAACAGAAACATCATCCTGAAGGTCTTTAATACCCTCAATAAATAAGCCTTTTTTTAACGCTCTAGTACTGACCGACCGATTACTTAGGTAACGCAATAATCGAGCCTCTTTATCGGCAATTTCTTTTCCTGGTAATAATTCAAAAACTCCATCGGACAGAAGCACCAATGCAAAGTTTTCTGGCAGCTGAATTTCCTCGACCGCCCATGTAGCATCTTTAAAAATACCTGCTGGTTTGCCCTTACCTGGTAGGTATTGAGCATCGCCATCTACAATTAAAATAGGTGATGGCTGATGCGCTCCAACAACATAACGCAACTTTCTTGTCTCGGTATCCAAGGACCCGGCAACAATGGTTAAATGCTTATCTAACTCAGCGTTTAACAACTGCTGGTTAATCGATTCCACCAATCCCTCAGGAGCCTGCGCTAGAGCTTCATATTCCTTTTCTCGAGAATGTCGACGAATAATGCGTCCAGCAATAAAATGCAACAAAACGGTGACAAATGCCGACGAAGCCCCATGGCCTGAGACATCGACAAAATAAAACAGTAGGTAGCGCCCTAAAACAAATTGATAACCAACACAGTCACCACTGAGATAAAGTGATGGCGCCATGGAATGGGCAATTTCAAAATTACCACAACGAAGTGGCCCCTCTGGCATCAAACTTTTTTGAATCTCCAAGCCGGCTTTTTGATCTTGCTCCAACAGCTTAATACTCTGCTGTAATTTATTATTTATATTTTGTAGCCGCTCACCATTTTGCTGCTGGCGCCGACGGGTCGATGCGATCTTAGATAATCGCTTTAGAACATCTGGAAGATTACGCTGGGCTGGATTAGGCTCCAAAATATCTGACACACCCAGTCTAAAATAATAGGTTTCATTTCCGTCAGACTTCTTATCCAAAGCGATGACCGTCAAATAATGACTACAAAAATCCGTCAAAAAATCATTATCGAAACTTTGATTTTGTAGGAATTGCACCGTCAAAATTACGGGCTGATTAAGGGGGTCAGTACAAATAACCTTCAGGTCATCAAGATTTTTAGCGCTCAGACATTCCCAGCCCACAGACTGGAAGCTTGCCAACAAACTTTGTGTTGCCTCTGTATTGTCATCAATAACAATAACTGGACCTTTTAATTCACTCATTGAGCGTTCACTTTGTTAGTGCAATCAGTAGCATTATTATAATTATACAACAGTGACTTTACTCTGTTGGGCAAAACTAATAATCATCAAGATCATCAAACTCATCTTCCACAGCACCATCAGTCACCTGATACGCCCTTCTCTGCAAATAAACATCTCTCACTAGGATATAACTATCACCAGACAGCAGATTGTCATACTCTAGTAATGACGCTCTTTTTACTACCAAGCTCGAACCTTTGACTATTATTCGATCAGTGTTGTGATTTAAATAATCTAAAGGGTCGGTGAACTTATCAACCACTTTTGAGGGCGCATCGCGCAATGTGGAAGGCCCCAATAAAGGTAGCATTAAATAGGGCCCTTCGGGAACACCCCAATAACCCAAAGTTTGACCAAAATCTTCGCCATCACTTTTCTTTAAACTAAGCAATGAAGCAACATCAAATAAACCGGCTATACCCAGGGTGCTATTAATAGTAAACCGCCCAGTATCATTTGCAGCTTGGACCAACTTTCCTTGCAACAGGTCATTAAATACATTGGTAATCTCGCTAAGATTATCAAACACATTAGCAATGCCGCGCTCAGCAAAATCAGGCATTACTGCAACATAGATTTTTGCTACAGGACGGGCAAAATGATCGTCTAATAATTTATTAAAACTAAAAGTCTTTTGATTAATATATTGATAAGGATCAATATTGGCTGAATCATCAGCCGCAATTGAAATCGACCATAGAGTGCAAATCCACAAAAGGGAAATTGAAATAATGGTGTTTGCTGTTGAGGTTTTTTTCATCCATTTACTCTGCACATGTTTTTCTTATTTTAATGGTTGATTGGTCCAAGATACAACAGCTAAACAGTGACGGATATAAGAAAAAAGACAATATGTCATCAAAAGTCATTAAACCCAAGTATAAATGTAATTAAAAGCGTCGCAACTGCTCATATAACTGTTGCCACATTTTCTCCAAACGCTTACTTGAGATGGGCATTTGGGTACCCAACTGTTGAGCAAAAACTGACACTCTGTATTCCTCAACAGCCCATTGATAGATCTCTAACTCTAGCGCTAACTCTCTCGATAGTGTATTCGGTTGATAATCTTTAGTTCGCTGAGAAAATTGCTGTATTTCATCTAACCACTGTCGATCTTTTGAAATCTGCATTGGTAATTTTTCTAACCTTATTTCAAGGGCTCGAATATATCTCGGATACTGACGAATATGTTGCAGATTTATTGTACTGAGCGTTGCAAATGAAAACAGCCTATCAATCTGTGCTTCGATATCGGACTTAGCGTATACAGCTGCCAAATTCATGGCTCGTATCTTTTTGCGGCACTGATGCAACAAAGGTAATAAAGATTGAATAATATCTGCATATTCCTGGGCTGTGCCAACCACCTCACTGAGACCATGAGAATACTGTTGTTCAAAATCCACTCTATTGCGCACAACTTTACTATCGGCAAATATAGCGTGCTTAAAACTAGCACTAGTTATTGCCATTACCAATGACTTCCTATCGCCAATAGCGGCTGCCTTAAGTGCTAAATCAGATCCTATTAATAGATTTTTAGACAGGTAATTGACCTGCTGGCGGCCTTTTATAAGCGCCAACTTTAACTGCCCCTCAATACTGATATTTTCCGCCACTAAAGGATTATCCTGCAATTCAATATTAACCCATTCACCGCAATCTCGAAGACAGGGCCAAGCTTTAATTGTGATATTTCCACGCTCCATACTGACCTGCTCAGGAAGACTATCAAAATCCCACTCAGTAATATTTTCCCGACTGATATCATCATTATCAGATTGCTGAAAATTGTCGCTAATTTGCTGTTTAAAATCTTGCTGTAACTGTTGTAGGTTTCTTCCAGTAGCTACTATTTCGCCATATTCGTCCTGCAATATAAAATTCATCAAGTACCAAGAATGCAAACCCTCTAGGCGCCAATCTGTATCTGTAACAGTGAAACCTGAGAGTCGGTGTAACTGTTCAGCAAGAACCTCTACTAGGGGCCTGTCCTCAGCTTTACTGGATAATAAAATCTTATCTACATAGTCTGGTACCGGAACAAAATGGCGGCGTACTTGCTTAGGCAGGCTTTTGACCAAAGCAACGCATTTATCGCGCAACATACCCGGCACCAACCATTCAAAGAAAAAGCGCGGCACCTGATGCAAAATAGGCAATGGGATTATCACGCTGACACCGTCTTGTTGATGACCTGGCTCAAAGCGATAACTCAACTGAAAATCTAGACCACCACAACTGATCTGTTCTGGAAACTGTGCCTGTTCATCGACTGATAAGCCTCGCAACAGAAGTAATTCACGGTTGAGCTTTAGAATATTCCTATCATCTCTTTCAGCTTCCTTGCGCCAACGATCAAAAGCCACCTGATTATAAATATCCTCGGGGAGCAGCTCATCATAAAATCCATAAACCACTTTTTGCTCAGCAACTAAATCACGACGCCTAAATCTATCTTCAAGCGACTGCAATTCTTCTAAAAGGTTCTGATTGTATTGTAAAAACCTTCCTTTTCCGCGATAGCCATGCTCAACCAGTGCTTGCTGGATAAATACCTCTCTTGCCTCACGGGGTGCGATCTTTCCGTAGGCAGTCAGCTTGGCTTCAACAATAGTTAAACCAAATAAAGTCTGACGCTCCTTGGCCATCACCAAACCGTTTTTACCGTGATAAAAAGGTTCGCTATAGGTTTTCTTGACCAAATGCTCAGCCAGAGAAGGCAGCCAACTAGGTTCAATTTTGGCAACATTTAAAGCGTATTGCTTAGCTGTTTCCATTAATGCACCAGCGACAATCCATTTTGGCGGCTTTTTACTGGTACCCGAGCCGGGAAAAATAAACAGCTTGCGATTGCGGGTGCCCAAAAACTCCCACTTATCCTGTCGATTGGCAACCTGACCCAACAGACCTGAAAGAAGTGCGCAGTGAATAGACTGATAATCAGCAGCTTGTTTGCTATTAATAAAACCCAAACCGCGACAAGCACTGTGAACCTGATGATGCAAATCACGCCACTCTTTCATTCGCAGTGGTGAAATAAAGTTAGCTCGACAATATTTGGCAAATTGATTGCGCGACAGAGTCTGTCGTTTTTCTTCAAAGTGCTGCCAAATATTTAATAGCGACATAAAATCAGACTGCTCATTCAGCCATTGCTTATGCGCCAGATCGGCGGCTTGTTTTTTTTCAGCTGGACGATCTCTGGGATCCTGAATACTCAAACCCGTAGTAATTATCATAAGCTCCGAAAGAGAGCCAAGCTTAGATGCCTCAATCAGCATGCGAGCAAACTTCGGATCTAAGGGAATAGCCACTAACATTTTACCCAATCGCGTAAGCGTACCTTTTTTATCCACTGCCTGTAACTCTTCCAACAGCTTATAGCCATCGTTAATCATTCTTGAGTCTGGCTTATCGATAAACGGAAAGTCGCGAATATCTCCAAGACGCGCATGCATCATCTGCAAAATAACTGCCGCCAAGTTGGTACGAACAATCTCTGGATCTGTATATTCTGGGCGATTAACAAAATCTTCCTCGGTATACAGCCGATAACAGACGCCCTTTTGAACCCGACCACAGCGACCAGCGCGCTGATTGGCACTGGCTTGAGAAATAGCCTCTATAGGCAAGCGTTGAACCTTGGTTCGATAACTGTAGCGTGACAATCGCGCTCGACCCGCATCGATCACATAGCCAATACCTGGAACAGTAAGAGATGTTTCCGCCACATTGGTACTCAGTACCACTCGTCGTCCTTTGTGAGGGGAAAAAATCTTTCTCTGCTCCGCAAGACTCAAGCGCGCATATAAAGGAACAACCTCAAGGTGGGGGATTTGTGCTCTTCGAATAGCTAAACTCAACTCGCGAATCTCGCGCTCACCACTTAAAAACACTAATACATCGCCTTGACTACCCAGGGCTTCAATATCCTTTAATCGATCAATAATTTGTTGATCTAACTCCAGTGCAAACTGATCAATATTGTCATACACAATATCAACTGGATAGGTTCTGCCGGAAACTTCAATAATAGGCGCATTGTTGAAATGCTTAGAGAATTTTTCTACATCAATGGTTGCAGAGGTAATAATCACCTTAAGATCGGGACGCTTGGGTAAAATCTGCTTTAAGTAACCCAAAAGGAAATCAATATTTAGACTACGCTCATGGGCCTCATCAATAATAATCGTATCGTAATGGCTTAAAAAACGATCGCGCTGAATTTCAGCCAACAAAATACCATCGGTCATTAACTTGATTAGAGTCTCTTTATTGGTTTGATCGGCAAAACGAACCTGATAACCGACCTTATCCCCCAGATCAGTCTTAAGTTCTTCAGCTAGACGACTAGCTACCGAACGAGCGGCAATTCGCCGCGGCTGGGTATGGCCAATAATCCCCCGCCTACCACAGCCTGCCTCAAGGCATATTTTAGGTAACTGAGTGGTTTTACCCGAACCAGTTTCACCGGCAATCACCACCACCTGATTATCTATAATTAATTCACGAATCTCATCCGCACGACCACTAACCGGTAAATCAGGGTAAGTAATTTTAGGAAATTTCGCCGCTCGGGTCTCAACCCAGCTATTAGATTTAGTTACAGCAGCACTCCATTTCTGCCAAGCCGCTATGCTTTTCTGCGATGCCTCAGCAGCACTAGAAGCCTTGAAACTCTGCTGAATTTTTTTTAACTGTTGTTTAAACCGGAATAGATCACGGCTAGCCACCGCATGCATAAGTTGCGACTCAAGAAGCCGGTATTGTTTGGGCTGAGAGGGTAATTTGGCTGGTAAGTTTAACCCCACCTTAGAGTCATTCATCAAATTATCTTACTGAGATACATCCTGCCACACACAATGACCACTAGCCGATTTAATAGTTTCTAGTTTTTTATTGTGACTGGCCAATTCAGCATCACTGGCTTTTATAACTTTCAGCGGTGAACGATCTGAAGTAAGTCTGCGAATACTACTATTGCTAGAACTTGTAGCTTCATCAGAGCTAGACTGATTGTTAATATTAAGATTAACCTGACCACCAGTCATCGCCAAGTAGACATCGGCCAATATTTCCGCATCGAGCAATGCACCGTGAAGATCACGTTGGGAATTATCCACCATATAGCGCTTACACAGTGCATCTAGATTATTGCGCTGTCCCGGATGCTTATTTCTAGCCAAGGCGAGGGTATCCAGCACATTGCATAAATTAGCAATAGACTTGGGCTGTTTAGAAAGTTTTGATAACTCGTGATCGATAAAGCCCACATCAAAAGGTGCATTGTGGATCACCAATTCAGAATCCCCTACAAAGGCCAAAAAATCATCAATAATATTTTCAAATAACGGCTTGTCCTCAAGGAATTCATCGGTGATGCCATGCACCTGCATTGCACCCTCATCCACTTTTCTCTGGGGATTAATATATTGATGATAATGTTTACCTGTTAGCTTGCGATTAACTAGCTCCACGCAACCAATTTCGATAATTCTATGATCTTGAGAAGTCTCAAGACCGGTGGTTTCAGTATCTAAAACTATCTGTCTCATATTTACGCTTAATCCAACTCGTCAATGCCACGATTTGCCAACTGATCGGCAATCTCATTTTCCGTATGCCCACTATGACCCTTAACCCACTGCCAATCAATCGTATGCAACTCTACTAACTGGTCTAATTGCTGCCAAAGATCAACATTTTTAACCGGTTTTTTGGAAGCTGTCTTCCAGCCTCTCGCTTTCCAGTTAGGCATCCATTCCTGAATACCCTTTAACACATAGGTAGAATCTGATGTCACCTTAACCTCACAGGATCTCTGCAGTGCAGACAGGCCTTTAATAACCGCCATTAATTCCATGCGATTATTAGTTGTTTCATGCTCGCCACCACATAGCGTCCGCTCTTTATTTCCGTATCGCAATAACGCACCCCAACCACCGGGCCCAGGGTTACCTCTACAGGCGCCATCGGTAAAAATTTCCACAGTCTTCATTATATTTACAGCCTAATTCTGGGGTGTTCGATTAATATTAGTTCGCTTAGAACCATAGGGTTTAGCAGTCAATGGTCGCCATGCCATTGCGCGGTTACTAATTCCACCCGCGACACGCTTAACAGCATGAATCATATAAAAATTACCCCATGGAGAGCCAACCTTTTCACATATTTTTTGCCAAGCTGTATCATGGCGAAAACAACTAGCACCACCAATCGGTAAATTATACGCGCCATTTTGCACTCCGATCACCTCGCAATTAAGCAATGACAACCAATCATAGACGCGACATTTGCGCAGACTAAAAAAATCGTATTCAGGGCGCTTTGTAATAGCACGCATAGGCCACTTTAATAATCCCATAGGTCCCATAGGGTTGAAAACACATAGAATCAAATGTCCACCGGGGGCAAGGACTCTTGCCGTTTCCGCCAATACCGATTGCGGTGATAACGAATACTCTAAGGCATGCTGTACAATCGCCACATCAACTACATCCGCAGGCAGTGGCAGATCCTCATTCGCGGCAACAACCGAGTTACCATCAAAGGCTAAATCGTTGCACTGAGGACGAATATAAAACTGATGTAACTGATTAAAGGGTTTAAGGGCACAATTCTCGCCAACCACGCCCAGGTGCATCATTCTATAACCGGCTAAATCTGCACAGTCGTCTTCCAATAACTTTTTTTCCGAATCTAGCAAATATTTGCCAAATTTTTTGCTGTGCCAATTATCTTGAGCCATAGCACTACTATCTGGGGTTAATGCCAGATATTTCTGAAACAAATCTGCAAGTATTTGGCGATTTTTGCGCATAAATTTTAGAGGCTAAATTGATTATTAGTAAATCCTAACATGTTCCAAAGTATTACCCTATTCGACATTCAATAAAATATATCAAATACCCGATATATATTGCCATGTTGTTAATAATAGCTATCACCGTTACAATCGCGCACCTAAATTTTCAGCCCTGTAGAGTTTAATTTGTTATTAAAGCCTAAAAATCATGTTATCTATGTATGCCTTCTACTAATAAGCCTAAGGCTAGTAGGCTGTACCTCGGTAACGGAGCACTCCCAAGAGCAGGCTGAAGAGGGGACAGAATTCGCACCTATTGTCGATTTAAACGCACCTATAGAAATCCCAGAAGTACCGCCGACATCAGAGCCAGAAAACAGTCTAGTGGGCAAAGAGCTAAAAACTGAAAGCGATTTACAAATAACACCAGAGGTTGCGCAACAAGATAAGCCACAACCAGCACCGTCAATAGATGCGTGGCAACGACTGCGCCAAAGCTTCGAAATCACACCAGATAACTTGCCTTACAGTGCCAACAAACAATTACAACGCTATCTAAAAAATCCGCATAATCTCAATTTATTATTCGAGCATTCAGCACCCTATCTGTTTCACGTTACTGAACAGCTAGAAAATGCCAATTTACCACTAGAATTAGCCTTGCTTCCCATTGTTGAGAGCAACTACGACCCCCTAGCTTACAGTCCAAGCCATGCAGTTGGTCTTTGGCAATTTATTGCAGCAACAGCCACCTCACTCGGTCTAGAGCGAAGTCGTTGGTATGAAGGGCGTCGAGACGTGGTACAGTCAACCGCCGCCGCCGCGACATACCTTGCTTATCTAAAAAAACAATTTAATGACAACTGGCTTCACGCCCTAGCCGCCTATAATTCTGGCGAAGGGGTGGTAAGAAAAGCCATTAGAAAAAACCGTCGCCTCGGCAAATCAACCGAATTTTGGTCACTGCGCCTGCCTAGAGAAACTAAAAACTATGTACCCCAGCTAATGGCGTTGGCCTACATCGTAAAAAATGCAGAAAAGCTTGAAGTTAAACTTCCAGAAATAGCCAATGAGGCTTATTTTTCAGTTGTTGAGTTACCCGCGCAAATAGAACTAGATAAGGTTATAGAAGTCACTGGGGTCGATGACGCCATCTTTACCAAGCTAAATTCGGCTTATAAGCGCTCAGTTACTCCACCAGAACCGGGTTACCATATCTTATTACCGATCGACAAGAGTCAGCTACTAAGCGATTTTCTAGCTACTAGCGACCCCTCAACATGGGCGGAATATAGAGAATATATTGTTAAATCCGGTGATACTCTGTCACATATTGCCAAGCGCTACCAACAAACCACTGCTCAGATAAAAATTACCAATCGTCTAAGACATGATTTTTTGCGAGTGGGTCAGGTATTGCGTATACCACCAATGGGTGAAGTGGCAGTGCTAACCGAGTATAAAACACCGCCAACTAGAACCTATATTGTTTCTGCAGGGGATACATTGTCAGAAATTGCGGCCAAGCATAAGGTCTCTATTAGCAGCCTAAAACGCGCCAATAACCTTACTAGCCATCTTATTAAGGTTGGCCAAGAACTAGTGATTAAAGCCCCTGCCTCCGGCCCCAAGACCACGCCGGTAAGAAAGCTAAACTATCAGGTGCGCAGTGGCGACTCGCTCTATCTAATCGCCAAACGATTTGATCTAAAAATTACCGACATTACATCGTGGAATAAACTGGATAAGAATAAATATCTACAACCGGGCCAACGATTGACCTTATATATTAATCCATTGCGCATCTAGCAAACTGACCCAAAAGTCATAGCCAAAAAAAAGATATAGCCACTGGTGCTATATCTTTTTCGAAAACGACTAACTAGGCTATTACTGAACTATATCGGCCTGCTCAATCAACGCCTGCTGATAAGACATAAACTCTTTACCGCTAGTGGCTGCTTCGGCAATGTTGCGAACAAATTCTAATCGCTCTTTATCCATAGATTCAGCATCAGCTAGCTCAACTGCTGTAAGTTGGATAGCGACAAAATCACCATTCCTTGTATTAAAACTATCAGTAACCGTCTCGCCTCTTGGCATTAGCATATCGAACACATAGGTATTGACCTCAGGGTCAATATCTCTGTTCCCTCTTGCACCCTGTTTGACCGCTTCAGACTTTAAACTAAAGGCACTACTTACCGCCTGCATGGAATCACCGCCATCCAGTGCCGCTGTAATTTCGGTAATCTTGGCATCAATATTTTCTTGGGCAATTGAGTTAGTTAATGTATCGATTAAACCGTCGCGAACCTCATCTAATGATTGCTGGCGCGATGGGAAATTTTCTTTTAATCGCAGCACAATATAGTTGTCATCACCGAGATCAAGCACTTCACTGGCATAGCCATCTTCCGCTACTTCTGGGCTATAGGCTGCATCAACCACCATTGGTGATGAGGTCACACCTGCGCCGCCATTTTCACTAAAGGGCTCAGTTACCTTGGCTTCCAGTTCTAGATCCTGCGCTACCTCTTGAAGATTGTCTGCATTAAAGGCTAACTCTTTAAGCGTCTCTAGCTTTTCAACTAATAGGGTATTTGCCGCCTCTTGTTGCAACTCTAGGGTAATACGCTCTTGTTGCTCATCAAATAAGAATTCTTTCTTTTCAACTTCAAGCAACTTAACAAAATGCGTACCAGAAACAGTTTCTACTGGCGCAGATACCTGACCTACTTCCAATGCCGCTAATGCCTGTTCAAAAGACTCTGGGAAGGTATCACCATTAGTAAAACCTAAATCACCACCCGACTCTACAGTAGCTACATCCTGAGAGTACTCTTTGACTAACTGAGCAAAATCTTCACCGGCATCAATCTTAGCCTGAACTTCCGCAATAACCACGTCAGAGCTATCCTCTAAAAGGATATGCGCAGCACGTAGTGATGGGCTGTTATCCGCCGACTCTGCTTCTTGTTCGAATCTTGCCTGCACCTGCTCTGCAGATACTGACTGTGAATCTAAAAGCATAGCTTGATTAAGCTCTATATATTCGACGCTTAATTTGCGCTCAGTCATATACTGATCTTTATTTTCATCATAATAATTGGTAATTTTCTTCTCGCTAAGAGAAACAGCATCTTTAAATGGCTGGTAGGCAAGACGAGCAAATTCAAAGTCACGTTTTTGATCTGCCAATGCTGCCAAAATAGCTACCTCTGAAGAAGTTACAAAGCTGCTATTTATAATGCCGTCAGATAATTGTTCAATAAGGAATTGATCCGCTAACATCTCGGTAAATTTTGAACTTGAAGTATATCCCTGACTGCGAATTGCATAACGGAATCGGTCTTCATCAAATACACCCTCTGTTTGAAATTGCTCAACATCTAGGATTAAATCGTTAATCAGTGATGGAGCTACACCTAAATTCTGTTGGGTGGCCGCTTGTATCAGTACTTCTCTACTAATTAGCTGACGCATAGTCTGAGAGCGGAGAGCTTGGTCATCTAATAAGCTTCTATCCATCTCAGGATTTTCATTAAGAATTCTGCTTCGTTCTCTGGCTACAGCCTGAAGAACTTCCCTTTCACTCACTTCGTCACCGTTAACCACTAGGGCTGATTCTGAATCAGGGGTGCTGATAAATAGTGATCCGGTTCCAGTAAGGGCAAAAATAAGACCAATTACAATGGTTATACCCAATGCGACACCGCGCATATTATCTCTAAAATCTAGTAACATTTTATATCTTCCAAAATTAAAAAAAGGCGCATAAGTATGCGCCTTTTAAATACGATACACTTTCTTCTAAAAAAGAAGAGGAAAGATTTCGCTTATTAATTCACAGCGTCTTTAAGAGCTTTACCCGCTTTGAAGCTTGGTACGTTAGAAGCTTTAATTTGAATCTCAGCTCCTGTTTGCGGATTGCGGCCAGCACGAGCAGCGCGGTGCTTAACAGAGAAAGTTCCAAAACCTACTAGTGAAACTTGGTCACCATTTGCAAGAGCGCCTTGAACTGAACCTAAAACAGCGTCTAGAGCACGAGCAGCAGAAGACTTAGATAGGTCAGCAGAGTTTGAGATAGCATCGATTAATTCAGATTTATTCACAGTGTTCCCCTTTTATTATGGAGTTAATTTTTCCAGTATTGATACGTTTCGGGCCGTTTAACCAATCTCAAACTTAGAAATCATTGGCCGCGTGCTAACTTTATACCAACGCTTATATGTCTGGTCAAGCTAACTTTTAAAAAAATTTACTCTGTAGCCTAGTGAGTGCTTGGTCTTAGATTATTTTTGTGAGCATTTTCAGCCCCACTTACACGATTATAATCTTCTTCACTCAATGGCTTAGGCGATGTTTCGAGTGCAATTTCAAGCACTTCATCGATAAATTTCACTGGAAAAATCTCTAAATCATTTTTAATTTTGTCAGGTATTTCTTTTAAGTCTCTGGCGTTGTCATAAGGGATTATCACAGTGCTGATGCCGCCTCGATGAGCTGCCAATAGTTTTTCTTTCAAGCCACCGATCTTAAGAACCTGGCCGCGCAAGGTAATTTCACCCGTCATAGCCACAGAGGCCTTAACCGGAATATTGGTCAGCACAGAAACTAATGCAGTACACATACTAATACCTGCCGACGGGCCGTCTTTGGGTGTTGCCCCTTCGGGAACATGAATATGAATATCCTGTTCACGGTAGAAACTTTTTCGAATCCCCAACTGCTGAGCACGACTTCTAACCACCGTAAGGGCAGCTTGAATAGACTCTTGCATCACATCTCCTAGGGAGCCGGTTTTCACCATATTGCCCTTTCCGGGTATAACCGATGATTCAATACTCAGTAATTCACCACCAACTTGAGTCCAAGCTAGACCAGTGGCTTGACCAATTTGATTCTCAGCCTCGGCACGACCATAGTCAAAGCGATGAACGCCGAGCATATCCTCTAGACCCTCGGACTTTAATAAAACTTCGCCATCTACTTCATCGCGAACATTTTTAGTCACGGTTTTACGACAAATTTTTGCAATGTCACGTTCTAAACCACGAACACCTGCTTCGCGAGTATAAAAACGCACTATATCTCGCAACGCACCTTCTTCAATATCCAATTCATTTGGTTTTAAACCGTTGGCCTTACTTTGCTTGGGAATCAAATATTTTTCAGCAATAGCGACTTTTTCATCCTCGGTGTAACCAGGGATACGAATAACTTCCATACGATCTAACAGCGGGCCCGGAATATTCATAGAATTCGAGGTACAGATAAACATCACTTCAGATAGATCATAATCTACCTCTAAATAATGATCGTTAAAGGTATGGTTTTGCTCTGGATCTAATACTTCTAATAATGCCGAAGCAGGATCACCTCGGTGGTCCATACCCATTTTATCAATTTCATCGAGTAAAAAGAGTGGATTCTTGGTTTTAATCTTACTCAATTTTTGAATGATTTTACCCGGCAAAGAACCTATATAAGTTCTGCGATGCCCGCGAATCTCTGCTTCATCACGCACACCACCTAGGCTCATTCTGACGAACTTTCTGCCGGT
The DNA here is from genome assembly GCA_045560645.1 of Porticoccaceae bacterium. Lineage (GTDB taxonomy): Bacteria > Pseudomonadota > Gammaproteobacteria > Pseudomonadales > Porticoccaceae > HTCC2207. The sequence goes on along the minus strand of JBJKZE010000009.1, from coordinate 12,426 downwards.
TGCTTTTGCAATAGACTCACCCAGTGAGGTTTTACCCACACCTGGAGGCCCAACCAGACATAATACTGGACCTTTTAATTTTTTAACGCGCTTTTGCACCGCCAGAAATTCAAGGATTCGCTCTTTAACTTCCTCGAGGCCATAGTGGTCTTTACCCAGAGTATCCTCTGCATTCTTAAGATCATGCTTTACTCTGGAGCGCTTCTTCCACGGCACTCCTACCATCCAGTCAATATAGTTCCTAAGAACTGAAGCCTCGGCCGACATAGGCGACATCATCTTGAGTTTCGATACCTCGGAGCGAGCTTTTTCTAAGGCTGATTTAGGCATGCCTACTTCTTCGATTTTTGCTTCTAACTGCTCAAACTCAGAAACACCATCCTCATCACCCAACTCTTTTTGAATCGCTTTAATTTGCTCATTTAAATAGTATTCGCGCTGGCTTTTTTCCATCTGCTTCTTTACTCGGCCGCGAATTCTTTGCTCTACTTCGGCTAGATCAATTTCTGACTCCATTAGCCCCATAAGATGATCAAAACGATGGGCCAAATTAGCAATCTCAAGCACTTCCTGCTTTTGACTTAGGCTCAAAGTCATATGCGACGCAATGGTATCGGCAAGACGATCATTGTCTTCAATACCATTCACAGTTGTAACAACTTCTGTAGGGATTTTTTTATTGAGATTTACATACTGCTCAAACAAGACCTTTGTGGCGCGTGCCAGTGCATCTAATTCTTTTTCATCGAGTCCATTAATCGCCAATTCATTAAACTGTGTCTGCAGAAATTTTGGCCCTTCAATAGGATTAACCAGCTGCACTCTGCTGACACCCTCTACCAAAACTTTAAGTGTGCCGTCTGGCAACTTGAGCAACTGCAATATAGTCGCTAGGGTTCCGATTTGATGAACTTCATCCAGTGCAGGGCTATCATCTGCAGGATCTTTTTGAGTCACCAAAACCACTTTTTTATCAGTACTCATACCCTCTTCTAGCGCAAGAATTGATTTTTCACGCCCGACAAACAAAGGAACCGCCATATGTGGGTAAACCACTACATCACGCAAGGGTAGAAGCGGGTAAGTTTTTTCGGCTTTTTGATCGGAATCCATTAATTATTCTCCAGGACTGTCGAAGCAACAAATGCTTTCGACAAATAAATATATAATCTCTACGGAACTATATGGGGACTCGATTGAATAAAGCAACCGTATTGATAGAAAAATAAATTAAAAACAAAAAAAAGGCGCCTAATTGGCGCCTTTTCTATTTAGTCGTCAGAAGCGACTTTTTTAGCTTCTTTTTGTTCATATACTAGCAAAGGTTCATTTTCACCATTAATTACTGAGCCATCTACCACTACTTTAATGACATCATCTTCCGATGGTATTTTATACATGGTATCAAGTAACACTGTTTCAAGAATAGAGCGCAAACCGCGAGCTCCTGTTTTGCGTTCAATGGCTTTTTCCGCAATAGCTTCTAATGCTTCTTTACGAAGATCCAGCTCTACAGACTCCATACCAAATAATTCTTGATACTGCTTTAAAAGGGCATTCTTTGGCTCAACTAATATGTTAATTAAAGCATCACGATCTAGTTCTGTCAGGGTGGCAACAACCGGGAGTCGACCAATAAATTCTGGAATTAATCCGTAACCAATCAAATCACTTGGCTGAACATCGAGTAGAGTTTCGCCGACAGATTTGCGGTCGTCTTTGCTATTCACCTCAGCACCAAAACCTATGCCACCTTTCTCAGAGCGCTCGCGAATAACTTTTTCAAGCCCAGCAAAAGCGCCACCACAGATAAATAGAATATTAGAGGTGTCTACCTGAAGAAACTCTTGCTGAGGATGCTTGCGCCCACCCTGAGGGGGAACAGAGGCAACGGTACCTTCAATAAGCTTAAGCAGTGCTTGCTGAACGCCCTCACCCGATACATCTCTGGTAATTGATGGGTTATCAGATTTTCTTGAGATTTTATCAATCTCATCAACATAAACGATACCACGCTGAGCCTTGTCTACATCATAATCACATTTTTGTAGCAGCTTTTGGATAATATTTTCAACATCTTCACCGACATAACCCGCTTCGGTAAGTGTAGTTGCATCTGCGATTGTAAAAGGTACATCAAGCATTCTAGCCAGAGTTTCCGCCAGAAGGGTTTTACCGCTGCCGGTTGGGCCAATAAGTAGGATATTACTTTTACCCAACTCAATATCGACCTTATCGCTAGCTGCTTGCAATCGCTTGTAGTGATTATAAACCGCTACAGAGAGTATTTTTTTGGCTCGCAATTGACCAATAACATACTGATCGAGAATATCTTTAATCTCGGTAGGAACTGGCAGCCTATTAGGCGATTCTTGATCGTCAGAAGCCTGAGTTTCCTCTGAAATAATATCGTTACAAAGATCAACACACTCATCACAAATATAAACAGAGGGGCCAGCAATTAGCCGGCGAACTTCATTCTGATTTTTACCACAGAAGGAACAAAATAGAAGCTTGCCGCCATCATTTGTTGTGTCATCATCACTCATATCTGAAACCCGTATTATTAGTTTTAGAAATTATTAATTGGCTAATTAACAAGAGGCTTTATTTGCCGCGCTTGTCTAGCACCTCATCAACAAGACCATAGTCCTTTGATTCTTCAGCACTCATAAAATTATCGCGCTCTGTATCCTGCTGAACTTTTTTAATCGGCTGGCCGGTATGCTCCGCCATAAGTGTGTTGAGACGCTCTTTAATTTTCAAGATCTCTTGAGATTGAATATGAATATCTGTTGCCTGACCTGAAGCACCACCACTGGGCTGATGAATCATAGTACGTGCATTGGGCAAACAATAACGCTTTCCAGCGGCGCCAGCCGCTAGCAGGAATGCACCCATAGATGCCGCCTGACCTATACACATAGTACTTACATTTGGCTTAATAAACTGCATGGTGTCATAAATTGACAGGCCAGCAGTTACCGAGCCACCTGGCGAGTTAATATATAAATGGATGTCTTTGTCTGGATTTTCTGACTCTAAGAAAAGCAATTGGGCAACAATTAAGTTAGCCATATGATCCTCAACCTGACCTACCAAGAAGATCACTCGCTCCTTTAATAAGCGAGAATAGATATCATAAGCTCTTTCACCACGAGAAGACTGCTCCACCACCATGGGTACCAGCCCACTGGCCTGTGGATCTATAAAATTTGGACTATTGTTTAAATTTTGGAATGTCATAAGTTCCTCCCTGATGTGTATACGTATGAAATAGCTATAATGAGCATATAATCTTCAAATTATACGCCAATTTACTAAAATCTGTACAATAAGAGAACCTTAATTATGCCTCAGCTTCGGGATCTGGCTTAACCGCATCCTCGTAAGATAATTTTTCTTCTTTTACTTTAGCCCTAGAAAGCACAAGTTCCGTCACCTGATCTTCAAGAACTACAGCTTCTACTGAGCTGAGTAGCTCTGGCTTGCTGTAGTAATAATCAACGACTTCTGATGGTTGCTCATAGGTAGAGGCAATTTCATCAATTTTTGCTCGCACCTGATCTTCAGCGGGTGATAGGGATTCAACATTAACCACCTCAGAAACAATAACACCCAATGATGCACGACGCTTTGGCTTTATCTTTAAACATATCGTCTGGTAACATATTTAGATCAAATTCTTGACCGCCACCAAACTGTTGAATCATTTGTTTTTTTCAACTGTACAATTTCATTGGCAACCAATGCTTCTGGCACATCGACCTTATTAAGGGTGTAAAGCTGATCCATAATACGATTCTTAACTTTTGTGCGAATTGCATTATTGAGTTCGCGTTGCATATTAGCTTCAACATCTTCACGGAATTTTTTCTTCACCGCCAGTTTCAACGCCATAGAGCTTAAAGAAGTCATCATCTAAATTTGGTAATGTTTTAGCTTCGACAGAGTTAACTTTCACTGCAAAAAGAAACAGTTTTACCTTTAAGTTCTTCAGCATGATAATCTTTTGGGAATTTAAGCTTTAACACAGTCTCATCACCTGCACTAACGCCCACTAGACCGTCTTCAAAACCAGGGATCATACTGTTTTGAAACCAAGAACCAGTTCCTGACCTTCAGCTGCACCACCGGGGAATTCTTTTTTTGCCACGCAAAGTGCCAACAAAATCAATATTAACTTTATCGCCATCTGCAGCAGGATTTTCTGTTGAATCAAAAGATGCTTGCTGATTTCGCAATACATCAATCATCTTTTCAAGATCATCTGAATTGATATCCGCTACCGGACGAGCGATTGAAACCTTGGCCAAATCAGCCAACTTAACCTCGGGGTAGACTTCAAAAGTAGCCTTGTACTCTAAGTCTTGACCCGCGTTATCAACAATACCTTCAATTTTTGGCTGACCTACAGGCTTGAGGTCTTCTTGCTTTATGGCTTCATAAAAGCTTGAGTTAATAACTTCGCCTAAAACTTCTTGACGAACAGCCTTGCCATATTGCTGCTGAACCACTTTTAAAGGGACCTTACCCTTACGGAATCCCTTGATATTGACTGTTTTAGTGGCCTTTTGCAGGCGTTGTAATACATCACTATCAATCTTATCTGCAGGGACACTAACCTTTACCTGCCGCTCAAGACCTTTGCTAGACTCAATGGAAACCTGCATGAAAAAAACCTCTTGAAATGTCACCCAACTTTAAAGGATATGACAGGGACTTAACCCTGAAACCAACATGGTGATATTATTTAAAATGGTACGAGTGGAGAGACTTGAACTCTCACGGGTCACCCCACTGGAACCTAAATCCAGCGCGTCTACCAATTCCGCCACACTCGCAAAAAAACAAACTACACGTCAACCTAGTTTTGGTGTTTTTAACACCCTTTATTTTGGTCTACGTGAAAAAGGCGGCAATTCTGCCACAGCAACATATATTCATCAACCAAATAGTGAAGTTTTGAACAAAGTTTTTAGCTAAATATAAAAATAAACAATAATTTATACATCTGGCCCCAAAAACATGGGTAGTGCGCTAAGTACAATTTCCTCAACACGATTAACATCGGTATAAACGCCATCAATAAATAATTTAGCGATACCATGAAGCGTTCCCCAAATAATCTGAGCACTCCGCAGAGGATTTTCGCCAATGACTAAGCCTGTGGATTGCCAGTGCGAAATCATTTCAACCTGATGCTGAAAGGTAGCATGGGAAATGTCCTGTAATTCTTGGGTACATTTAGACTGCTTCCAAATACAACGCCCAAACATTAGCTCATACTCCTCAGGGTTAGTTGTGGCAAAGGCTATATAACCTAGAATATATTGCTCAAACTTATCCCTCTCGGGCAAGGAATTAGATTCAAGCTGATTAAGTGACATCTGCCAGCGCCTAAAGCCATTGGCGGCAATAGCACAGAGTAAATTGTTCTTATCTTGAAAATAGTGGTAAGCAGCAGTTCTTGAAACGCCAACCATTTCAGCCAGCTTGCGAAGAGAAAGAGACTCAATACCATTCTCCGAAATCATTTCAGCAGCAGCCAACAGAAGGGTTTGGCGAAGATTACCATGATGGTAGCTAGAGCTATCTTTTAATGTCAGCGAATCTAGAGTCATAGCGTTAATATAACAATCAATCTTGACAGTGTCAAAATGAGGGCGTAATCTCATCAATAAACAATGACGTAATTAAGAAAATAAGAGGCGCAGATTATGGATAATAGCAATTACCCCAATCTTTTAGCACCACTAGACCTTGGCTTTACCCAACTTAAAAACAGAGTCTTAATGGGGTCTATGCATACAGGTCTTGAAGAGGCTGAAAATGGCCACCACCGAATGGCCGCTTTCTTTGCTGAGCGCGCCAAGGGCGGTGTCGGTCTTATTGTAACCGGTGGTGTAGGCCCCAATGCTGAGGGCGGCACTCATTCTGCTACTAAAAACTTGCAGTGCCAAAAGGATATAGATGACCACCAGATAATTACCGAAGCAGTTCATCAGCATGATGGAAAAATTTGCTTACAGATACTGCATACAGGCCGCTATGCCTACTCGCCTCACCTTGTTGCCCCCTCTGCTATTCAAGCCCCTATAAACCCTTTTATACCTAAAGCATTAACTGACGGCGAAATTTGCAAGCAGATTGATGACTATGTGGCCACTGCTGTCAATGCACAAAAAGCAGGCTATGATGGTGTTGAAATCATGAGTTCGGAAGGCTATTTCTTAAATCAATTTATTGCGACCAGAACCAACAAGCGCGATGATAAATGGGGTGGAAGCTATGAAAATAGAATTCGTCTTCCAATAGAAGTGGTCAAACAGGTACGTCAAGCTGTAGGCGAACACTTTATTATAATTTTTCGCTTATCCATGCTCGACTTAGTTGAAGGCGGTAGTAGCGCAGACGAAGTTATTCAATTGGGTAAAGCGGTAGAACAAGCCGGCGCTACAATTATCAGCACCGGTATTGGCTGGCATGAGGCTAAAATTCCAACCATTGCCACAAAGGTTCCTCGCGCCGCATTTACCTGGGTAACTGCTAAATTTAGGCAGGAATTCTCAGTTCCAGTTGTCACATCCAATCGCATTAACACCCCAGAAATTGCGGAACAGGTCTTATCCAATGGCGACGCGGATATAGTGTCTATGGCACGTCCATTTCTTGCTGATGCCGATTTTGTTATTAAAGCTAAAGAAGGTCGCGCTGACGAAATCAACACCTGTATTGCCTGCAATCAGGCATGTTTAGATCACGTTTTTCAGGGGCAGACAGCCAGCTGCCTGGTTAACCCTCGCGCCTGTCATGAAACCGAACTGAGTATAAAGCCAACACAGCAAGTCAAAACCATCGCTGTAGTGGGTGCCGGTCCCGCTGGCCTTGCCGCCGCAACCACAGCCGCCTCAAGAGGTCACAAGGTAGCACTTTTTGACTCAGCCTGCGAAATTGGCGGGCAGTTTAATATTGCCAAGCAAATCCCCGGTAAAGAGGAGTTCAGCGAAACTCTAAGATACTTTAAAAAACAAATTGAGCTAAATAACATCTGCCTTAATCTTGATACAAGAGTTAGCGCGGAACAGCTTAACAACAGTAGTTTTGACGAGGTGATTATTGCCACAGGAATCAAACCCCGAATGCCCACTATTGAGGGTATAGACCATTCTTCTGTTCTTAGCTATGTAGATGTGATCTTACACAAACATCCACTTGGCAAGCGTGTGGCTATTATTGGTGCCGGCGGCATTGGTTTTGATACCGCTGAATATATTACCCACGGCGGTGAATCTACCTCTCTCAATATTGATGAATTTATGAGTGAATGGGGCATAGATAAGTCACTCGATGCTCGAGGAGGAATCGAAGGCTGTAAGCCAATAGTTAATCCATCGCCAAGGGAAGTTTATTTACTACAGCGAAAAAGCTCGAAAATTGGCACCGGGCTCGGTAAGACTACCGGATGGATTCACCGCACCGGACTGGCAAAAAAACAGGTACAAATGATCAATGGTTGCAACTATGAACGTATTGATGACGAGGGCTTGCATATTAGTGTTGGCGAAGAATCAAAAATTCTTGCAGTAGACAATATTATTATATGTGCGGGTCAAGATCCCCTAACTGAAGTAACTAATGGATTAAAAATACCCTTTCATCTAATTGGCGGTGCTAATAGCGCTAAAGAATTAGATGCTAAAATAGCCATTGCTGAGGGTACAAAAGTAGCCGCAAGTATATAAAGCGCTTGCATCAGGGGCTAATTAATCTCATCATTGCTGGCTTGGGTTGTAAATTTATTTGCAATACAACATCAGTCGATTTCAAGGAGCAGTAAACGCGTGCCAAACTCTTTCACCCAGCAGGAATTTCGCAATGCATTGGGTGGCTTTGCAACTGGAATAACCATTATTACCGCCCTAGGCAAAAATGGACAAAAAGTTGGCATGACTGCCAATAGCTTCAATTCCGTATCGCTCACTCCCCCACTTATTCTTTGGAGTATTGGTAAAAACACCAATTGCTTTGAGGACTTTATGGCCGCAGAAGCTTTTGCAGTCCATATTTTAGCTGAGGATCAAAAAGATCTATCCAACCTCTTTGCCACCTCCGGCATAGATCGTTTTGCCAACTTAGACTGCACTGAGGGTTTATCTGGCATTCCTTTACTGCCCCACTATAGCGTCTGCTTTCAGTGCAAAATGTCTCATCAATATGAAGGCGGCGACCATATCATTATGCTAGGTGAAGTGATCGAATTTACTGACAATCAAAATCAACCACTGCTGTTTCATCGTGGAAACTATAACAATCTATAAGCATTATGAGCCTACCCAAAGCAGTTAAAATTGTTGAGGTTGGGCCGCGAGACGGCTTGCAAAATGAATCCGTCTCCCTTGACGTTGCAACTAAGGTTAAATTAGTTCACGACTTAGCTGATGCTGGGTTAATGACCATTGAGGCGGGCAGTTTTGTCAGCCCCAAATGGGTGCCGCAAATGGCAGGTAGCGATGAGGTTTTTAAACAGCTAGCGCCTAGCCAAGCAACCTATACTGCCCTCACCCCCAATATGCGCGGTCTCGAGCGCGCAATTGAATGCAATGTAAAAGAAATAGCCGTATTTGCTGCCGCTAGTGAAGAATTTAGCCAAAAAAATATCAACTGTTCGATCAGTGAAAGCTTAGAAAATTTTAAAGCAGTCACGCAAAAAGCTAAAGAGCATAATATTGCCGTGCGCGGCTATATTTCCTGCGTTGCCGGCTGCCCCTATAAGGGTGATATCGACCCTAACAAGGTCAGCGCAGTAGCCCATTCTTTACTCGAAATAGGCTGTTATGAAATTTCACTGGGGGATACCATAGGAGTGGCTACACCCGAAACTATAGAAGTACTACTAAACCAAGTTTTAAAGCAAATTTCAGCATCACATCTAGCCGTTCATTTACACGACACCTATGGTCAGGCAATCGCCAATATTAGGCAATCATTAACTATGGGCATCAGCATTATCGACAGCTCAGTCGCCGGCTTGGGTGGTTGTCCCTATGCCAAAGGTGCCTCTGGCAATGTAGCAACAGAAAAGGTTATTCATCTGCTTGATCAACTCGGGATTGAACATCATGTGGATCTGGAAAAATTAAATGCGGTAGGCCGTTTTATTCGCCAAAAACTCAACCGCCCTACTATGGCAGATAATGACTCCACACCTAGCGCAAAATAGTTATAATGTACTCATATTTACAGCTGTGAGAGCCATCCATTGACACTATTTCGACCCTGCATAGACCTGCACCAAGGCAAGGTGAAACAAATTGTCGGTGGCAGCCTTAACCAAACTGGTGCACAGACAAATTTTGTCAGTCAGCACGATGCCAGTTTCTATGCAGAGCTTTACAAGCAACATAGTCTCGATGGTGGTCATATTATTTCTCTGGGGCCAAACAACCAACAACAGGCACTTAACGCCCTAATGGCCTACCCTAACAAATTACAATACGGCGGCGGCGTAAACCCCGACAATGCCAATCAATTTCTTGATGCCGGTGCTTCTCACGTTATTGTAACTTCCTACCTTTTTGAGCAAGGACAGTTTTCTTGGTCGCGATTAGAAGAAATAAAAGCAGCGGTGGGCTATGAACGATTGGTACTAGATTTAAGCTGTAGAAAAACCGATCAAGGCTGGATGATTGCCACCGATCGCTGGCAGACAGTAACTGATACTGCAATTAATCAAAAAACCATTACCCAGCTAGAAGCCCACTGTGCCGAATTTCTGGTTCATGCCGCTGATGTAGAGGGTCTACAAGCCGGAATAGATCAAGACCTAGTCAAACTGTTAGGTGAAATATGCACTCTGCCCTGCACCTATGCCGGTGGTGCAAGTTCAATCGATGATTTACAGCGAGTAGACAAACTTTCCAACGGAAAAATTGATCTCACTATTGGTAGCGCACTGGATATTTTTGGCGGCTCCGGTGTCACTCTTGAGCAATGTCTAAATTGGAATAAGCAAAACCAATAAAAATCTTAAAGGTTAAATCCTATGCAGCGTGTCTCCCTCTCAGATAACCTTTCGCTGTCACGAATTATCTATGGGCTATGGCGATTGACTGACGACCCAAAGCATTCAACAAAATATCTGCAAAGTAAAATTGAAGCCTGTCTAGATCAGGGTATAACCACCTTTGATCAAGCGGATATTTACGGCGGATACAGCTCGGAAGCTGAACTGGGAAAAGTCTTAAAGCAGGCGCCGCAGTTACGCCAAAATATGGAAATTATCACCAAGTGCGATATAATCGCGCCAATAGGGATTCACAGTGATAAAATCGTTAAACATTACGATACATCGGCACTGTATATCAATCAGGCAGTTGAAAGATCGCTTACAGAAATGGGTATAGAGCAAATTGATCTGCTGTTACTGCATAGACCTGACCCATTAATGGATGCCGATGAAACTGCCGAGACTCTGGATGCCTTGATCGATAGCGGAAAAGTGAAAGCTATTGGCGTTTCAAATTTCCGCTCCTGGGATATTGAGCTACTGCAGTCACGCTGTAAAAATAAACTAGTCACCAATCAAATTGAGATTAGCCTGACTCAGCACAACCCTCTTAGCAACGGTGATATTGCCTATCTGCAACAACAGGGTATTGCACCTATGGCATGGTCCCCCCTGGGTGGTGGCAATTTATTTAAAAATCCGCAGTCGACTCTTAATCAAACCCTTAATAGCCTAGCCAAAGACTACTACGTCCAACCAGCCGCCATAGCTATTGCTTGGTTACTGCGCCACCCAGCGCAAATACTACCAATTATGGGTAGCAATAATATTCAGAGGATTAAACAATTCTCAGAGGCATTAAGCGTAGAGCTCAATCGAGAAACTTGGTTTGAATTGTTAGCGACTGCAACTGGGCAGGCTGTGCCCTAGAGGATCTATCTAAGAATTACTTACAGTTAACTTCAGATTCTATACTTTGACTTCGGTTGCGACCGTTGTCACTAGGGAAATCAATAAACATAGCCTCTAGCAATTCATCAAACACCTCGACAATTACAGAGCACGCACCAGAGGAAAAAGTCCGCCCCTCAAATAATTTAACCGGCTCATCATTTTTTAAAGAGTCCGCTTTTACAATATCCAGTGCAATGGTTTGCCTGTAGTTTGTTTTAGTATCGGCAGAAGCGCCGACTACGCCAAAATTGGGAGACAGATAATTTCTGCGAATATATACCGCCCTACCTTTTTCATCATAGGCAATATCTGAGTAAGAGTTTATTCGCCGACTCGTTTGTCCATATATTGGGGTATAAACCACCGACTGCTTGCCATCATCAACCGCATACAGTAGCAATGCAGCAAAATCGGCAGTCTCCAAACTATCGGCTCTAGAAAAACCAACAGCCATTAGTTTTTCTAGAACTTTTTGCTGATACAGACCAAATTCAAGAGAGTTTTTTAGGCTAATATCCCCTGGCAACACCACAATAGAGCCCTTAGACTCAAAGGACTCTTTATAAAATGCCGTTGTATCTGTTTTGATATAGGTTTTCAATGACGAACAAGCCGCCAGACTAACCATCAATAAAAGGCTATAGAATTTTATAAATCTCATACTGTCACCCAAAATTAACAAACATCACAACCAAGCTCTAGTATATGCTCAGGGTGAAAAAATTACACTAGGGCTCAGGCACGCGATTTTTACTGACTACTAAAAAATCAGGCTAATACCGCCAGAGACAATCTCGTCAACATCACTATTATCAGAAATACCAAAAAGCCAGCCCAACCCATTATCATTAATAGCACCACGCCATGCTGCCCCATATGTAATTTTACCATCCATAGATATTATTGAATAATCATAATCTATACCAGCACCGCTCAATTTGGTATAGCCTAATCTAGCAAAACCGTGCTGATCGCTTGCCTCTATGTTTTGGCTTAAATTGTTGAGACCTACCGTGCCAACTGAACTGGACTTCCTGACATTGGCAACTCCAAGACCAAAATAAACCGAGCCGCTATCAATAGATTGGAAACCATAATTAAGTCCAGCACTGAATGCCGAGGAGCGCCACTGGTCTCCTGATAAATTGCTGTAACTCAGAGTCGTAATAAATTTATTATTGATGCCTGTATAGCCTAGGCCATAACCGGTATTTCCGTCTTGATTAAGGATAGAAGCGTTAACCAAGCGAACACTATTGGCTTAAGAAAATGCGGGTAAAATTAACAATAAAACAAATCCAAATTTTTGCATATATAAGTTCCTTTTATAACTGCTTTTGTAACAATATAGGGCTAATAAGCTGTCAAATACTACAACTCACGAATTATAGTTCAGCAAAAATAGCTCTGTAGTGTTAAATGGGTATAGATTACTTTCACTGGATTAAGGAACGAGTCTATTT
>JBJKZE010000008.1:0-9618 GCA_045560645.1 Porticoccaceae bacterium | reverse complement strand
CTTTATCATCTAGTGAGCAAGCTCGAGTGGGCGCATCTTATTTCGAGACCACATTCACCTTATTGGGTTATTTAGCCAAGGCTGATGGTCGTATTTCTGAAGAAGAAATTGCTCAAGCTGAGGCGTTAATGACCCGAATGGGTCTAAGCGCAAATCATCGCCAGCAGGCAATTAATTTTTTTAAGGCTGGCTCAAAGTCTGATTTTTCTTTAGATCAAACAATGCAGCAATTTGTAGGCACCTGTGGGCGAATGAATAACCTTAAGCAGTCACTGCTTAATGATTTAATCGCACTGGCTTTGGCTGATGGTGAGTTACACCCGTCAGAGCGGCAGGCGCTTCAAAGTATCGCCCAGTATTTAGGAATTTCAAAAGCGTTATTTGAAAAAATAATCGAGATGATAATGGCGCGCGCTCAATTTAATGGTGGGGGCTCATCAGCTGGTTATGCTAGTTCAGCCAGTCAATTAGAGGCTGCCTATAAAGCATTAGGTGTTAGCTCAAAAAGTACAGATTCCGAAATTAAAAAAACCTACCGAAAATTGGTTAGTGAAAACCATCCGGATAAGCTGATTGGTCAAGGTATGCCGGACGATATGATCAAATTGGCAACCGAGCGAACCCAAGAAATTCGTAAAGCTTATGAATTAATTCAAGAAAGCCGAAAATAAAACCTGAATAAGTCCTGAAGTTGGTTGACCTCAACTACCCCTGTACCTATAATGCGCGTCCCCTAAAGGGTGGTGTGTTAGCACATCAAGATGTAGGTGCGGGATGGAGCAGTCTGGTAGCTCGTCGGGCTCATAACCCGAAGGTCGTTGGTTCAAATCCAGCTCCCGCTACCAAGTATTATAGATATTGTTTGCGATGTTTATGGGGTCAAACAATATGGATAAAGTGGAAGAAGTAGGCTACGATAGTTGTATTAGGGCTTGTAGCTTATAGACTAAGTATTTTAGGCCACTAGAACATTCGCGTCGTAACTGGCGCAAATCGAAGAGCCCCATATTGGGGCTTTTCTTTAGCTGGCTATAAATGGGTAGTATGCCAATTTTTCTCGGAGTATATTGTGTCGTCTGGTGATCAGGTTTTAAAGCAGTTGTTACAGCCAGTGGTAGAAGCGATGGATTGCGAGCTCTGGGGTTTAGAGCTGCAAATGGGTGGTAAAGCTAAGTTGCTTAGAGTTTTTATCGACCGTGATGAAGAAATAGGCGTCGGTGTTGATGATTGTGAGCGAGTAAGTCGTCAAGCTAGCGCAATTCTTGATGTAGAAGATGTAATTCCAGGTGAGTATATTTTAGAAGTATCCTCCCCTGGCATGGATCGACCTCTTTATGAGCTCGATCATTATGCTCGATATTTGGGCGAAGAGATCTCGTTAAGACTTAGATTTCCTTACGAGGGGCGACGGAATTACAAGGGTCGCCTAAAGGCAATTGAAGGTGATGAGATTGTTGTGGTGGTTACAGATAATGAGTTTCTGTTTCCTGTTGAAGGTATCGAAAAGGCGAACCTAGTACCTCAATTTTGAGGCAGGCGGAGTTTGATCAATGAGTAAAGAAATTTTAATGGTTGCTGAGGCTGTATCCAACGAAAAAGGTGTGGATAGAGGTATTATTTTTGAAGCCATCGAGCAAGCGCTCGCTATGGCGACAAAGAAGCGTTTTGATGAGGGTGCCAATATCCGAGTCGAAATTGATCGTGAAACAGGTGATTACCAATCATTTCGTTGGTGGGATGTGGTGGCCGATGATGAAATGGCTGAACTGGGCACTCAGTTCACGACAGAGGAAGCGTTTGAAAAAGACCCTACACTAAACGTAGGAGATACCTTTGAGGAATCTGTTCCCAATATAGAATTTGGCCGTATTGCAGCTCAAACTGCAAAGCAGGTAATTGTTCAGCGTGTTAAGGAAGCCGAAAGAAATCTTATTATCGATCGCTTCAAACATCGTGTAGGTGAATTGTTAAATGGCACGGTTAAAAAAGTAACCCGCGACCATATTGTTGTAGATTTTGGTGACAATGCAGAAGGTTTGCTGCCAAGAGAAGATTTGGTCGGCCGTGAAATTTTTAGAATAAATGATCGAACTCGCGTTATTCTTACTGGTATACGCGAAGAAGTGCGCGGCCCTCAATTGCAGGTTTCAAGAGCTGCGCCAGAGATGCTAGTTCAATTATTTCAGATTGAAGTGCCAGAGATCGCTGAAGGTGTTATCGAAATTAAGGGTGCTGCACGCGATCCAGGTCAGCGCGCCAAGATTGCAGTGAAGACTAAGGATGCACGTATTGACCCTGTTGGTGCTTGTGTAGGTATGCGCGGTGCGCGGGTTCAGGCAGTATCCAATGATCTTGATGATGAGCGCGTTGATATTGTACTTTGGGATGATAATCCTGCTCAGTTAGTCATTAATTCTATGGCACCTGCAGAGGTTGAATCTATTGTTGTAGACGAAGATAGTCACTCGATGGATGTGGCAGTCGATGAAGAAAACCTAGCCCAAGCAATTGGCAAGGGTGGTCAAAATGTGCGTCTAGCATCCGAGCTTACGGGTTGGACTATCAATGTAATGACCATAGAAGATGCTCAAGAAAAGCAGCAAACAGAATCTGTTAGCGTGATTGAAAAATTAATGAATGCACTAGATGTAGATGAAGACGTTGCTACTGTACTGGTAGAAGAGGGCTTTACCAGCGTAGAAGAAGTTGCCTATGTGCCGCTTGAAGAAATGAGTGCTATTGAGGGTTTTGACTCTGATATTGCTGAAGAGCTTCGAGCGCGGGCAAAGGATGCATTATTGACCATGGCTCTTGCAAGTGAAGAGCAGTTAACTAATGCAAAACCAGCTGATGATCTTCTTAATATGGAAGGCATGGATCAAGAGTTAGCCCTTAAATTGGCCGCAAAAAGCATCATTACTATGGAAGATCTCGCTGAGCAAGCGGTAGATGATCTTATGGATGTTGAAGGCATGAACGAAGAAAAAGCGGCGTCATTAATTATGACTGCTCGCGCACCTTGGTTTGAGTAATAGATTAAATCACTAGGTGTTATCCAGAGGCGAAAAGAATGGCAGAAGTGACAGTAAATGAATTAGCAAAAACCGTAGGGGCTTCTGTGGACCGTCTGCTATTGCAGATGAAAGAAGCGGGTTTGAGTCACAGCTCGGCAGACGCCAGTGTTTCGGATGAAGAAAAGCAAGTTCTTCTTGGCTATCTTAAAAGCTTGCATGGTGACAAATCTGGAGAACCCAAGAAGATTGTCTTGCGTCGCAAGACAATGAGTACTCTCAAGTCGGGTAACAAGAAAACTGTTAATATCGAAGTTCGCAAAAAAAGAACTTACGTCAAGCGTAGTGACGAAGAGTTAGAGACTCAAGCGAAGGCTGAGGCTGAAGAAGTGGCTCGTCGTGAACAGGAGGTGCCAGAGGTAGAGTTTGGTACCGGAATTGATGATATTGAACAAAAACGTCAATCAGCCACTGAAAAACGCCGAACCGCGGAAACTGAAGCTAAGCAAGCTGAAGAAGGTGCTGAAAAGAAAAAATTGAAAGAAAAGACTAAAGATGAAGCTAAAAAAACAGCTGAATCTTCTGAAAACCAAGCCCAGAAGCCAGTTAAAAAGCCAGCTGCATCGCCGGTACAGCCGCCTGCTCCTTCGGAACCAGTTCTAGATAAAGGGCGACGGCAAACCAAATCATCTGATGATGATGAAGAAGATAAAATTGCTAGAAAAGCGGCCAAAAAGCCATCTATCAAAAGCAAGAAAAAACCTCGTGTTGAGCTTGATGAAGCAATGGGTGAAAAGGCCGCAAGACCACGCCTTAAATCAGGCCTTCGTTCGGCACTTAAAGTCGATAACAAGCACGTATTTAAAAAGCCAGTTGATAAAAAAATTGTAGACGTAGCCATTCCCGATGAAATAACGGTTGCTGATTTAGCACAAATAATGTCGCTCAAATCAGGTGTGGTTGTCAAAGAGCTTATGAAGATGGGCGTTATGGCTACTATCAATCAAATGATTGATCAGGAAACGGCTTTCCTAGTGGTTGAAGAATTAGGTCACACCCCTGTTGCAGCTACCAATGATTCCCTAGAGGATCAACTCACCCAGCAATTTGAAGATCTTAATACAGATAGTAATCAGCAACCAAGAGCACCAGTGGTTACAGTAATGGGTCACGTTGATCATGGTAAGACATCCCTTCTGGATTATATTAGAGAGTCAAGGGTGGCCTCTGGAGAAGCCGGGGGAATTACACAGCATATTGGTGCCTACCATGTAGATACACCAAAAGGGATGGTTACTTTTCTAGATACTCCCGGTCACGCTGCTTTTACTGCAATGCGAGCTAGAGGGGCGCAAAGTACAGATGTTGTTATCCTAGTAGTTGCAGCTGATGATGGTGTTATGCCACAAACAGAAGAAGCTGTTCAGCACGCCCGCGCTGCAGGTGTACCATTAGTTGTAGCTATTAATAAAATGGATAAAGAGGGTGCAGATCCAGAGCGTGTAACCACAGAGCTCGCAGCAAAAGATGTTATTCCTGAAGACTGGGGAGGTGATACTCAGTTTATAAAAGTATCTGCCCAGACTGGTGAGGGTATTGAAGAATTATTAGAGGCAGTTCTTTTGCAGTCAGAATTATTAGAACTTACAGCCCCTGTAGAGGTTCCAGCCCGTGGAGTTGTCGTTGAGTCGCGTGTTGACAAGGGTCGAGGCGTTGTTGCTACCGTTTTAGTTCAGCAAGGTACACTGCGTAAAGGCGAATTTATGCTCGCCGGTGAAA
Source organism: Porticoccaceae bacterium (assembly GCA_045560645.1). Classification (GTDB taxonomy): domain Bacteria; phylum Pseudomonadota; class Gammaproteobacteria; order Pseudomonadales; family Porticoccaceae; genus HTCC2207. The sequence continues at coordinate 4,828 of JBJKZE010000008.1, read as the reverse complement.
GCGTGGGTAAAATTCGTGCACTAAATAATGATGCTAGGCAGCCTACTACTGAAGCAGGGCCATCTATTCCAGTTGAAATTCTTGGTCTTGATGAGCCACCTCAGGCAGGTGACGAATTCTTTGTAGTTGCTGACGAAAGAAAAGCAAAAGAGATTGCTCAACAGCGTCAGGATCTAGCCCGTAAAGAGAGATTTTCTCGACAGCAGGCAGCTAAGCTAGAAAATATGTTTACCGATATGGAATCAGGCGTAGTAAACAAGTTGCCATTAGTGGTTAAAACTGATGTGAGAGGTTCTTTAGAGGCACTTACCAGTGCATTGAATGATTTTGCTACCGAAGAAGTTGCGGTTGAAATTGTTGCCTCTGGTGTTGGTGGTATTACTGAGTCGGATATCAACCTTGCCTTAACCACCGGTGCGATTGTTCTTGGCTTTAATGTTCGAGCCTCAAGCGTTGCTCGTGAGTTAGCTGAAAAAGAGCAAATTGAAGTTCGATACTATAGTGTGATCTACAAGTTGCTTGATGAAGTTAAGCAAGCGCTATCGGGTATGTTAGCACCAGAAACCAAAGAAGAAATCGTCGGCATTGCCCAGGTTAGAGATGTGTTTAGATCGCCTAAATTTGGCGCCATTGCTGGCTGTATGGTCACCGAGGGTACTGTGTATCGCAATAAACCAATTCGTGTACTTCGCGATAATGTGGTTATTTTCCAAGGTGAGCTTGAGTCATTAAGACGCTTTAAAGATGATGCGCAAGAAGTCCGCAATGGTATGGAATGCGGTATTGGTGTTAAAGATTACAATGATGTCAAATCAGGCGATCAAATCGAAGTATATGAAATTACTGAGGTACAGCGCTCTCTTTGATGAGTGCTATTTAAATGCCTAGGGAATTTACACGATCTGAGCGTGTTTCGGATGCAGTTCAAAAAGAACTAGCATCTTTGATACGTCAGCATATTCGCGATCCACGAGTGGGTATGCTTAGTGTCACAGATGTAACAGTTACCCGAGATCTTGCAATTGCCAAAGTCTATGTTGCTTTTGTCGGCGAAAGAACATCCGAGGAAATTAAACAAGGCCTTGATGCACTTAATGGTGCATCGGGATACCTCAGAAAGTTATTGTCTTCAAGTATTGCTTTGCGTGCCACACCAAAATTAAACTTTTTTTATGATGAAACCGGTCAGCGCAGTCAGCACTTAGATGCACTGATTGATTTAGCTATATCCTCTGATAATAACAATCAAGAGGAATCCTAAATTTGGGTCGTCGTCGCAAATCTGGTCGATCAGTTAATGGAGTCCTGCTTCTCAATAAGCCTATAGGATTCACTTCTAATAAAGTCTTACAAAAAGTTAGATGGTTATTTGATGCCAATAGAGCTGGTCATACTGGGGCGCTAGACCCCCTGGCATCTGGAGTACTTCCTTTATGCTTTGGTGAGGCAACTAAATTTAGTCAATACCTTCTTGATTCAGATAAATATTATCGCAGCACCTATACTTTTGGTGTAAGTACTGCAACTGGTGATAGTGAGGGAGACATAATCTCCCAGCAGGATGCATCAAACATAACTAAAAATCAGGTTGAACAAGCCATAAAGAGTTTTCAGGGTGAAATAGATCAGGTGCCTTCCATGTACTCTGCACTTAAACATAATGGCCAACCACTTTATAAACTCGCAAGACAAGGAATCGAAATTGATCGCCCTGCGCGTCAAATAACAATTTTCAATTATAAGATTATTGATTTTAGGTCAGGTGTTCACCCTCAAGTTGATGTTGAAGTTCACTGTAGCAAAGGCACCTACATCAGAACCTTAGCAGAAGACTTAGGTACCGCCCTAGGTTGTGGCGCTCATGTCAGTGCACTACATCGATTCAAAGCGGGGCCTTTTGATGAGCAGCAAACTATTACACTCGACGAATTAGAAAAGCTAAGAGATCAGGGCACTGTAGAGCAATTAGATCAACTACTAAAACCAGTAGATACCCCAGTTCTAGACTATCCGGCGGTGGAATTTGATCAAATAATAGCCGGCTATTTCCAATTAGGGCAATCAATTACTTTAAATAAAGCCTTTCGCCAAGGGCAAGAAGGCGATATAGTGCGCGTCTTTCGTGAGGACGGTGCATTTTTAGGTATAGGAACTGTTACCGAAGATGGCAAAATTGCCCCTAAACGATTAATTGTTGAGAATGCCTAATCTTTTAATTAGGGGTTCTCGTAAGAAATTTGAGGAAGACCAAGAAGTCTCTCAATCAGTCGACTGAAAGAGTCGATATATAGGTAGGTTGTCTGTAATTATGCACGGACATCCTGAATTCAATCATTGCATATTGGAGTAATGACTATGGCACTAAGTGCACAAGAGAAAGCGAAAATTGTAGCTAAATACGGGCAGGGAGAAAATGATACAGGCTCTCCAGAAGTTCAAGTTGCATTGTTAACCGAAAACATCAATAAACTTCAAAGCCATTTTGGCGATCATAAAAAAGATAACCATTCCCGTCGTGGTCTTATTCGTATGGTTAATCAGCGTCGTAAGTTGCTGGATTACCTCAAGGCTAACAAATCAGAACGCTACAGCGCCTTGGTTAAAAATCTTGGTCTACGTAAGTAATTTTAGGTACAGGGCTCAGTGTTAAAATACTGAGCCTCAAACCTAAGTATTTGACTTAAACAAACCTGAATAATGTTAATCGCAAGCTGATCGAGTTACTTATGGCCATCTAAATTGGTGGCTATAAGTAACCCGAGCAGCAAAAAAAATGACAGAGATTCAGGTAAAACATAAACATTTAAAGGTAAAACTATGAACCCTGTAATTAAAACATTTCAATACGGTAAACATACCGTAACACTTGAAACAGGACGTGTTGCTAGACAAGCAACAGGTGCTGTTCTATGCTCAATTGATCAAACCACGGTACTTTGTACTGTAGTTGGTGCAAAAACTGCTAAAGCGGATATCGATTTCTTCCCGCTTGGCGTTCACTATCAAGAAAAAGCCTATGCGGCAGGAAAGATTCCCGGTGGATTCTTTAAGCGCGAAGCTCGACCCAGTGAAAAAGAAACCCTAACGTCACGTCTAATTGACCGTCCTATTCGTCCGCTATTCCCCAATGGATTTAAAAATGAAGTACAGGTTATTTGTACTGTAATTTCCGCGGAAAAAGATATCGACCCAGATATAGCTGCAATGATTGGTACTTCAGCAGCATTATCTATTTCTGGTATTCCATTTAATGGCCCAGTGGGTGGCGCGCGAGTGGGTTATTCAGACGAAGAAGGCTACATGCTAAACCCAACATACAGCGACCTTGAAACCTCGGCACTAGATATGGTGGTTGCAGGTACTAAGGACGCAGTTCTAATGGTTGAGTCAGAAGCTAAAGAACTCTCCGAAGATATTATGCTAGGGGGCGTTTTATTTGCTCACCAAGAGATGCAAGCCGTTATAAGTGTTATCGAGCAATTGGCTGCAGAAACTGGTAAGCCGCGCTGGGATTGGCAAGCAGAAGAAAAAAATGTTGAGCTAGTAAGCGCGCTTTCAGATGTTGTAGCTAGTGATCTAGATGCGGCCTATCAGGTAGTAAACAAGCAGGAGCGCTCATCTAAAATTGCTGAGCTTAAAGATGCAGCAGTTGCACAGTTATCTGCGGATGATCAATTCCCAGAAGACGAAGTAAAAGATGCATTCAAACAACTCGAAAAAGATATTGTTCGTGGTCGTATTATTCGTGGTGAGCCGCGAATTGATGGTCGTGATACCACAACTGTTCGTGGCATCAATGTTGAAGTAGATGTATTGGATCGAGTGCATGGCTCGGCATTATTTACTCGAGGCGAAACTCAGGCTTTAGTTGCAGCCACTCTTGGTTCAACGCGGGATGCACAGATGATTGATGCCCTAGAAGGTCGTCGTGATGATCCATTTATGTTGCACTACAACTTCCCTCCTTACTCAGTAGGTGAATGTGGTCGTGCAGGATTTACAAGCCGTCGTGAAGTCGGTCATGGTCGTTTAGCGCGTCGTGGTATTGCCGCTGTACTTCCAACTGCCGAAGAATTTCCATACGCAATGCGTGTAGTGTCAGAGATTACTGAGTCAAATGGTTCAAGTTCAATGGCTTCAGTTTGTGGTTCAAGTTTGGCGTTAATGGACGCTGGTGTTCCACTTAAAGCCCCAGTGGCTGGTATTGCTATGGGTCTGGTTAAAGAAGATGCAGGATATGCTGTATTGACCGATATCCTAGGTGATGAAGATCATTTGGGTGATATGGACTTTAAAGTAGCCGGTACTAATGAGGGTATTACTGCCCTGCAAATGGATATTAAAATCGAAGGTATTACCGAAGAGATTATGGAAATTGCTCTTGAGCAAGCACTCCATGCGCGAGTTCATATTCTAGGTGAAATGAATAAGGTTATCGCTAAGAGTCGTGACGAAGTGGCTGAATCTGCGCCTAAAATGGGAACTATGCGAATTGATTCAGATAAAATTCGCGATGTAATTGGTAAAGGCGGTGCAATGATCCGCGGTCTATGTGAAGAGCACAACTCAACCATCGATATTACTGATGATGGTGAAGTAAAAATCTACTCTGAAGATTCTGCGTCACTTAATGCCGCTATGGACGCAGTAACTGCAATTGTTGCCGATCCAGAGCCAGGCACTATTTATGATGGTAAAGTGGTACGCATTGTTGATTTTGGTGCCTTTGTTAACTTTATGCCGGGTACTGATGGTCTAGTGCATATTTCTCAAATTGCTGATAAGCGAGTTGAGAAAGTGACCGACTACCTCAGTGAAGGACAAGATG
>JBJKZE010000007.1:0-50800 GCA_045560645.1 Porticoccaceae bacterium | reverse complement strand
AAAATTTCTAAAAACATTAAGGATATTTCTTTTCTTGCGGCTAAGCGTACTGAATTAGAATCTTCTATGAAAAAACTTCGCGCTCAAGCGAATAAAGACAGAGCAGCAGCAGAGAGCGTTGGCGAAAACTTTTTTGGCTTATCTGCGGATATGGATAAATTGTCAAATTCTCTGGATGATTATTTTTTAGCAGTGCAAAATATTAAGCAATCGTTTGCCCAGCAAGATAAGAAAATCCAGTCTAATAACGAGGCTGTAAAGTCCATAGATGCATTTCGCAGACAGGTAAATCAAAAGATATTAAATCTCGAGAAAAAGATTGAAAAGCAGAGTGCTCAGGCGCAAGATATGGATCAAAAATCTGATTCAAACACCCTTAGCCCATAGTAGTTTAAATAATTTTCTAGCGAGCTAAAGATAAACTATGACAGTTATTCGCCAACAAGATGTCACCCAAAGTGTTGCAGATGCTCTGCAGTATATTTCTTACTATCATCCTGCTGATTTTATTCAAGCGGTCAAACAAGCCTATGATCGTGAAGAGTCAAAATCTGCCAAGGATGCTATGGCTCAGATTCTAATTAATTCTAGACTCTGTGCGACAGGCAAACGTCCTATCTGTCAGGATACGGGGATTGTCACTGTGTTTGTAAAAGTGGGTATGAAGGTGCAGTGGGATGCGCAGGACAGTCTTGAAGACATGATTAATGAGGGCGTCAGGCAGGCCTATATGCATCCGGACAACGTCCTGCGTGCCTCTATTCTTTCAGATCCAGATGGTGTGCGAAAGAATACGGGTGATAACACTCCAGCGGTTATCCATTATCAAGTGGTGCCCGGTGATAAAGTTGAAATTGATGTTGCCGCTAAAGGTGGTGGCTCTGAAGCAAAATCAAAATTTGCCATGTTAAACCCTTCTGACTCTGTAGTAGATTGGGTATTAAAGGTTGTTCCTACTATGGGAGCAGGCTGGTGTCCACCGGGAATATTAGGCATTGGTTTGGGTGGTACTGCTGAAAAAGCTATGTTAATGGCCAAAGAAGCGCTTCTTGAGCATATAGATATTCAAGAGCTCAAGGCTAAGGGCCCAGAAAACCGCAATGAAGAGTTGCGCTTGGAGCTATTTGAAAAGGTTAATGCACTGGGTATTGGTGCTCAGGGTCTGGGTGGCCTAACGACTGTTTTAGATATTAAGATCAAAGACTACCCATCTCATGCGGCTAATAAGGCGATTGCGATAATTCCTAACTGTGCCGCTACTCGGCATGTGCATTTTGTTTTGGATGGTTCTGGTCCTGCTACTTTCGATCCACCCGATCTCAATGATTGGCCTGAAATTTCTTGGGAAGCTGATGAATCTGTAAGGCGTATTGATTTGGACGCTGTGACTCAGTCAGATATTGAGCAATGGCAGCCGGGCGAAACGCTGCTGTTGTCAGGTAAAATGCTTACTGGCCGCGATGCTGCGCATAAAAAAATTACTGATATGCTTGCCGCTGGTGAACAATTACCGGTGGATTTAACTGGGCGCTTTATCTATTACGTTGGGCCTGTTGATCCGGTTCGGGATGAAGTGATGGGTCCTGCAGGACCAACTACAGCTACCCGAATGGATAAGTTTACTCGCACCATGCTTGAGCAAACAGGGCTTATGGGAATGATTGGTAAGGCCGAGCGAGGCCAGCAGGGCATTGATGCTATAAAAGACAATAAATCTATCTATCTTATAGCAGTCGGTGGCGCGGCTTATCTAGTGTCTAAGGCTATTGTTTCGGCAGAGGTTGTGGCATTCCCGGAACTTGGTATGGAGGCTATTTATGAGTTTGAGGTAGTTGATATGCCGGTGACGGTAGCAGTAAATACTCAGGGTGAATCAGTGCATATTAGCGGCCCCAAGTTGTGGCAAGCCAAAATTGAAGAAAAAGTAATACAAGTTAAGTCATAAAAAAGCAATAATTTTTACTAGTAAGTAATCGATTGACCTATTTTCTAAGATTGATAAACTTGCTGGAAATTTGAATAATATTCAACGGGGCATGTATGAACCTTTTAAAACCTTTTGTGGTTGCAACTCTATTGTTTGCAACTGCTCCTGCTTTTTCATCAAATCCATGGTATGTAGGTGCTACACAGGGATTATTCGCTATTGGCGAGGGTGATACCTGGATAGGTAAAATTGATATTGGCCAAGCTGGCTTGCAGGTTGGTAAATTTTTGAGAGACGATATGTCTATTGAGGGTGGCTATGCTTTTAACTCCGATAGAAGTGACTTTTTTATAGGCTCTGTTTCTGCTGTATTTTGGATGGGTGAAAATACTGATAAATATCAACCCTATGTACTATTGGGAGCCAATGTTTATCATTTCGAGAACGATGATGACGAATCTATTAAGCGTCGAAGTGCACAAATTGCATTTGGTGCTGGATTTGGTACAAAAATTTCTAAATCTTTCCAGCTTCGTGCAGATCTTCGTTTAATGGCTCGCGATGATGAAAATGAGGACGATGTAGCATTACAGCTTTCAATTAATAAATTTTTTGAATAATTGAAATACCTATCTATCAAAACGGCGCATCTTGCGCCGTTTTTTTTGGTAACGAAAAACTATTAAGCTAGACTAAAGATTGGTAGCTTAGTTGAGTGAACTTTTATTATTTTAATGGAGCTGAAAAAGAGTTATGCAAGACAGTTTATATTGGCATGATTACGAAACCTTCGGCGCTGTTCCAGCGATAGATCGACCCAGTCAATTTGCCGGTTTAAGAACGGATTTTGATCTCAACATTATCGGTGAACCACTAGTTATTTACTGCCAACCACAGTTGGATATATTGCCATCACCACAGGCCTGTTTAATCACTGGAATTTCTCCTCAGCATGCTTTAGCTGAGGGTCTGCCTGAGCCAGAATTTATTCGCCAAATTCATGCTGAATTGGCGCGGCCAAGCACCTGCGGTGTTGGCTATAACAGCATTCGCTTCGATGATGAAGTGACTAGATATTGTCTTTACCGAAATTTCTTTGATCCCTACCAGCGAGAGTGGCAAAACGGTAATTCACGCTGGGATATTATAGATTTATTGCGCGCAACTCGGGCCCTGCGCCCCGATGGGATAGAGTGGCCCGATCATGAGCCTGGAAGCCCTAGTTTTAAACTGGAGCATCTTACTCAGGCTAATGGTATAAGCCATGAGGATGCGCATGATGCCCTATCAGATGTCACTGCAACAATTGCAATGGCAAAGTTGGTCAAACAGGCACAACCAAAGCTATTTGACTATGTGTTGCAAAACCGCGGCAAGGTCGCAGTAGCCAAAATTGTCGATGCCCAAAGTCGCAAACCATTTTTCCACTGTTCGGGCATGCTATCTAAAGAACACCTATACAGTGCAATTATGATGCCTTTGGCCGCTCATCCAACCAATAAAAATGCGGTTATTTGTTTTGATCTTTCGACGGATCCTGAACTACTAATTAAGCTTGATGCGAATGAAATAAAACAGCGTGTATTTACTCGGGCAGACGAGTTGCCCGAGGGTATTGAACGTATCCCGCTTAAATTAGTTCATCTTAATAAGGCGCCCATGGTGGCTACCCCTAAAGTAGTTGACGCGACTACAGCCAAGCGACTATCAATTAACTTACAACGATGTGAAGAGCATTGGCAGCGACTGCAACAGATAGATCTTCAACACAAATTACAGGCAGTATTTGTTGAGCCGGATTTTCCAGCTAAAAGTGAAGCCGAACAACAACTCTATGGCGGTTTTTTACCCAATCGAGATAAACCTTTGCTCGATCAGGTGCGCGCTGCTTCTCTGCAAGATTTCACGCAACACGAATTTTATTTTTCTGATAAACGCTATAACAGTTTATTGATAAGCTACAAGGCTAGGTATTTCCCCCAAGCGCTAACCGCTGATGAGCAAAGTAACTGGCTGCATAGCTGTCGTGAGCGACTAACTAATCCAGAGGCAGGCTACCGCACTTTGAATAATCTGCAAGCTGAAATTGTACAGTTGCTAAAAAATGGTGAGTTATCGGTTAAGGATCGTGATGTGCTTGTTAAGCTTGAGGATTGGCGGCAGCATATAGCCAAAAAGTTTGCCATTGATGACCTTAAAAATAGCCCGCTTGGTTAAACTCTATTGCTGGAAATGATATTCGGGCTAGAGTACCGCAGTTAAACAGGCTAAAATCCGCATAATCAATTTACTTTTGGGGTAATGATTTGAATTTCCAAGGCGCTCATATACTCTCAATCAATCAATTTGAGAAGCAAGATGTAACTCGTATTTTTGATGTTGCTGACCAAATGCAACCCTTTGCTTTGCGCAAAAAAGTAACCAGAGTTCTGGAGGGGGCTATTCTTGGCAATATGTTTTTTGAAGCCAGTACTCGTACCCGAGTAAGTTTTGGCTCTGCTTTTAATCTACTCGGCGGGGAAGTAAGAGAAACAGCTGGTTTTGAAAGCTCGGCTCTAGTTAAAGGTGAATCACTTCAGGATACTGCAAGGGTGCTCTCTGGTTTTAGTGATGTGATCTGCATGCGTCACCCAGATGAGGGCTCAGTTTCAGATTTTGCCCTTGCCAGTCGTGTGCCGGTAATGAATGGTGGCGATGGTGCTAATGAACATCCTACGCAAGCATTGTTAGATTTGTATACAATTCGTAAAGAAATGGCGGCCACTGGACGAGATATTGACGGATTAACTATAGCAATGGTTGGTGATCTTAGATTTGGTCGAACTGTACACTCGCTCTGTAAGCTACTTTGCCTCTACGACAAGGTCAAGGTGGTTTTGGTATCGCCGAAAGAGCTTATTTTGCCGGCAGAATTAATCGAAGCAATGCGCTCGGCTGGAGTTGTTGTTGAAACCTCAGAAGATCTGGCGCCCAGTATTGCTGATGTAGATATTGTCTACTCAACAAGAATTCAGGAAGAACGTTTTGGCAGTAAGCAGGAGGCTGATCTTTATCGAGGTCGGTTTAGATTAAATCAGGCGATCTACACCGAATTCTGTCAGCCTAATACGGTAATTATGCACCCACTTCCCAGAGACTCAAGAGCCGATGCCAATGAGTTGGATAATGATTTAAATAATAACCCCAACCTAGCAATCTTTAGGCAGACCGACAATGGGGTTTTAGTTCGAATGGCGCTATTTGCGCTGGTACTTGATGTGGTTGATACAGTAGATAAGTACTCTCATGATATCCGCTGGTTTAATGCTCGCGCATAGTAATAAATTATCAATAATAAATAAGCGATTGCCTTAGAGTATGTCGCAAAAAATTGACTTAGGCAGAATTAATGAATCAGTTTGATGATATTCGTCCCTACCGGGATATAGAAGTTCCCGCAGTACTATCGCGATTAATTGCTGATAATGAGTTTATAGATCTACTCTTATCTAGACGTATTCCTCTATTGATGAAACTTGCGCCATGGTTGTTAAAACCAATTGCACGACCTTTATTAAAGCGCAACTTAAGAAGATTAACCGCCGATGTTCAAACTGTTTCGGATTTTCAAGATCATGTAAAAGTGGGTTTGCAAAAGAGCCTAGACAAAACTACCGACGGCTACAGTTTTGGCGGCTTAAATCAGTTAGACCCAGATCAAGCGTACCTGTTTATCTGCAATCATCGTGATATTGCGCTCGATCCAGCTATGATCAACTTAGCCCTTCATATGGTGGGGCTTGATACAGTGCGCATTGCTATTGGCGATAATCTTTTAAGTAAGCCTTTTGCCAGTGATCTTATGCGAGTTAATCGTAGCTTTATTGTTAAGCGCTCGGTTGAGGGTCGCAGAGAAAAGCTTGAAGCGCTTAAAAAGCTATCTGCTTATATTCGTTACAGTGTAACTGAAGACAAGGCCTCTTGTTGGATAGCTCAGGCGGAAGGGCGAGCGAAAGATGGTAACGATCGCACTGAAACAGCATTGATAAAGATGCTTACATTATCCAAATCAAAACAGCAAACATTTGGTGGAGCGATTGGCGAGTTAAAATTAATGCCGGTGAGTATTTCCTATGAATATGACCCCTGTATTGTTGAAAAAACTCGAGAGCTTTACGCTGCTAGCCAGGGTAACGAGTACTCAAAGTCTGAGTTTGAAGATCTAGATAGTATTCAAAAAGGATTTTTGGGCTATAAAGGTCGGGTTCAAGTAAATTTTGGAGACGTTTTAAGTGATCAATTTGACGCTGCAGAAGATGTAGCAATTGAAGTTAATCGTCAAATATACAGCCTATACCAACTTTTTCCCTCTAATATTATTGCTTGGCAAATGCAGCAGAACATAGAGGTAAAAGAGTTAGATCAATTAAAGCAACAGTGGCCGGATGAAGATTGGATTCAGGCTGAGGCTAAATTTAAAGACCATCTTCAGTCAGTGCCGGCAGAACAGCAATCATTAATTATAGATGCCTACGCTGCTCCGGTAAAAAATCAACTAGACTATCAACAGCAAAGCCCAGTTTCGGGCAATTCCATTAATGAGGAAGCTATTGTTTGTTAGATGATTCAATTAAGGAAACCATTCAGCAGGGTTACCGACAATTTCTAAAATCTCGTGATTTAAAACCTCGGCAGGGTCAGAAGCAAATGGTGGCCGCTATTGCCAACAGTCTTAGTCATGATGATGCTGATAAACGTCTTGCGGTTATCGAAGCGGGTACGGGCACGGGTAAAACTGTTGGCTATCTTCTCTCGGCACTACCAATAGCGCGTGCACTTGATAAAACAGTCGTAATTGCTACAGGTACCATTGCTCTTCAGGAGCAATTAATCCTCAAAGATATTCCAGATTTACTTGAAGCCTGTGACTGGGATCATCAGGTTGCCTTGGTAAAGGGTCGCGGTCGATATATTTGCAACCTCAGGTTAGAGCAATGTTTAGATGCCATTAAATCCAAAGAGGCAGGCTTATTCCTGTTTGAGGATGAATTGCAATTTAATCCTAATGATCAAAGTGAGGAGCTTTTTCAAGAATTATCAGAATCACTCGAGGATGGTAGCTGGGATGGTGATCGCGATGCCTGGGATAGCCGCATTCCAGATGCAGATTGGCGAGCATTAACTGTCGATCATCGCCAGTGTTCTGGTCGGCGCTGTCAGTTTGTCGACCAATGTCCTTTCTTTAAGGCCCGTGGTGAGCTTGAAGAAGCCGATTGTATTGTCGCCAATCATGACTTAGTGATGGCCGACTTGGCCTTGGGTGGTGGCGCCATACTACCGCCACCTGAAGATTGTATTTTTATCTTCGACGAGGGGCATCGTTTAGGTGAGACTGCAGTTAAGCATTTTGGCGCCCAGTGTCGAATCAATAGCACAGTTAATTGGCTAGAGAGACTCCCAAAACAGTTAAAAGGTCAGGCGCCATTATTTGAAAAAGAAACCACTATTAGCGAAATGCTGCCTCGAATAGAACGCGGTGCTAATGAGATTTTGGAGCTTTTAACCGTTGCTTATCCTCTATGTAAAGAGTATTTAGATAATCTGGAAGACGATCGACAGCTCTATCGTTTTCCACAAGGTGATGTAGGGCAGGGTATACGCGATCTAGCTCAAAATATTAGTTCTCTAACCAGTCGTTGGATGGGGCGTGCCGAGGTTCTTCGGGATACCCTAAGCGAAGCACTTAGTGATAAAGATTCCTCTGTGTCAACGCCTGATATTGAGTTATTTTACCAACAGGTGGGCAGTTGGTTAACCAAAGGCGAAGGCTTGTTGGCACTCTGGGATCGGTTAAAGCAACAGTCTTCGAATACTACTGTGCCACTAGCTTGCTGGTTGCGGCTGGATGATTCGGGATCAGGTAACTTAGATATCGCAATTAATGCCAGTCCAATTCAGGCAACCGATATTCTGCGCGAGCAGTTGTGGGGTTGTTGCTTTGGTGCCGTTATCACTTCTGCAACTCTGCGATCATTGGGTTCATTTAATACCCTAAAAAGGGAAACAGGCATTCCCGATTCGGCGCAATTCTTATCAGTTGCGGGAGCATTTAATTACCGCGATGCCGCCACTCTCTGTGTTCCCTCTGATTGTATTGAAGGTAATTCAATCGATCAACATACCGATTATATTGCCGATAATCTTGGTGCCATGTTAGAGAAAAAGGCTGGAACACTGATACTATTTTCATCCCGTCGCCAAATGGAAGAGGTAGTTGATCGACTTGATACAGATGTGAAAAATATCAGCCTTGTTCAAGGTAAATACTCCAATCGAGAGATGGTCAGGTTGCATAAAGAGCGAATCGATCAGGGTAAAGCTAGTGTATTAATTGGCTTGGCAAGTTTTGCCGAGGGTGTCGATCTTCCGGGTGATTATTGTAAGCATGTGATTATTGCTAAGTTACCATTTATGGTGCCGGATGATCCCTTGCATGAAGCCTTATCAGAATGGATTGAAGATAAGGGTGGCAATTCATTCTTTGATATAGCACTTCCTATCGCTTCTTTGCGCCTTATTCAGGCTTGCGGACGTTTGTTGCGAACGGAAAGTGATACGGGGACAGTGTCAATTCTTGATAAGCGCTTGATTACCAAGCGCTATGGTGGGCAGTTAATCGACGCGCTGCCGCCATTTAGACGACAGTTGTAGATTACTTTTTCTTGTCTTTTTTAGTGTATGTCTTTTTCTTTTTCTTTAAAGGCGCGCTACCATCGTTTTTAGTAATTTTTCGCTTTGAAGAATTATCGCGATTAGCCGACTTTACTTTTTTAGGACTTTTTTTCGGTCTTGGTGATCGACTAGAAGGTGCTGAAGTATTGTCACCCTTATCTACACTGATGTTGAGTGCCTTGGAGCGCACACGAGCTTTTTTGAGGGTTTTAAATATCTCATCAGGCATGCCGTCGGGAAGATCCACCGTACTGTAATCGTCATGTAAGATAATTTGACCGATATATTGGCTGCTAATATCTGCTTCATTGGCAATCGCACCAACAATATTTGAAGGTTCAACGCTATCGTTTTTACCTACTTCAAGACGATAGGTTAGCATAGGGACTTCATTGCCATCCTCATCGCGAACAACGCGTTCAGATTTGGCTCTAGTATTTCTAGTATTGCTGTCTTTAGAAAAATTATCCTTACCCTTTCTTTCCCTTTTTTTACTATCTCTATCTCTATCTCTATCTCTATCTCTATTTCGGTCTCTATCTCTGTTTTTACCAGAGTTATCTTGACGAGGCGCGACAATATTATCTAATTTCGGGAATAGTGGACGCTCTTTTTGGTTTTCATAAGTCAAAGCGGCAGCAACATCTGCCATATCCAAATCATTTTCTTCAACATATTTAACAATCATTTCACGGAATTTATCCAAACGTGGCGTTTCAAGTGTCTTAGATAATTGTTCAGTAAATTGCTGGATACGCTGATCGCTAACCTGTGCGTTAGACGGCATTGTTAGCGGTGCAATAGTACTTTTAGTGGTTTTCTCAATTGAACGTAGAAGGCGCGTTTCTTTTGGAGTAATAAATAAAATCGCATTACCCTCTCTGCCAGCTCTCCCGGTACGACCAATTCGGTGTACGTAAGATTCGTTGTCATAGGGAATATCAAAGTTGATAACATGACTAATTCGCTCAACATCCAAGCCTCGAGCTGCAACATCAGTAGCTACAACCACATCAATTTGACCGCGCTTTAGTTTGCCGATAGTGCGCTCTCTTATCGCTTGGCTTAAATCACCATTCAGAGCAGCGGAAGAAAAACCTCTAGCTTGAAGACGATCTGCAATATCCACGGTAGAGGACTTAGTGCGCACAAAAATAATCAAGCCATCAAATTGCTCAACTTCAAGAACGCGAGTTAGCGCATCCATTTTTTGGTGTGCTTTAACGGTTATATATTGCTGTTTAATACGCTCTACAGTTTGAGTTTTGCTCTGTATACGAACCTGTTGAGCATCGCCAAGATATTTTTCGGCAACGCGTTTGATTGCCGCAGGCATGGTGGCAGAGAATAGTGCACGTTGACTCTCTGCAGGAGTCTTTGAAAGTATGGTTTCTACATCATCAATAAAACCCATGCGCAGCATTTCATCTGCTTCATCAAGAACCAGCGATTTTACCTGGCTAAGATTGAGACTTTTACGCTTAAGATGGTCCAACATGCGACCTGGGGTTCCCACAACTACCTGCGCGCCACGTTTTAAACCACGCAGCTGGCCGCCAATATCAGCACCACCGTAAATAGGCAGTACATGGAAACCTTTAATATGTTTAGCATAGCTTTGAAATGCTTCAGCCACCTGAATGGCGAGCTCACGCGTAGGTGTAAGCACTAAGATTTGCGGTGTTTTTTGCTGTGGATCAATATTGCTAAGCAAAGGCAGGGCAAACGCCGCTGTCTTACCAGTACCAGTTTGGGCGGTACCTAGAAGATTTTTACCACTTAATAGAATAGGTATACTTTGCGCTTGAATTGGCGAGGGCTGCTCGTAACCCAAATTTTGAACAGCTTTAAGCACCGGTGCACTGATACCCAGTGATAGAAATTCGTTAGAAGACATTAAATTACCTTTGGTTATGCTCTCAAC
The DNA here is from genome assembly GCA_045560645.1 of Porticoccaceae bacterium. Taxonomy (GTDB): domain Bacteria; phylum Pseudomonadota; class Gammaproteobacteria; order Pseudomonadales; family Porticoccaceae; genus HTCC2207. Next base: position 40,238 of record JBJKZE010000007.1, on the reverse strand, counting down.
AGCGAGAGGCGCGGAGTATACGCCTGTCATCAGCATTTTTATAGCTTAATCATTGTTATTATTAGCATTTCATGCGTTTTAGCCTCAATTTAGCGTTAAATTGGACATAAAATTGTGAACAAAAAATTCTAGCTAACGTACAACTGTCTATTGATGCTAACAATAAGCGCCAAGCTAGGCTTTAACTATGGTAAATTAGATATATCTTGGTTTTTTTGAAATCACTTTGGAGTCAACATGAGTTTAGAAGATAATCGTCGAGAATATGATTACGGTGTGCTTACCCGTGATTCATTAATGGATGAGCCATTTTCACAATTTGAGTTATGGATGAATCAAGCGATTAAATCGCACATTCAAGACCCTACTGCTATGAGTATTGCATCTGTGGATGCTGATGGTCAGCCTTCGCAGCGTATGGTATTGCTCAAGCATTTTGATACAGGTGGATTTGTATTTTATACCAACTTAGAAAGCCGAAAAGCCAAACAAATTCAGGCCAATCACAAAGTGAGTTTACATTTTCCTTGGTTGCAGTTGGATCGGCAGGTCATTGTAGGCGGCCGTGCTGAGGCTTTGCCAAGAGCCGAAGTTTTAAAGTATTTTTTGAGTCGCCCCGTTGAAAGTCAATTAGCTGCATGGGCCTCAATGCAAAGCAGTGTTATAAGTTCAAGACAAGTTTTAGAGCAGCAGTTTAGTGACATCACAGAAAAATTTTCCACGGGCGAAATCCCATTGCCAGATTTTTGGGGTGGCTATCGCATAGTGCCCACTGAAATTGAATTTTGGCAGGGGGGTGAAAAGCGCTTACATGACAGGTTTCGCTACCAATTAAATAGTGGCAACTGGAAAATATCTCGCTTATCCCCCTAATATTCTATTGAGATAATAACAAAACAGCGTTCACCCTCAGGGGTAACTACCTGCACCTCATCGTCTATAGACTTGCCTATTAAAGCTCGCGCCATAGGTGAATCAATACTTATCCAGTTTTGCGCGCTATCTATTTCATCAGAGCCAACGAGACGTAAGCGTTGGGGTGGTGCATCAGGGTTGTCCTGATCATCTAAAGTAACCCAAGCCGCAAAATATACCGCCGAGGTATCTCTAGGCTTATCCTCAACAATAGTGGCATCCTCAAGACGTTTACTCAGATAGCGAACACGGCGATCAATTTCTCGCAAGCGACGCTTGCCATAAATATAGTCGCCATTTTCTGATCGATCACCATTTTTTGCCGCTTCATGCACCACTTGAGTGACTTGAGGGCGTTCTACTTTCCATAGTTGACGTACTTCAGCGCGCAATTTGGCTGCACCATCAGCGGTAATATAGGGTGAACTTTGAGGAGCGGGTGGTCTATAGCGAGACATGGTTTAACCACCTTGCTTTAAGTTAAAAACGTCAGAATAAAAGGTCAGCTCCGACTCCATGGCGTAGACAATATTTTCCGATTTTCTAAAACCATGTCCCTCATCGGGAAATTTGATATACACCACATCAATACCCTGTTTTTTGAGGCTATTGATCATTAATTCCGCCTGATTTGGCGGCACTACCTTATCTTCTAAACCCTGTAAAAAAATAATTGGGCAATTGAGTCGCTTTATATGGTTAATAGGTGAACGTTGCTGATAAATTTCTTTTTTCTCAGGATAGGCCCCGACTAATTTGTCTAAATAGCGCGATTCGAACTTATGGGTATCGCTCACTAGGCTTTCTAGATTGCCAATACCATAAAGGCTAGCACCTGCCTTAAAGGTGTCAGTAAAAGTAAGAGCAGATAATACGGTATAACCACCGGCACTACTCCCGCGAATAATACAGCGACCAGGATCTATTTTTTGCAGCTTGGTTAAATACTTAATAACGTACTGCATATCTTCAATATCAGCTACGCCCCAAGCGCCATTTAAGGCATTGCGATAATCTCTTCCAAACCCAGTGCTACCGCGGTAATTGATATCTACCACGGCAAAACCGCGATTAGTCCAGTACTGTATCTTCAAATTTAAACTACAGTCAGTGGCTCCTGTAGGGCCACCATGACACATGGCTATGACTGGCGGCAATTCCTTATCATTGCCACAGTATTGGCTGCTAGTAGGTGGATAAAAGAAAGCCTGTACCGATGAATTATCAGCCGTTGAAAAATTGATGGATTCAGGTATAGCTAAGTTTTCCTGTTCAATATCTAAACTTGAGGGGGAGTAAATCGACTCTACTTTACCCTGTTGTGAAACGGCAACAATCTCATCGGCAATATAGGGCGCGCCGGCGACCATAAATAGACTATTGCCATGGCAGCAAGCAGCTTGCATGCATTTATAGAGACATTTCACGTGATTTAATTCTGCCGTGGCAATATCCAAATAGCCGCAGTACCAAACCCCTTGCTGAGTCCATAGACAGCCAATTGTATTGGCGTCAATAAAATCATAAGTCGACATGCCAAATTGCCACAGGGGCGTAGCAAATTCAGCCGGCATCGCCAAAATAATACCCTTATCGGCAGAAAAAATATTCCACCAGTTATCGCGATCAGAAACATAATAGAGTTTGCTATCGGGAGACCACTGAGGTTGAAATATAGCCTCATGACCATCGCCTCCAGCGATCAGTTGTTTATTCTCCAGACGATGGTTATGGATATCTGCCTGCCATAGTTGGGTGCAATCCCATGGCATATTGGGATGATTCCACTCTATCCAACATAGATTTTTTCCATTTGGGCTGATTCTTGGGTAGGCATAAAAATCTGCGCCCCTAGCAAGAGGCGTTAACTTTGGGTTGTCTGCTTCAAGTGAAACTCCCACCAAGTAATTTTCTGGTTCAGAGGTTTTATTATGCTGCTCACAGATTGCAATTAAGCGATTATTTGCGCTATCGAGGATTAGATCAGCAAAGCGTGGGCCAGCTTCAGTAATGGGGGTAGGTTTTTTCGCGCCAATTATTTGTTGATAAATACGCTGATCCGATGCATTGACAAAGTAAATACAACTTTCTGAGAGCGTATAAGCCATTCCGCCATATTCATGCACTCGACTGTAATGACTGTAGGGTCGGGGGATAAGGTCTGAAATTAACCCATCTTGGGTGCGCCCCATAATTACATTTCTGCCGCCCTCATTGGGTCGACTTTCTACCCAAGTCAGCAATGTACCATTTGATTGGATATGATTTATTTTAGGTGCTGCGCTAGCAACTATATCCGCGCTTATCGAAGAGGGCCAAGCGCCAAAGGGCAGGGTGGTTTTGGAATTCATAACACTAACCACCGGCTAATTTCACGGGGTAACCCATTTTATCTAATTGCTGTTTTAGCTTATCCCGATGATCGCCCTGAATTTCAATAATGCCATCTTTCACAGTGCCGCCGGTAGAGCAAATTTTCTTAAGCTGTTTTGCTAGAGCTTTTAACTTATCGGTATCTAGATCAAATCCACTAATCGTGGTCACACCTTTGCCTTTGCGCCCTTTAGTTTCTCTGCGAATGCGAATAATGCCATCGGTTTGTAATGAGGGGCTAGGTTCGCTTTGTTGCTTAATACGACCCGTTTCCGTGGAATAAACTAGACGCGATTCTTTATTTGACATTAACATGTCTCAAATAGTGGGTAGTAAAACGATTATTACTAATTTTACTTATTTAATCATCATTTAACTGATAACTTTTAACTATTTAGTCGCATTAAATTGACCTCGATAACTAAGTGCCTCTTGATATTGTGCAATATCTGGAACCTCTATGGCGGATAAGTCTGCGATACTCCGAGCTACCTTAAGAAGCCGATGGTAGCCTCTTGCGGAAAGACTGTAACTATTAATGGCTTTTTCCAAAAAGTTTTGTAGTTGTGAGTTTAATGGACAGACTTTTTTTAATTGCTGGTTGTCCAGTCGAGCGTTTACGATGCCCTGTCTCTGTATCTGAAGGTCTCGGGCTTTGCATACACGTTTTCGGATATCAAAATTTGATGCTTCTTTGTGATTATTTTTCCCTTGAATAAGTTGGCGATTATCAATGTTATTAACTGGGATATGCAAATCAATACGATCCAAAATAGGGCCAGATATTTTGTTTTGATAGCGCGCTATTTTTTCTGCGCTGCAATCACAGCGTTGGCTGCCTAAATAACCACAGGGGCAGGGGTTCATTGCCGCTATTAATTGAAATTGTGCTGGAAAAGACAGCTGTGCCGATGCTCGTGAAATATGTATTTGCCCGGACTCTAGTGGTTCGCGCAACATTTCTAATACAGATCGCTGAAATTCTGGCAGTTCATCAAGAAATAAAATCCCTTGATGGGCCAGAGAGATTTCCCCAGGTTGTGGGGTGCTACCTCCACCCACAATAGCAATTGCAGAGGCACTATGGTGGGGTGAGCGAAAGGGTCGTTGTAGTATATTTTCGGTGCGGTCTTTTTGGCTAAGGGAGTGAATACAAGCCACATTAAGAGCTTCTTTTTTAGTTAATGCTGGCAAAATCCCCGTTAGACGGCTAGCTAGCATGGACTTACCAGTTCCTGGAGGACCAAATAAAAGCATGTGATGACCGCCACAGGCGGCTATTTCAAGTGCACGCTTTGCCTGATTCTGCCCAATCACCTCATGTAATTCTGGGTAATTTTCTACTGAAGAAGGAAGTTTTTTCTGCCAAGGCGAAATAAGTTGTGTCTGAAATAGGTGGGCTGACACTTCAAGTAAATTGTTTGCTGCCAGAATGGTAATTGATTCAACCAGTAATATTTCATTGGCATTTTGTTGGCTAATGATCAGTTGCTTTTTAGCCTCTGCGCAAGCCATTGCTGCAGGTAAAGCTGCCTCTATGCCACGCAGTTCACCGGACAATGCAAGCTCACCAATAAATTCGTAATCTAACAGGGGTTGTTTTGGTACTTGATCAGATGCCGCCAAAATACCAATCGCAATAGCCAAGTCAAAGCGGCTGCCGCCTTTAGGAAGTTCTGCGGGTGCTAAGTTAACGGTGAGGCGTCGGTTGGGGAATTCAAACTTAGAATTTAAAATAGCGCTGCGAACACGATCTTTACTTTCTTTAACAGCAGCCTCGGGCAAACCAACTATATTAAACGCGGGTAGACCATTTGAGAGGTGGACTTCGACCGATACAAGAGGGGCCTTTAGACCTACCTTGGCTCGTGTATTAACTTTAGAAAGCGACATCCGTTGTCCCTAGTATATATAAAATGCAGTGGTACTATGTATTTTCCAGTGTTTTCTCAAGTTTAGTTATCTGTGCTTCAAGTTGCACAATTTTTTCGCGCGAGCGAGCGAGCACAGCTTTTTGTGCGTCAAATTCTTCTCTTGATACAATATCAAACTTATCGAAAAGATGGTTGGTCGCAGCCTGAAGGTAAACCATCGCCTCCGCATTAAGTCCTTGTGAGACAGTCGTTGCTTGTTTAAGTTGGTCTTTCAATTCTTGGTAGAACTCGTCTGGTTTCATAATAATATATTCCTCAATCATTTAACTTTAGCAAAATTGGCAATCTATATCATGGAATATTTCAGCTAACCAAATAGGTGCTTAGCGAGTGCATCCTGAACCGTTTTGGTGCGTTTTGATGATTTCTAAAAATTTTTAAGTCACTTCGCAGTGTAAATTTTGTCTAATTGTGCATTTTTTGTTTATTTACATAGTATTTTCAAAGTTGGCACGCTAAATGCATTGTGTTGTATGCGTATTGGAAAACATACATTTAACACGCATTTAAATCTTGGGAGATTTAAACAAAGAACTTTTTACTGATGAAATTAAGTCGTACGCAAAATTTATTTTCATCAGTAGAAGTTTTAATTAAGTTTAAAAAAAGATGAGTGTATAAACCGCTCAATGGAGAATTTCAATGAAAATGGTTACGGCAATAATAAAGCCCTTCAAACTCGATGAAGTGCGAGAGGCTTTAGGTGAGCTTGGTGTAACAGGTGTCACTGTTACCGAAGTCAAAGGATTCGGGCGTCAAAAAGGGCATACAGAGCTCTATAGAGGTGCTGAATATGTGGTGGATTTTCTACCCAAAGTAAAGGTTGAAGTTGCTTTGTCGGATGAGCTTGTTGATCCGGCAGTAGAGGCAATTACAGCGGCTGCTCAAACCGGAAAAATCGGCGATGGCAAAATTTTTATAACCAATACTGAACAAGTAATCCGAATCCGTACCGGCGAAACCGGTGCCGAAGCAATTTAATTAGAGGAAATATAAAATGACTGAGATCTTTCAACTTCAATACGCACTAGATACCTTCTACTTCTTGGTATGTGGTGCATTAGTAATGTGGATGGCTGCTGGTTTTTCTATGCTAGAAGCTGGTTTGGTTCGCTCCAAAAATACCACTGAAATTTTAACCAAAAACGTAGCTTTGTTCGCAATCGCCTGTACCATGTATATGGTTTGCGGTTATGCAATCATGTACGGTGGCGATACTTTCCTAAGCGGAATAGCTGGTGACGGTGTTGCTGACGATTGGACTTACGCTCCCGCTGCTGACTTCTACTTCCAGGTTGTATTCGTAGCAACTGCTATGTCTATTGTTTCTGGTTCTGTAGCTGAGCGTATGAAGCTATGGTCTTTCCTATTGTTCGCAGTTGTAATGACTGGTTACATCTACCCAATGGAAGGCGCTTGGACCTGGGGTGGAGCTTCTGTATTCGGTATGTACACCTTAGGCGACTTAGGTTTCTCTGACTTTGCTGGCTCAGGTATTGTTCACATGGCAGGTGCTTCTGCAGCATTGGCTGGTGTAATTCTACTTGGCGCTCGTAAAGGCAAGTACGGTGCTAATGGTGAAGTTAACGCAATCCCCGGCGCTAACCTACCAATGGCAACCTTAGGTACATTCATTCTGTGGATGGGTTGGTTCGGCTTTAACGGTGGTTCAGTACTAGCTACTGCTTCTGTTGAAAGTGCTAACGCTGTTGCAATGGTATTCTTGAATACTAACGCTGCTGCTTCTGGTGGTCTTATCGCTGCTCTAATCGTTGCTAAGCTTCTATTTGGTAAAGCTGATCTTACTATGGCACTTAACGGTGCACTAGCTGGTCTAGTAGCTATTACTGCTGAGCCTTCAACTCCAAGTGCACTTCAGGCTACCCTATTCGGTGCTCTAGGTGGCGTATTAGTAGTATTCAGTATCCTTACTCTTGATAAGCTTAAACTTGACGATCCTGTCGGTGCTATCTCTGTTCACGGTGTTGTAGGTCTACTAGGTCTATTGCTAGTTCCTGTGACTAATGATGGCTCTTCTTTCTCAGGTCAGTTGATCGGTGCAGCTACCATCTTTGTATGGGTATTCGTAACAAGCTTCATAGCTTGGTATGTAATCAAAGCACTAATCGGACTCAGAGTTTCTGAAGAAGACGAAGCAAATGGTGTAGATATCGCTGAATGTGGGATGGAAGCCTATCCTGAATTCACAAGCTCAAAAAGCTAAGTTTCTGCTCTGCAAGCTTACCGGGGCCCTGTGCCCCGGTTTTTTTTGCCTATTAAATAGTCATAAGTTACTAGCTATATTCTGTTTTAAAACTTAATATTTATAGCAAAGATGCAATATAATGAAATAATGAGTATCTTTATAACTACTAATTAATATTTTTGTTTAAGAGGAGTACTGTATGTTTTTGGTGTCAGCCACAATAAAACCATTTAAATTGGATGATGTTCGCGAAGCTTTATCTGATGTTGGTGTTCAAGGGATAACCGTAACTGAGGTTAAAGGATTTGGACGCCAGAAAGGCCACACAGAATTGTATCGCGGCGCAGAATATGTAGTCGATTTTTTGCCCAAGGTAAAATTAGAAGTTGTAGTGGCAGATGATATTCTCGATGCCGTTATAGAAGCTGTCGAAAAAGCTGCCAAAACAGGTAAGATTGGTGACGGCAAAGTGTTTGTTTATAAAGTTGAACAGGCATTGCGTATACGCACCGGTGAAACCGGCGAAGAAGCGTTATAATTTTCGGTATTATGGTCTAAACTTGCTTTACAGAGGCAACCCTTTATCGGGGTTGCCTTCCATTCTGAAATCATCTCTGGGAGAATATTTTGGGCTTAAACAATAAGTCAGGTTTGTTGTTGTTTATATTAATGCTTTGCTGTTTGCTTGGTGTGGAAAAATTTGTTTTATCAGCAGATAAGCAAAATACTGCTATCGCCGATACAGAAAATGTTGCTGTTAAAGATGATGATAATGCTGCACCAGAAACTAATAATGTACTTAAAAACTTGTTAACTGCAAGACCAGATCTTGAGTTTACAATTGTGGGAACTTCAGCCGTTCCAGGCATTTACGAAGTACAGGTCAAAAATGGTCCACTACTATTTGTTCATGAGTCGGGCGAGTATTTGTTCCAGGGTGATTTACTTCAGATAACGGCGAGTGAGATTACTAGCACAATGGAGTTAAGGCAGGCCGAAAAGAGACGCCAGTTATTTGCCGAGCGCTCGATAGAGGATATGATTATCTTCAAGCCTGAAGGTGAATCTAAGGCAATTATGAATGTGTTTACTGATGTTGACTGTGGTTATTGTCGCAAGTTTCATCGAGAGGTTCCCCAGTTAAATGCTATGGGTATAGAGGTTAGATACCTAGCATTCCCAAGAGCGGGAATACCATCAGGTTCCTATGATAAAATAGCTAAGGCTTGGTGTGCAGGCGATAAGCAGGAAACTCTGACCAAGGTAAAAAATGGTCAGAAAGTTGATGTTAAAGTCTGTGCCAATAACCCAGTGGCAGAGCACTATGCCTTTGGTAATAGTATTGGTATCAATGGAACACCGGCGATTATTTTAATGGATGGCACTCTAATTCCAGGTTACCAGCCGGCTGAAAATTTTGCTCAATTGATGGGTATTGCAGCCGAATAGCCTATAGGTCCGATAACTCTATCGGACCATTTGCGTTAAAAAAGTAAAAATAACCCCGAAAAAGCCCTTTTTAGTATAGAATTGCGCCATTGACAGAGCTCAATTAGGTGTTTAATGTTGCCGCCATTTTTAGCGAAACTATACCTAAAATATTATTAATTTTTGGAGAGTAAACGTGCGATCTGTGCAAGTTGGTATTTGCGGTTTAGGAACGGTTGGTTCCGGAGTATTTAATGTTATATCACGCAATTTAAGTAGTATTAATAATCGCGCCAATTGTGATATTAATATACTACAAGTTGGTGCTCGCCGCGATAATCCTAGTTGTGATACCTCGAATGTAGATGTGGTTCGAGATATTTTTGAAGTCGCTCAAAATCCCAATATAGATATTGTGGTCGAATTAATTGGCGGCACAACTGTTGCCTATGATTTGGTAATGACTGCATTAAAAAATAATAAGCATGTGGTTACAGCTAATAAAGCATTGATTGCAGAGCATGGTATGGAAATCTTCTCCTGTGCCGCCTCTAAAGGATTGGTTGTTGCTTACGAGGCTGCTGTTGCTGGTGGAATTCCTATTATTAAGGGTCTTCGCGAAGGTCTGTCTGCCAATAAGATTAATTGGGTGGCTGGTATTATCAATGGCACCACCAACTTTATTCTTACAGAAATGGATACCAAGGGGCGTGATTTCAATGATGTCCTAGTAGAAGCTCAAGAAAAAGGTTATGCAGAGGCAGACCCGACCTTTGATGTCGAAGGTATAGATGCGGCGCATAAGCTGGTTATATTGGCCTCTATTGCCTTTGAGATGCCACTGACATTGGAAGGCTTGTATACCGATGGTATTACTCAATTAGAGCCGCAAGATGTTGCCTATGCCAAAGAGCTTGGATATGCGATTAAACATCTGGGTATTGCCCGACAAACTAAACAGGGTGTAGAACTTCGAGTGCACCCAACATTAGTACCACAAAGCAGTATGATTGCTGGCGTAAATGATGTATCTAACGCGGTTATGGTTAACGCCGATGCTGTAGGCACTACATTGTTCTGTGGCCCCGGCGCCGGTGCTGAGCCAACAGCGTCCTCGGTTATTGCTGATATTGTCGATGTGGCGCGTACCATTGAGTATTCATCGGAAGCTAAGGTCAACGCTTTGGGTTGTCCTATATCAGAATTAGAAAAGCGTAATATAGTGGCAATTGAAGACATTGAAACTAGCTTCTATATGCGTTTCGCTGCTCTGGATAAGCCCGGTGTATTGTCCGATATCACTACAATTATGGCTGATACTGGAATCAGTATCGAAGCCATAGTGCAAAAAGAACAGCCTGCTGGTGAAGATTATGTGAATGTGATTATTGTTACTAATGTCACCCAAGAAAAGCAACTAAGTACTGCAGTTGAGCGTATAGAAAACCTTGAAACTGTTAGAGATTCGATTAAATTTATCCGCGTAGAGCATTTGGATCAGTAAATGAAATATATAAGCACCAGAGGCGGCGTAGAGCCAAAAAGTTTTGAAGAGGTCGTGTTGACCGGTCTTGCAGAAGATGGCGGTTTATTTGTGCCAGAGCAATTACCCAAATTTAGCACTGAAGAAATAGCCTCATGGGGCGAGCTTTCCTACGAGGAGTTAGCCCTAAAAATTATTACGCCATTCGTCGGTGGGTCAATTCCTGAGCAGGATTTGCGTCAGTTGATTGAAAAATCCTATGCAGGCTTTCGGCATGAAGCCGTGGCGCCGCTGATTCAAGCTGGGCACAATCAATGGATCTTAGAACTTTTCCAGGGTCCAACGCTGGCATTTAAAGATTTTGCACTGCAGTTTTTAGGTAATCTTTTAGATTATATCCTTGCCAAGCGCAACCAAAAAGTCGTGATTATGGGCGCCACATCTGGCGACACCGGTTCTGCGGCTATTGAAGGCTGTAGACATTGTAAGAATTTAGATATTTTTATTCTTCACCCTTACGAGCGTGTATCTGAGGTTCAGCGTCGTCAGATGACTACTGTAATGGCAGATAATATTCATAATTTGGCATTGCATGGCAATTTTGATGACTGTCAAAATATGGTTAAAGCGAGTTTTTCTGATCAGTCTTTCTTACCTGAGGGCAGGCAATTAGCGGCGGTTAATTCAATTAACTGGGCGCGGATTATGGCTCAAATCGTCTACTATTTTTGGGCGTCCCTAGCTTTGGGCGGACCTCATAAGAAAGTATCATTCTCAGTACCAACCGGAAACTTTGGTGATATTTTTGCTGGATACCTAGCGCATAAAATGGGTTTACCCATTGAGCAGTTAGTGATTGCCACTAATCAAAATGATATTTTGCATCGCTGTATTAGTGATAATGATCACAGCACGCAGCCGTTAGAGCAAAGTTTAGCGCCAAGTATGGATATTATGATATCCAGCAACTTTGAGCGTTTATTATTCGATCTCTACGATCGTGATGGCCAGCAGATTGCCAAGCTAATGGCTGATGCCAAAAATGGTCATATGAAGTTGAGTGATACAGCCTTATCTAAAGCAAGAGAGCTTTTTTCAAGCTATCGTTGTGGTGATGAAGGCATGGTTGAGGTTATTCGCTCGACTTTTGAAGAAAGTGGTTATCTGTTAGATCCGCACACAGCCATTGGTCTAGCTGCGGCTCGCGAATGTAGTAATAATAAATTCACGCCAATGATTACCTTAGCAACAGCCCATCCGGCAAAATTCCCAGATGCAGTCAAGCAAGCAGGCTATCCAGAAGACCCTGCATTGCCATCTCATATGGTGGATTTATTTGACAGAGAAGAGCGTTACACGGTGCTTGATAATGATAAGGCGGCAGTGCAGACCTTTATTAGTAACAATATTACGTCTTAAGGTATAAATTTTTAGGCATAAAAAAACCGGCAGCAGCCGGTTTTTTTACACATAGAATAAATTACTTAGCAGCAAGGGCTTTAACTTTAGTGTTAAGGCGGCTTTTATGGCGCGCAGCTTTATTCTTGTGAATGATTCCTTTGTCAGCCATACGATCGATCACTGGAACCGATGTATTGTAAGCTTCTTGGGCTGCTGTAGCATCGCCACTTTCTAAAGCTGCGTCAACCTTCTTAATGTAGGTACGAACCATTGATCGAAGGCCAGCATTATGCTGACGTCTTTTTTCGTTTTGACGTGCGCGTTTTTTTGCTTGTGCCGAATTAGCCACTTGAACTATCTCCTAAATAAAGGGAACTCTGTAAAGGCGCGGAAATATACATGGTTATTTAGTGATATTCAACCTTAATATTACCCTTTTACCAGACTTTTTATTGGTTTACTTAGAATTGTTTTCAAAGCAATGGAATCCAACTGATAGATTTGCTTGGACTGGGTTGTTACTACCGTTAAACTATCATGCAGATTTCTTTTAATGGAATACATAGTGACTGAAGAAACTACAGTGCAGAAAAAAGATCATGGACTACTTCGCTCCAGCGGCGTGGTCAGTTTTTTTACTATGCTATCGCGCTTCCTAGGGCTTGCGCGCGATGTGGTTTTTGCGCGTGTAATCGGTGCCGAGGCATTGGCCGATGTGTTCTTCGTTGCCTTTAAGATTCCTAACTTCTTCCGTCGACTGTTTGCTGAGGGTGCCTTTGCCCAAGCCTTTGTACCCATTCTGGGTGAGTATAGGGAAAAGGGCAGTGTAGCGGCGGTAAGGGAGCTTGTCAGTCGGGTAGCGGGTAATCTAGGTTTAACACTTATTCTTATTACGTTATTTATTGTTGTAGCTTCGCCCTTGATGGCGGCGCTTTTTGCGCCTAGCTGGTATATGGATAATCCCAGCAAGTTTGCGGCTACCGCTGAAATGTTGCGCATTACCTTTCCCTATTTATTATTTATCTCATTGACCGGTATCGCCGGTGCGGTCCTCAATAGCTATGACCGCTTTGCAGTTCCAGCATTCACTCCATTATTGCTAAACGTTACTCTGATTGCCGCTGCTTTAATTGGTGCACCGCTATTTGACCAGCCAGCCTATGCCCTTGCTTGGGGTGTTTTAGTAGCCGGCATTATCCAGTTTATTTTTCAGTTACCCTTTTTACGTAGAATTCATATGCTACCTATGCCCAAGGTTGATTGGCAGCATTCAGGTGTGAAGAAGGTATTGGCGCTTATGGCACCGGCTATATTTGGCGTTTCCGTGAGTCAGATCAACCTTTTGCTGGATACTGTTCTTGCAACCTTTTTACCGACGGGTAGTGTCTCTTGGCTTTATTATTCAGATCGACTGTCTGAACTGCCGCTAGGTGTTTTTGGTATTGCCATTGCCACAGTGATTTTGCCCAATTTATCACGCCATCATATTGCGCAATCAAATCAAGCTTTTTCGCAAACTCTAGATTGGGCGCTAAAGATGATTTTAATTATTGCCTTGCCTGCGGCGGCGGCACTAATGCTGTTGGCTGAACCTATTTTGGTGACCTTATTTTATTATGGTGAGGTTATGACATTGCGCGATATGGCGATGGCTTCTCTTAGTCTTAAAGCCTACGCAGCAGGACTTATTGCCTTTATGTTGATTAAAGTCCTAGCGCCCGGTTTTTTTGCCCGTCAGGATATGCGAACACCGGTTCGTATTGGTGTTATCGCTATGGTGTTGAATATGCTGTTTAATTTGTTGCTGGTTATACCACTGCACAAATACTGGCAGATTGGTCATCTTGGGTTGGCGGCAGCAACTTCATTGTCAGCGTTTATCAATGCCATATTATTGTTTTTAAGTCTGCGTAAAAAAGGAATTTATCAACCGTCTAAGGGTTGGTTAAGTTTTTTTGCTAGCCTAAGTGCCTCTGTTGTTATCATGTTGATAGTGCTTACTCAGTTACTGCAGATATGGGGTGGCTCTGACATTATTTATCAGCAAGATTGGCTGCAGCGAGTAACCACTATTGTAATACTCTGTGGTGCTGGATTTTTATCCTTTGCACTTAGCTTGCTGGTTTTTGGATTTAGACTATCGGATATGCGCGGCCCGGCAAAGGCAACCAGTGATTTAAATAACTAATTAACGGGCCTCTTAAAAGATATTTCTATTGATTTTTGTAGCACCAATTGGGTGCAATAGCTTACCTTTCTGGCGATTGCTAGGTATACTTTGCGCCTTTACTAAAGAGTGCCTAGTTAGGTGTCAAAGCAGTCGAAAATAAGCCTGATTCGCGATATAGATAGATCGCGACTATCTGACCGACAATCCGTTGTGACTATTGGTTCGTTTGATGGTGTGCATCTAGGGCATCAGGCGATACTTCAGCAGGTTATCGATAAGGCAAAAAGTTCGGATTGTCTAGCAGTTGCTATGACATTTGAACCTCAGCCTCAGGAATATTTTTCTGCTGAAACTGCGCCGCCAAGATTGATGCGCCTGCGGGAAAAAATTGAAGCGCTTTTAAATTTTGGTATGGACTTGGTTGTTTGCCTAAGATTTAACCATGAACTTCGCAGTCTAACTGCAACAGAGTTCGTGCAAGATATATTGGTTGATGGTGTTAATACCAAGCACCTTATAGTTGGCGATGATTTTAGATTTGGCTGTGATCGAAAAGGCGATTTTGATAGTTTGGTGACAATGGGTGGACAATGGGGTTTTAGTGTACAAAATACCCAAACTGTTGAGCTACAAAGTCAAAGAGTAAGTAGTACATTGGTGCGTCAATTGCTCCAACAGTCGGATTTTGACCAGGTAGCTGGTTTATTGGGACGGCCATTTTCAATTAATGGCAAGGTAACCTTTGGTCAGCAGTTGGGTCGAGAGTTGGGATTTCCTACCGCCAATGTTAACCTTAATCGGTTTAGGGCTCCACTGGCAGGTGTCTATGCTGTTTGGGTAGATATCGAAGGTGTTGAGCATCGCGTTAAAGGTGCGGCTAATGTGGGGGTGCGACCCACCATAGGTGATATGGTAAAACCCATCTTAGAGGTACATTTGTTGGATTTTGATCAGCAAATTTATGGTCGAAGAATCAGTGTTGAGTTTGTTTATAAAATTAGAGATGAGCAACAATTTACTAGTTTGGATGATTTGGCTGAAAGTATCAGTGATGACGTAGTATTGATTAAACAGTGGTTTGCAGCAAACAGCCATTAAATCGAAGAAAATGGAAAAGTTTAAAAACTATGACCGATAGTATTGATTATAAGACGACCTTAAATCTGCCTAAAACTGATTTCCCTATGCGGGCTAACCTTGCACAGCGTGAGCCTGCAATGTTAAAGCAGTGGCAAGATGATGATCTATACCAACATATTCGAAAGTCTAGAGCGGGCTGTGAAAAATATATTCTTCACGATGGTCCTCCCTACGCTAATGGTGATATTCATCTGGGTCATGCGGTCAATAAAACCCTTAAAGATATTGTTATTAAATCCAAAACTCTCAGTGGTTTTGATGCGCCCTATATTCCTGGTTGGGACTGCCACGGTCTACCAATTGAGCACAATGTTGAGAAAAAGATTGGCAAAGCAGGGGTAAAGGTAGAGTACTCTAAGTTTCGTCAAAAATGCCGTGACTATGCTATGCGGCAGGTTGAAGGGCAGCGCAAAGACTTTATTCGAGTAGGGGTACTTGGTGATTGGCAAAATCCATACCTAACCATGAACTTTGATGTTGAGGCTAATATTATTCGCGCGGTTGGAAAGATCGCCGAAAACGGTCACTTGGTTAAGGGCTACAAGCCAGTTTATTGGAGTGTGGTAGGTGGTTCGGCACTGGCTGAAGCAGAGGTGGAGTATCAAGATAAAACATCGTTCTCTATTGACGTTGCCTATGCGGTAGAAGATCAAGATCAGCTGCAAAAATTGGAAGTTGCCTTTGATGGTTTAGCTGGTGAGGGTTCAGTTAATTTCTTAATTTGGACTACTACACCATGGACTATCCCCAGCAGTCAGGCAATTAGCATTGGTGCTGATTTAGAGTACAGCTTAATTCAGGCTGGTTCTAAAAGGCTTATTTGCGCTACAGATTTGCTTGAATCAGTTGCGGAGCGACTAAAGCTAACCAATTACAAAATTCTCGCTAGCTGTCAGGGTGCTGCACTAGAAAATATTGTGGCTAGTCATCCCTTTTACCAGCGTGAAATCCCTATTTTATTAGGCGATCATGTCACCACAGATGCAGGAACTGGCTGTGTCCACACTGCACCAGATCATGGTTTAGACGACTTTGCTGTGTCCAATAAATATGGCATAGGTACGCTAAATTACATTCTTGATAATGGGGTGTACAAAGATGATGTCGAACTATTTGCCGGTCAGCACGTTTACAAAGTGGATGAGCAGGTTATTGAGGTTTTAACAGACCGTGGTCAGCTGATGAGCTGTGGCAAAATTAGTCATAGTTACGCGCACTGTTGGCGAACTAAAACACCGCTTATCTATCGTGCAACGCCACAATGGTTTGTGTCTATGGATCAGAAAGGTCTATTGGATAAAGCTAAAGCCGCAATTAAATCGGTTAGTTGGCACCCGGAGTGGGGCGAAGCTCGCATTCAGGGTATGTTAGATGCTAGTCCTGACTGGTGTATTTCTCGACAGCGTACTTGGGGGGTTCCAATTGCTTTATTTGTACACAAACAAACAGGTGATATTCATCCCAATACAGCAGCTATTGTTGAGCAGGTAGCAAAACTAGTTGAGCAGCATGGAATGGACGCATGGTACGACCTTGATGCCTCAGAATTGCTTGGATCTGAAGCCGATGATTATCAAAAAGTTACCGATACATTGGATGTGTGGTTTGATTCTGGTGTAACTCACGCTTCGGTGATTGATGCCCGCGATGAGCTCAGTTATCCGGCGGATCTTTATTTAGAAGGTTCAGATCAGCATCGAGGTTGGTTCCAGTCGTCTTTGAAAACGGCAATTGCAATTAATGGCACTGCCCCTTACAAGGCAGTTTTAACTCATGGGTTTACCGTTGATGAGAACGGCCGCAAGATGTCTAAATCCATTGGTAATGTTATCTCACCACAGAAAGTTATTAATGAGCTAGGCGCTGATGTATTGCGCCTTTGGGTTGCCAGTGCGGACTTTAGTGCTGAAATGACAGTATCTGATGAGATTCTTAAACGTGCGGGTGAATCCTATCGAAGAATTCGCAATACGGCGCGTTATTTCTTGTCAAATATCGATGGTTTTGATCCGCAACAGCATCTGGTTGAAAATTCTGAGTTACTGGCCCTAGATCGCTGGGCGATTGACTGTGCGGCACAGCTGCAAGAACAAATTATCAGTGACTACAACAATTTCCAGTTCCATCAAATTTATCAAAAACTACATAATTTTTGTGTACGAGATATGGGTGGTTTTTATCTCGATATTATCAAAGATAGAATCTATACCTGTGGCGAAGATAGCTTGCCGCGCAGGTCGGCGCAAACTGCCCTGTATCATATCAGTGAAGCTTTTGTTCGTTGGATAGCGCCTATTCTGAGTTTTACTGCTCATGAAATATGGGATCACATGCCCGGTGAGCGCGATAAATATGTGTTTACGGCAGAATGGTATCCATTGCAGCGTTTGACTGAAAGTGAGTCAATTACTGAGCAGGATTGGGCAAATATTTTGTTAGCTAAAGAGGCGATTAACAAAGTTATTGAAGAGCAGCGAAATCAGGGTGGCATAAAGGGTTCATTAGAGGCGGATATTAAGATTTTCGCTGATTCTAAGCTACATAAATCCCTTGCCAAGCTAGGCCAAGAATTGCGCTTTGTGACCATCACCTCAAAAGCAGAGCTCGCTGATTTGGAAGATGCACCTAATGATGTGTCAGACTCACAGTTTGAGGGTCTTAAAGTGTTGGTGGAAAAGTCTAAAGGCCATAAATGTGTTCGCTGTTGGCACTATATTGATGATGTGGGCAGCAATGAAGAGCATCCGACTGTGTGCGGTCGCTGTATTGAGAATATAGCGGGACAGGGAGAAACCCGTCATTATGCCTAATTCTAAGGCTTCTGGTAGCAAGCATATTTGGCTATTAATAAGTATTGCACTGTTGGTTTTCTTTGCCGATCAATTAACAAAACTATGGGTTGTTAATCACTATTTTTACGGTGCCTCTGAACCCATAACTGGTTTCTTTAATTTGGTTAGAGTGCATAATTTTGGCGCAGCTTTTAGTTTTTTAAACAATGAAGGCGGCTGGCAGCGCTGGGGTTTTAGTGTTTTTGCAGCACTAGTTAGCCTAGTTATTCTAGTGTGGATTTTCAGGCTGTCAGCGCATCAAAAGTTAGAAGGTTTGGCCCTTGCATTGATATTGGGCGGTGCCTTAGGCAATCTCTACGATCGAGTAACCTTGGGTTATGTGGTTGATTTTTTAGACTTTCATTGGTCTGGCAAGCATTTCCCTGCGTTTAATATTGCAGATAGTGCAATCTCTGTTGGTGCTGTACTTATTCTTGTTGAAGGTTTTATTAAGCGCCCTGCAGTTGCATCAGAACGAAAAAATAAGGACTAAGTTAGTTTTATGAGTTTGACTATAGATCAGGGTACTAAGGTAACTATGAGTTTCTCGCTTGCGCTTGAGAATGGAGAGCTTATAGACTCAAATTTTGATACTCAGCCGGCCACATTTATCCTAGGTGATGGTAATCTTTTACCTGGTTTTGAAGCTCCCCTACAAGGTCTTAAAGCAGGCGATCATGGTGAATTTGTAATTTCACCTGAAAATGCTTTTGGACAGCGAAATCCAGAAAACATGCAGCAGTTAGCGCGAGATAATTTTGATCAAGAATCGCTAAATATTGGAGATGTGTTTTCATTTCAAAATGGTGAGGGTGAATTGCCGGGGGTGGTAATAGATATCGGCGATGATTCAGTTAGAGTTGATTTTAATCATCCATTAGCCGGACGCAATATTATCTTTAAGGTAGAAATTGTTGAAGTTTCACCCAATTCAGTCCACTAAATTAAAAGAGGTATGATCTATGGATATAAAACTTGCTAACCCCAGAGGTTTTTGTGCAGGCGTAGACCGTGCCATTGATATTGTTAATCTTGCTCTCGATCAGTTTGGTGCGCCGGTGTATGTGCGTCATGAAGTTGTGCACAATAAATTTGTGGTAGATGAGTTGCGTAATCGCGGCGCAGTGTTTGTCGATGAAATTGACGAAATTCCCGATAATGTAGTGGTTATTTTCAGTGCCCATGGGGTATCGCAAAAAGTCCAAAATGAAGCCGCTAGTCGGCAGTTAAAAGTATTTGATGCTACCTGCCCATTGGTAACTAAAGTGCATATAGAAGTAAGTAAGTTTAGTTCTGATGGCAAGGAATGTGTCCTTATTGGTCATGCAGGACATCCAGAAGTAGAGGGTACTATGGGTCAATATGATCATAGTGCTGGGGGTGATATTTATTTGGTCGAAGATGAACAGGATGTTATTGATTTAGAAGTTAAAAGCCCAGATAGCTTAGCCTTTGTGACCCAAACTACGCTGTCAATGGACGATACGTCCAAAGTTATTGATGCTCTGCGCAAAAAGTTTCCTGCCATTGAAGGTCCGCGCAAAGATGATATCTGTTATGCCACACAGAATCGTCAAGACGCCGTCAAGCAACTAGCGCTTGAAGCGGATGTGGTCTTAGTGGTTGGATCACCCTCTAGTTCTAATTCAAATCGATTGCGCGAGCTGGCTGAACGTTGTGGTTGTGATGCTTACTTAGTTGATGGTGCAGAAGATATTGAGCGGCAGTGGGTTGCCAAGGCTGGAACAGTGGGTGTAACTGCCGGCGCTTCGGCGCCAGAAATTTTGGTATCCGGAGTGATTGAAAGATTAGTCGAGCTGGGGGCAACGCCACCAAAAGAACTTGATGGCGTTACTGAGACAATTAGTTTTTCTCTTCCGCGTGAACTGCGTAGTTAAACTCTAAGACTTTTCTTCTATATAGCTAAACAATGCTTTAGTCGACGGATCCATGTTAGAAGCACCTGAATCTTTGTCCAAAAGATTATTCGCCATTTTCTTGCCCAGCTCTACACCCCATTGATCAAACGAATTGATATTCCAAATACTACCCTGAACAAAGACCTTGTGCTCATAAAGTGCAACTAGTGCGCCAAAATTCTTAGGTGATAACTGGTCTAATAAAAGAGTGTTAGAAGGCTTGTTGCCGGGATAAAAACGATGTTGTTCACCCTCAGGAGCAGCTTGACCCTCCATTAACGCCGAAGCTTGAGCTAGCATATTTCCTAGCAATACCTGATGGTGTTCAGAATTACTCAAATTATCAGAAACTGCTGCAATAAAGTCGATAGGAGCCATTCTTGTTCCCTGGTGAAGCAATTGGAAAAAAGCGTGCTGTCCATTGGTGCCAGTTTGTCCCCATAGAATAGGGCCGGTATTGTAATTAACAGGTTTTCCATCAAGGCTAGTAGACTTTCCGTTACTCTCCATATCCAACTGCTGAAGGTAAGAAGGAAGAAGACCAAGGCGTTCGCAATAAGGAATAACCGCAATTGATTGGGCGTCAAGGAAGTTGCTATACCAAATACCTAGTAGCCCCAAGATAACAGGCATATTTTTTTCTAAAGGCGCATTTTGAAAATGCTGATCCATCTCTCTAGCACCATCAAGCATTTGTTTAAAGTTTTCAAAGCCAATACTGACAGCAATAGACAGACCAATACTGGACCACAGCGAATAACGACCACCAACCCAGTCTGAAAATTCTAGGATTTGATTTTCAGGAATGCCATAGGCAATTGCCGCAGATGGATTTGCTGTTAGACCGATAAAGTGACTGGTGTTTTTTGGGTTTTCCAGTTCTAACTCATCCTTAAACCACTGAATTGCTGTTTTCGCATTAAGCATGGTTTCCTGAGTGGTAAAAGTCTTACTTGCAATAGAAACCAGCGTTGTTTCAGGGTTGAGTTTTTTAAGCGTGCTTAAAATTTGGGCGCCATCAACATTGGAAATAAAGTGCACATCGATGGTTGGGTGGGCAAATTCTTCAAGAGCAGTACAGGCCATTTTCGGGCCTAAGTCAGAGCCGCCAATACCGATATTAACAATATCTGTGATGGCTTTACCTGTGCTTCCAACCCATTTGCCTTGGCGGATTTCATTGCTAATATGCTCAACGGCTTTTAGTTGGTTCTCGACCTGCGCCGCTCTTTGCATGCCTTCGACCGAAGTATCATCTGAATGCGCCGCCCTTAATGCAGCGTGCAGTACCGATCGATCTTCACTAGTGTTGATGGCTTTACCGGAAAACATTGCATCTCGATGGGCGATCAAAGTCGATTGATTAGCAAGATTAAGGAGCTGTTCAAAAATTGTGTCATCAATTAAGTTTTTAGAAAAATCTAGCCTTAGCTCTCCCACCATTAAGGCGTATTTTTCAGCTCGCTCAGCATCATTTGAAAAAAGTTGCTTTATGGTAATTGGCGTTGCAGAGGTCTGTATTTCAGACGCAAGCTCTATTAGTTTATTCCAAGCTGGCGTGTTGAGCGGCATATAATTTTCTGTATTCATTATTACTATTAATCCTGTTTAACGTGTTTACGCAAGTTAAATCAAGCGCACTTTTTTAGTTTTTGTAATAAAATTACAAAAAACAACCATTCTACTGATTATATATGGTTAACTTTTGTAATTTTGTTACAATTGCGGCTTAAAATATATGGAGCCAATATGGGTCATCTCAATAACCAAATAGCAGCTGTAACCGAGCGTATTATAAAGCGAAGTGCGACTTTACGCTCTGATTATTTACGTCAGTTAGAAGAAGATTTTAACAACCGTCCTGAGAGGGGTAAATTAAGCTGTGGTAATTTAGCTCATGGATTTGCTGCCTGTGGTGAAGACGATAAAAATAGCCTGCGTATGATGCAGGCAGGAAATATAGGTATAGTCACTGCTTATAACGATATGTTATCTGCCCACCAGCCCTATGCCACCTATCCAGATCAGATTAAGCAGGCAATGCGAGAAATGGGTTGTACTGCTCAGGTAGCTGGCGGCGTTCCAGCTATGTGCGATGGCGTTACTCAGGGTCAGGACGGCATGGAGCTCAGCTTGTTGAGTCGTGATGTTATTGCCCAGTGTACTGCTATTGGCCTGTCGCATCAGATGTTTGATGGGGTTTTGGCGCTTGGTATATGCGATAAAATTGTTCCAGGTCTTTTGATGGGCGCATTGTCATTTGGTTATCTTCCAACTCTATTTGTGCCAGCAGGCCCAATGGAGTCTGGCTTGCCCAACAAAGAAAAGCAAAGAATTCGTCAGCTCTACGCTCAGGGTGAGATTGGTCGAGAAGAGCTTCTTCAAGCAGAGTCAGACTCCTATCACAGTCATGGCACCTGTACATTCTATGGAACAGCGAACAGTAACCAAATGGTGCTAGAAGCCCTGGGCTTACAGCTACCGGGAAGTTCTTTTGTGAATCCGGATAACCCATTGCGTGAAAGGCTTACCAAAGAAGTATGCTATCAGGTAGCTCGAATTACTGCGCTGGGTAATGATTACCGACCTATAGGCAAGGTAATTGACGAAAAAGCCATTGTGAATGGTACCGTTGCTCTTCTAGCATCTGGTGGATCGACTAATCACAGTATGCACCTTGTAGCGATTGCGAGAGCTGCAGGTATTATTCTAAATTGGGATGATATTTCGGATCTTTCAGCGGCTGTTCCGCTTCTAGCTAAGGTCTATCCCAATGGTCATGCTGATGTAAATCATTTCCATGCGGCTGGAGGAACAAGTTGTATGTTCCGTCAATTATTAGACGCAGGTTATATGCACGCAGATGCTCAAACCGCCTGGGGCGACAATTTTTCTGATTTTACCAAAGAGCCAACTCTGACAAGTGATGGCGATCTTGAGTGGAATCAATCACCGCAAACACCATTAGACCTAGAGGTTTTAACCACTGTTGATAAGCCATTTTCAACAGAGGGTGGTTTACGCCTAATGCAGGGCAACTTAGGGCGAGGTGTTACAAAGGTTTCAGCTGTAGCTATTGAGAATCAAATTGTTGAGGCTCCAGCAGTCGTTATCGAAAGCCAAGATGACCTAGAGCCACTATTTAAGGCAGGCAAGCTAGAAAAAGATTGTATTGTAGTTGTGCGTTTCCAAGGCCCAAAAGCATTGGGTATGCCAGAGTTACACAAGTTGACGCCTTTCCTAGGTACGCTCCAAGATCGAGGTTTTAGTGTTGCACTAGTAACCGATGGTCGTATGTCTGGTGCCTCTGGCAAAGTTCCAGCAGCTATTCACTTAGTTCCAGAAGCTATCGATGGTGGTCTTTTAGCAAAATTGCGAGATGGTGATATGATTCGATTGAATGCAGTCACCGGAGAGCTTAGTTTTATCGGTGATTTAGATGAACTTGAAAGCCGAGAATCCGCACCTCAACCGACTGCGGGTCAAATTGGCTGTGGTCGAGAAATATTTGCCATCAATCGTAAAAATATTAGTGACGCTGAGCAAGGCGCTTCATTTCTGTATCCTGAGAATTAAAAATGACTATTGAGTGGAATCTGGTTGCTGATATTGGCGGAACCAACGCAAGGTTCTCTGCGATTCTCGCAGGAGAACTAGAAAGCCGTTATGAGTTTCATCATTCAGTTGAAGAACATCCTGAATTTGCCGACTTAGTCGTGGATTTATTGGCAGAAATAGCTGAAGCAACAGGCTGGAAAAATCCTCCTATAAATGCTTGCTTTGCAGTTGCCTGTCCCGCAGATGTTGAAGAGATTTCTTTTACCAACAGTCATTGGCATTTTACAAAAACACAACTTAAGCAGCTTCTAGGATGCCAAGAATTATTTGTTATCAATGATTTTGAAGCCGTAGCACATGGTATAACCGAGTTAACTGATAATGATCTTGTCCAGGTTGGCGGTGATAAACCGATTTCTACAAAGCCAATTGGTATCCTTGGTGCAGGCACAGGATTGGGTGTTGCAGGTCTAGTGCCAACAGCAAATGGTTATCAAGTTTTAGACTCTGAGGGTGGGCATGCAGATTATCCGCCAACAACTGATAGAATGGCTGCTGTAGTTGATGTGCTGCGTGAAGAGTATGGCAGGGTATCCTTAGAGCGATTACTGTCCGGTAAGGGTATTTTTAATATCTACAGATCACTCTGCACTATCAATAATATAGAAAGAGCCTATGAGACTCCGGCAGAAGTAGCGGCAGCTGCTCAAGATGGAAGTGATGAATTGGCGCTTCAGTCGCTCAATATGTTTTGTTCTGGAATGGGTAGTGCTGCCGGTAATCTAGCGCTGACCTACGGTGCAAAAGGCGGTATTTATATTGCTGGTGGCGTAGTGCCACGATTTATAGAATTTTTTATTAAAAGTGATTTTCGTTATAAGTTTGAAGAGAAAGGTCGCTTTGTAAGTTATTTAAAGCCAATTCCAATTTTTATTGTAGTCAGAGAAAACTTAGGGCTTCTTGGTGCGGCAAAAAAACTGAAACAAATTTGAGGAGTAATAGGTGCAAAAAATGTTAGCGGGAAATCCAGTCATCCCAGTAATTACACTGGATCAAGTTGAGGATGCAGTGCCATTAGCCAATGCACTAGTTGCTGGTGGCTTAAAAGTATTAGAGGTTACACTTCGCACTGAAGCAGCGGTTGAAGGTATTCGCCAAATAATAAAGCATGTTCCTGAAGCAATTGTAGGGACCGGCACAGTATGCAGTGAAGAGCAAATTAAGTTATCTGAAGATCTGGGTTGTCAGTTTATGATATCGCCTGGTGCTACTGATAAACTACTGTCCATAGGTAGCCAGTCTTCAGTACCTTTCCTTCCAGGTATATCAACGGTTAGTGAGTTAATGAGAGGAATGGAATACGGGCTTGAAAATTTCAAGTTCTTCCCAGCTGAAGCCGCTGGTGGTGCGCCTGTAATGAAAGCGATGGCTGGACCATTTCCCAATATTAAATTCTGTCCCACAGGTGGAATTGGCCTAGGAAATGCATTGGACTATTTAACATTACCCAACGTAATGTGTGTCGGCGGATCTTGGATTGCTAAGCCAAATGATATTCGAGAAAAACGATGGAAAGACATTGAGCAGCTAGCTCGAGAAGCAGCGGCCATAATATAAAAAGCCAATTATAAAGTAGTAGTTATAAACTACGAGGTAAAAAATGAGTAGTAATAAGATTGATTTAGTTTTATTTGGGGCGCGGGGTGATTTATCGCGTCGAAAGCTATTTCCAGCACTTTTCCAGTTAGATAAAGCTGAGTTATTGACCGCCAATACGCGTATTGCCGCGGTTGCTCGTCAAGAGCTTGATTCTGCTGAATTTATAAAACAAATTGGTGAAACATTAAAGACCAATCTTGGTGATGACTGGTGCGATACTGTATGGTCTCGATTTCAGCAGCGGATTGAATATATCCGTATCGAATTTTCTGAAAAAGAACAGTTCGTTGCGTTAAAAGAATGGTCGGATGAAAGCCGTACACTTATTTTCTATATGGCGACTCCGCCGAGTATGTTTGGCACTATTTGCCAGCATCTCGATGATGCTAACTGCATTGGCGCCAAGTCTAGAATTGTGCTCGAAAAACCAATTGGACATGATTTGGAAAGTTCCAAGGTAGTCAATGATACCGTTGGTAAATTTTTCCCAGAGAGTGGTATTTACCGCATTGATCATTATCTGGGTAAAGAGACAGTGCAAAATTTGCTTGCACTTCGATTTGCTAACCGAATTATCCATACTCAATGGGATAATAGTAGTATTGATCATATTCAAATCACAGCGGCAGAGACAGTAGGAATTGAAGGTCGTTGGACCTACTATGATGGTGTTGGTCAGTTGCGTGATATGGTTCAAAACCATTTATTGCAGTTACTTTCGCTGGTTGCGATGGAGCCGCCTAATAAAGTTGAAGCTGACGAAATTCGTGCAGAAAAAGTCAAACTTCTGAAGGCAATGACCCCCATCAACCAAGATAATGTGGCTGAGCAAGCCGTTCGAGGCCAATATTCAGCGGGTGAAATTGCTGGTGATTCAGTTGTTGGCTATATGGAAGAAGAGGGTAGCGCAGAAGATAGCAGTAGTACTGAAACCTTTGTGGCATTGAAGGTATTTGTAGATAACTGGCGTTGGGCTGGCGTGCCATTTTATCTTCGTACCGGCAAGAGAATGAAGGAAAAAGTGACGCAGATTGTGATTACCTACAAAGATAATCCCCATGCAATCTTTTCTGATGATGATTCGGAAACTAATAACCGCTTGGTGATTAGACTGCAGCCAAATGAGGGCATTCAGCTAGAGATGTTGTCTAAGAAGCAGTGTATGAAAGAGCGTTCAAGTCTCGAAAAACGCACACTTAATTTAGATTTTCTCGATCCAAGTGATGATAGCCGCATAGTAGACGCCTATGAGCGATTACTATTAGAAGTATTAAATGGTGATCAGTGGTTATTTGTTAGTCGTGATGAAGTTGAGGCGTCTTGGCAGTGGTGTGATGAACTGTTAAAGGCCTGGTCTGATAAGGGTGTTGATGCTAACTCATACAATGCCGGCTCCTGGGGGCCGTCGAAATCAGAATCGTTGATAGAAAATGATGGTCGTAGCTGGTATCTAGCGTAAAAACTATTGCTATGCGGGAGAGCACAATGGAAATGAAACAATATGAAAACACCTCGGCACTGGATAATTCGTTATCAGCAGAGGTTAGTGAGCGTTTAGCAAATGCTATCGCCACCCAGGGTAAAGCGTCACTTATTCTATCGGGCGGAAGAACCCCTATGGGTTTCTTTCATCAGTTATCACAGCAAGCTTTGGACTGGTCAAAGGTTACAGTGACCCTTGCAGACGAGCGCTGGGTCGATAATGATCATCAAGATAGCAATGAAAAATTGGTGCGGGAAAATTTGTTAATTAATGAAGCTCATTGTGCGCAGTTTTTGTCGCTCAAAAATTCTGCACAAACAGCGGTTGAGGGTGAGGCAGCACTTGAAGCTGAATTAGCTGAATATGGTCAGTTTACAGTGGTTATTCTCGGTATGGGTGATGATGGTCATACAGCCTCATTATTTCCAGGAGCAACAGCACTGGCTGCAGGTTTAGATCTTGATTCTGGACGCAGTTGTATAGTAGTTATGCCAACAGCCGCCCCACACGAGCGTATTAGCATGACATTGCCGCGTTTATTAAACACAGAGCGTCTTATTATCCATATAAGCGGTGAAAACAAGCAGAGAGTACTTGACCAGGCTCAGGCTGGAAGCAGCGTTGAAGAGCTTCCTATTAGGTCAGTACTGCAACAAACACAGGTTCCTGTGACAGTGTATTGGGCAAGTTAAAGATCTAACAGAAAAAAATATAAAATGCCCTCCGCAAGAATTGCCGAGGGCATTTTTTTGGCTAGCGGATTTCATCACCTACACGAACAATTTTTAAGGTGTTAGTGCCGCCCTGAACATTGACAAAGTCCCCCTTAGTGATAAGTACTAGATCACCATCACTAACGGCATCATATTCACGTAGTTTTTCTACAGCCAAGTGATTAATATCTGATGGTTCGAGCGTCGATGTTTCAAAAGGCACCGGAATAACGCCCTTATACAGCGCAGTGATTTCACAGGTGCCGGCCTTTTCAGCAAAAGCATAGATAGGCAAGGAAGATGTGATTCTAGACATCAGTAGAGGTGTAAAGCCAGTTTCAGTCATACAGATTACAGCTTTGACACCCTTTAGGTGGTTGGCCGCATACATAGCAGATAGGGCTAAAGACTCATCAATTCGCTCAAAAGTTTCATCAATTCTATGTTTAGAGCGCTGGGTTAAAGGGTGCTTTTCAGCGCCTTCAATGACTCTAGCCATAGCGGCAACTGTTTCTACAGGATAACTGCCTACGGCAGTCTCAGCTGAGAGCATTACAGCATCTGTTCCATCCAATACTGCGTTGGCAACATCAAAAACTTCGGCGCGGGTTGGTGTAGGAGCAGTAATCATTGATTCCATCATTTGGGTAGCGGTAATTACAACCTTATTGGCAGCCATAGCGGCTTCAATAAGTTGTTTTTGTACCGCTACTAAGTTGGCATCGCCAATTTCAACACCCAGATCTCCGCGTGCGACCATCACGCCATCAGACGCTTCGATAATGCCGGGCAAAAATTCATCAGTAATAGCTTCAGCTCGCTCCACCTTAGCAATGATGTGAGCGCTGCTGCCTGCATCCTTTAGGAGCTTTCTAGTAAGTTCAACATCAGCTGCTGCACGCACAAACGAAATGGCTAGATAATCTGTTTTTAAGGCTGCTGCAGTTTTAATATCTGCCTTATCTTTTGGGGTTAAAGCATCTGCAGATAGACCTCCGCCAAACTTATTAACGCCTTTCTTGCTTGAAAGAACGCCACCCTGAACCACTTTACAGCGAGCTAAAGTTGCAGACTTTTCTAGGATATCAAAAGTGATTCGACCATCGTCTAGCAGTAATACATCACCGGCATCCATATCTTCTAGAAGTTCCTGTTCGATATATACCGCATCTTGATTTCCGGCTTCTTTGTCCATGCTGCTATCAAGGCTAAAAATATCGCCGGTAGCTAAGTCAATCTTTGCATCATTAGCAAAGCTTCCTACGCGTATTTTTGGCCCCTGCATATCGCAGAGAATGCCCACTGGCATTTGCAATGACTTGGCAATTTTGCGGATCGTCATAGCGCGTTCAGTATGCTCTTCGGCACTGCCGTGAGAGAAATTCAGGCGGAAAACATTAACTCCCGCTTGAATAAGTTTAGCCAGGTTAGCTTCATCACTGCTTCCTGGCCCCAATGTTGCAAGGATTTTGGTTCTTCTTGGCATAAAAGATTAGTCCGCTGTTAAGAGTACAAGGCTATTATCAAGCATGCGGTTTGAGAAACCCCATTCGTTGTCGTACCAAGCCATAACCTTAACCATAGATCCGTTGACCCGAGTTTGCAAAGAATCAAAGTTGCTTGAGTAGGCAATATGATTAAAATCGGCAGAAACCAGTGGTTGATCGCAATAGCTTAATACAATGCCTAAGGCACCATCAGCGGCTGTTTTTAGCACTTGATTTACTTCTTCTACGCTAGTTTCTCTACCAACATTAAGGACAAGGTCAACCAATGAAACATTAATTGTTGGCACGCGAACTGCCATACCATCGAGTTTGCCGGCTAATTCAGGAATTACATCCGCAATAGCAACAGCAGCACCAGTTTTAGTAGGAATCATTGATTGAGTTGCAGACCGAGCGCGGTATACATCAGAGTGATATACATCACTTAGCTGTTGATCATTTGTATAGGCATGGACTGTTGTCATGTAGCCTGACTCAATGCCCATAGCATCCTGAAGTGGTTGCACTAAAGGAGCAAGACAGTTTGTGGTACATGAAGCATTAGAAATGATTTCATGATCAGCGGTTAGTTGGTCGTGGTTGATACCATGAACGATAGTCGCATCTACACCCGAACCAGGTGCAGAGATAATCACTTTCTTTGCGCCGCCAGCAATATGCAGAGCCGCTTTATCTCTTTTAGTAAATACACCGGTGCATTCGAATACCACGTCAACACCAAGGTCGCCCCAAGGAAGATTGGCAGGGTCTCTTTCGCAAAACCACTTAATCTCATCGCCATTGACAGTCATCGAGTTCTCGCCAATTTCAACCTGCTGATTAAAGCGACCGTGAACGGTATCAAATTGTAAAAGGTGAGCACTGATATCAACGTCACCTAAATCGTTAACTGCAACAATTTGGAGTTTGTCGTGAAGTTCAGGGCGTTCGTAATAAGCTCTGACAATATTGCGACCAATGCGGCCAAAACCATTAATGGCTATTTTGAACATAAGAGGGAAACCTTGATTTGTAGTAAAATTACAAAAATTATAATTTTTCGCGGCATTTTAATCAATTGATAACCGTTTTTTTTGCTTATTATTACAAAAAGACGTCTATATTAAGGAGGGTATTGTGATTATTTGCAATGATATACCCAAAAACCCTATTAATTAGTCTTGCAATGGAAGCGAGCTAGCGTTTTTAAAAGCAGGTAGTTCTATTTTCCGCTGCCAAAAAATGACATCAAACTTAAGGATTGAGATGAGTAGTCAGCCACAAATATCAGCAAAAAAAGACAATCAAAGTCTTATCGAAGTAATTTCAAAAGAGTTACCCAAGCTCAATAAAACCCAAACTAAGGTTGCTCGGGCGATTCTTGCCGACCCTAAGTCAGCAACTGAATCTAGTATCGCTAGTTTAGCTAAAAAATCAGCGGTGAGTGAGCCCAGTGTCAATAGATTTTGCAAGCGATTCAATGCAAAAGGTTTTCCAGATTTAAAATTAAGAATAGCCAGGTCATTGGCCAGTGGAATCTGTTACGTTTATCCTAAAATCGAGGCCTCAGATAATGTTGCCATTTTTACCCCCAAAATATTTGATTCTGTTATTAGCAATCTCGCCTTGGTGCGAGAAAATATTTGTCATCAACGTATTTATCAAATTGTTGAGAGGCTAGTTCTGGCAAGGCATATTTATTTCTTTGCTTTGGGTGCTGCGTCAATTGTTGCTCGAGATGCAGTCAATAAATTTCACAGTTTAAGTTTACCCGTTTCAAGCCATGATGATATTTTGATTCAGCAGATGTTTGCCTCGAAAGGCCATCACAAGGACGTATTTTTTATAATTTCTGATACCAATCACAACAAAGAGCTGCTTGATGTAGCCAAAACTGCAAAAAAATGGTTCTGTTGTTATCTCATTGACTCCATCCAAAAGCGCGCTATCTAATGTGAGCGCCTACAGCTTGAGTGCCGATATCTTTGAATTATCAGATAACCAGATGCCGCTATCATCTAGGGTTGTGTATTTAGTGATTTTAGATGTTTTGATTATGGGTGTAGCGCTAAATATAGGAAATAGTCACAACATTACAGAGGCATAGAAGTAAGCCCTAAATTTTATTATTTTGAAGGATATCGTTATTTTATTAGCGATAGTTTAATTCAATAATGTTTAGTTTTCGTTAAAAATCAATGATTTGGTTGAGGTCTGGCGTTAAAATAAATAAACTCAGCTTAACAGTAATATTTCGTATGGCGGTAATATAGATGTCTAATCAGAATGTTTATCCCGTTGCAGATAGTTGGTCTGCAAGTGCTTGGGTTGATAAAGAAAAATATCAATCTATGTATCGCCAATCAATTGAAGAACCCGATTTATTTTGGGCAGAACAATCTGATTTATTCCTCACTTGGCAGCAGCCATGGACAGATCTAAGTAATGTTGAATTCAAACAGGCTCAGGCTTCTTGGTTTATCGATGGAAAACTAAATGTTGCGGTAAACTGTATTGATCGTCATCTTGATACAAGCGCTGATCAGATAGCGATTATATGGGAAGGTGATGACCCAGGTTCAGATAAAAAAATTACCTATTCAGAGCTTCATGAACAGGTTTCAAGATTAGGTAATGTACTTCGTAAGCGCGGGGTAACTAAGGGTGATCGAGTATGTATTTACATGCCTATGATTCCAGAAGCAGCTTATGCAATGTTAGCCTGTGCGCGAATTGGCGCCGTTCACTCAGTAGTATTTGGCGGTTTCTCTCCTGAGGCTTTGAAGGACAGGATTTTGGATTCTGATTGCAGGGTAGTAATTACTGCGGATGAGGCAGTTCGCGGAGGAAAAACAATTCCCCTCAAAGCAAATACTGATAAAGCTTTACAGAATTGCCTAAATGTTCATAGTTGTATTGTTGTTGAGCGCACCTCAGCTGACATTAATTGGCACGAAAGTCGCGATGTAAAATACCAACAAGCTATAGAGGCTGTTTCTGCAGATTGTGAACCTGAAATTATGGATTCTGAAGATCCATTATTTATTCTTTACACCTCAGGCTCCACCGGAAAACCAAAGGGTGTAGTTCACACAACAGCTGGCTATCTATTAATGTCTGCAATGTCGCATAAATACACCTTTGACTACAAGTCAGGTGATATCTACTGGTGCACGGCTGATGTAGGTTGGATTACTGGCCACAGTTATATTCTTTATGGTCCTCTGTGTAATGGGGCAACTACCCTGATGTTTGAGGGGGTTCCAACCTATCCTGATGCTTCAAGATTTTGGCAAGTGATAGATAAGCATCAGGTTAATCAATTTTATACAGCGCCTACGGCAATTCGAGCTCTAATGGGTGCAGGTGATGATTATGTTACCAAAACCTCCAGAAGCTCTCTAAAACTTCTAGGCACAGTAGGGGAGCCAATAAATCCTGAAGCGTGGCACTGGTATTATCGCGTAGTAGGTGAATCAAATTGCCCCATAGTTGATACCTGGTGGCAAACTGAAACGGGCGCCCATATGCTGACGCCGCTTCCTGGTGCAATGGCATTAAAACCAGGTTCAGCTTCATTGCCTTTTTTTGGTATAGAACCGGCAATACTCGATGCTGAGGGTCAAGAAATTGAAGGTGCTGGAGAGGGACTGTTGATGATTAAACAATCCTGGCCCAGCCAAATAAGAACCGTGTTTAATAACCATGAGCGCTGTATAGATACTTACTTTAGTGCCTACCCAGATTATTACTTTACCGGTGATGGTGCTCGACGCGATAAGGATGGCTACTATTGGATTACCGGTCGAGTAGATGATGTCCTAAACGTTTCTGGTCATCGTTTGGGAACGGCTGAAATTGAAAGCGCACTTGTGCTTCATGATGCCATTGCTGAGGCAGCTGTGGTCGGTGCGCCCCATGATATAAAGGGGCAGGGAATCTATTGTTTTGTTACTCCTATGGTCGGTGTTGAAGCCGATCAAAACCTCAAGCAACAATTAGTGGACCTTTGTGCTGCTGAGATAGGGCCTATTGCAAAACCTGATGGGATTTTTTGGGCTGCCGGTCTACCCAAAACACGTTCAGGCAAGATTATGCGACGAATCTTAAGAAAGGTAGCTAGTGGTGAATTTAACGATTTGGGCGATATATCAACCTTGGCTGACCCCTCAGTTGTTGAGAAATTAACTTCAAGCTTAAAAATATAATGCAAATGATATGAATATAGTAATTAATAATTCTGTTGTGTATGAAAATCAATATTCATAGCAATTGGAGTGATTGAACGAGTTTTTGAGAAAAACAAACATTACGCTCAAAAGGTGGTGTTTTAGGTGCTATATATATAAAATTACTGACAGGGAAGGAAAAGAAACTATGAGCAAACAAGACATTAGCCAACAATTGGCAAAGTTAATGCGTGAAAATGGGGTATCACAAAGCGGATTATCCCGTGGCTGTGGTGTGCCACAGCCAACCATTAATAGAATTTTAAACGAAAAAACCAAAGAGCCGCGACGTGAATCAGTGGTCCGCATCGCAAATTTCTTTGGCGTTGAACCAGAGTCTCTATACCAAGAATCTGACGAAGTGCGTGAGGACGGTGATCCTGTTGCACGTTTATACAGTCAGATGAGCGCTCTTAGACCAAACCAATTAAAACGTTTATTTTCCAAATTGTCAGAGGATATGAATCAATAGTTTTGAATATTATCGCTAATAGTCAAAATTACTTTTTCTCTATCTTCAGGGGCTAGTTGGTTTAAGTATTCCCTCAAACCGGCTAGTCCTAAATCAAATGCTGCCTCTAACTGGGTAATTGCTTGATTTATCATTTCATCGCTGCCAATTTCAAGATTATTTATTTGTATTGGGGATGATGTTCCTTCATATCTGTTGGTGTCCATAACTAAGTCCCTTATTTTTTTCCAATATACCGCTATAACTAATGATTACTTGCTAGTTATAAATATGCTCTTACACTTAAATTTAAAGTTTCATCAATACTAATTTATTACAATTTGTAAGAGATTTGTATAGCCCAAAAGAACTAATACTTTAGTATTAGACGAATTGTTATAACGAAAATTTATAACTTTTACATTTATTGAAATCTATACTTGAAAAATGCTAGTATTTATCTTGCCTAAGGGGCGGTTATTTAACCTGAGATGCACCCTTTGAACCTGATCCGGATTATGCCGGCGTAGGAATAGGACTTAGTTACTCCCTTTTCACCTCGTCTTTTGACTCCGGGTCTCCATAACCACTTGTTATTGAGGCTCAACCATGACCTATTTGTTCAAAACTTTTTCATTTGTATTATTTTGTATTGTTTCTACTCTTTTAGTATCTGTATCAAATGCAGATACTGCTATGGAAGAAATTATTATTTCTTCAGATTTTCGCCAATCACAATTAAAAAATATTCCAACCAGTATTTCAGTTATTGATGCTGAGGTAATTGGTCAGCGCAATAGTCGTCACTTAGAAGACTTATTGGCACTCACTCCCAATGTTAATTTTGCATCTGGTGCTTCCAGAGGTCGATATTTCCAAATTCGCGGTATTGGTCAGCGCAGTCAATTTGTTGCACCACTAAATCCATCGGTTGGAACCTATGTCGATGGTATTGATTTTACTGGCTTTGGCGGTGCTGCAACCCTACTTGATATTGATCAGGTAGAGGTACTTCGAGGCTCTCAAGGCACTCGATTTGGTGCTAATGCGTTGGCGGGTGTGATTAACCTTAAATCCGCAGACCCCTCTGCAGAAAATCAAGGGTATCTTAAGACATCCGCCAGTAGTTACAACGGCATTAGTGTTGAAACTGCTGTTGGCGGTTTGTTAAATGATCAGTGGTTATATAGAGCGGCTATTGGTAAAACAGCATCCGATGGTTTTATTAAAAACACCACATTAAATAAAAAAGATACCAATAATATTGATGAATTGACCTCGCGTTTAAAGTTGCGTTATTTAGCGGCTGATAACTTAACCATTGATTTTACGGCGCTGCATTTAGATATAGACAATGGCTATGATGCATTTTCATTGGATGAAAACCGTAATACCATGTCTGATCAGCCGGGCCATGATCGCCAAAAAAGTACCGCATTTGCAATTAATAGCAGCTGGAATAAATCCGATGCTGTAACTATAAATACAATATTAACTACTAATCGAACTGATACCGAATATGGCTATGATGAGGATTGGACAGGACCTGAATTACAGCCTGGATATCAAGCCTTTGATAACTATTTGCGAGATATTGCCAGAGATTCTGCTGAGGTGCGCTGGGTATCAGGACCTGAGGGTCAAATTGCGGGTAGTGATTGGTTAGTTGGCATTTACCATCAAACATCGACTATTGACCTAATAAGGGATTATACCTATGACGCACGTTTTACTAGTCAGTATGAAACTAAGTCGTCTTCTTTGTTTACCCAAGCAAGTACACCACTAAGAGACAACCTCGCATTAACCTCTGGTCTGCGTTACGAAAATTGGCAATCAGATTATGCCGACAGCAACGAAATTGACGGTAAAAACGATGAGCATTTATTTGGTGGTAAATTTGCGCTTGAATTGACGACAGAGGCTAATAACCTTGTTTATCTTAGCCTTACTCGTGGCTATAAAGCCGGTGGTTTTAATGCTGAACCAGATTTGCCTAGCGAGTCAGATAGACATTTTGATACCGAGTATCAGTGGAATTATGAGTTGGGTGGTAAATTCAATTCTCCCGACGGCACTATAACTAACCATATAACGGCTTTTTACACCGATCGCCAAGACCTGCAGCTAAAATCTTCAGCTATAGAATCAGATGGCGTCGGTTGGATTGATTTCACTACTAATGCTGGTAAGGGTTATAGCTATGGTGTTGAGTGGGAAATGACTTGGCAGATTAAAAACAACCTAATGCTTGCTTCTAGCCTAGGTCTTTTGCAGACCAAGATTACTGAGCATAATGACTCTAATCCTAATGCATTTACTCTGGAAAATAGAGCGGCGGCTCATGCGCCTGAATATAGTTATGCTACCTCTGTGAACTACGATTTATCGGACAAGCTAACAGCCATATTGGAAGTGCAAGGCAAGGATGAGTTTTATTACTCTGATTCCCACAATTATCAATCTCAGAGCTATAACTTAGTCAATGCGCGACTTGTTTACACAGCAAATGATTTTGAATTGTCGGCTTATATCAATAATGCCTCTGACAAAGATTATGGCGTTCGCGGATTCTCCGGTTGGGATGCAGATCCGCGATCTGGTGATGGCTTTGATGAAACTGAATTTCAACAGTTAGGCTCGCCAAAGGTAATAGGAATGTCTGTCAGAGCGGCCTTTTAATTAAGACAATCTAGCTAGTAGGAATTTGTTTATGGAAGTGACCATAGATATCAGTATGTACCCCAACCGGGAGGAATTTATTCCTCCCATTGAGGGATTTATTGAGCGTATTAATCATTTCGATCATCTAAAAATCACCACCTTTCCCACCAGTACTGTGGTTCAGGGTGAATATGATTATGCTATGCAGGCGGTGCAAAAGACTATTGCAGACTGCTATAAAGAATTTAATATGGCGGTCTATGTGATGAAAGTAATCCCCGGATATGAGGCGTTAAAATAATGTTTGAATGGCTTGGTTTAGAAACAGTTGCAGTGTTATTAGGCATTGCTTACTTATTATTTGCTATGCGCGAAAATAGCCTGTGTTGGTACTGTGCCTTTATTAGTACCGGTATCTATATTTGGATATTTGGCGATGTTAGCCTATATATGGAATCGGCGCTTAATGCTTACTATATGGTTATGGCAGTCTATGGCTGGTATCAGTGGCAGCGCGGTGGTTCTAGCGCTAATGGGATTAAGCTAAGCGTTTGGGGTATTAAGCAGCATATGGCTGCTATTGGCTTAGTGTTGATCTTATCCGTTGTGTCGGGCTATCTGTTATCTCAAAATACGGAAGCCCGCATGCCGTATATTGATTCATTTACTACCTGGGGCAGTGTGATAACTACTTTTATGGTGGCGCGCAAGGTATTAGAAAATTGGTTGTATTGGATTGTGATAAATTCAGTCGCGATCTTTTTATATATTGATCGCGATTTATATCAAACCGCAGGACTTTACGCTTTATATATTATCTTGTCTGTGATTGGTTTTATTGCATGGAGAAAAGCCTATTTCCAACAAAGTGCAGAATCAAGCTAAGCACTATCTACAGAATTGGCGTCAGTGGCAGGCGCCTTTTCAGACCCAGCCTCAAATTATTAAACAACTTGAGGGTGGCCTTACTAATACTAATTACCTTATTGAATCAGGTTGTGAAAGGGCTGTTTTAAGGCTTAATAACCCTGATGCTTATCAGCTTGGTGTCAATCGGCAAACAGAAATAGCTATCCTTAAAAAATTACAGGGGACTAATATTGTGCCCAGATTTTATTACGCCGATAGTAGTATTTTGGTTAGCGAATATATTGATGGCTGTGCGATAGAGGCTGGCAAAACTTTAAATCCCACTATAAAGCAACAGATAAAACTGGCCTTAGACGTTATTCAAAAGCAGGATTTTACTGATCTTGAGGTACGTAATTATGAAGCTTATTGCCGAGGATACATCAGCCAGCTTAGCGCTTCTTGTCTAAGTGCATCGATTAAGCAGAAGATTTTCCAAATAGCTCAAAAAATAGATACTGAAGATTGGAGTCCAGTGCTTTGTCATCATGATTTAATCCCTGAAAATATTATTCAAGGGGCCAATGGTTTATTTATTACTGATTGGGAATATGCCTCTTTGGGTCACCCACAATTCGATTATCTGCGTATCTTAAACGGTCAACAAACAGGTAATATTTTGCAGATCTTTCAGGCGATTATGGATCAGTTATGGTATGCCATTCGGTATCCGCAACTTCAATTAAAGGTTCAACAAAAGCTTATCAATATTATTGAAAAAGGCAGCTAGAATGACGAGTAAATACAATTTATTAACGGCTGACGAGCAGCATATTATCGAGCATAAGGGTACTGAGATGCCGTTTACTGGTGAATATAACGACCACTATGCGGTGGGTGTTTATGTCTGTAAACGATGCGATACAAAACTTTATCGCTCTGATACTAAGTTTTCTTCAGGTTGCGGATGGCCAAGTTTTGATGATGAAATTGCGGGTGCGGTTCGGCGTGAAGTAGATGCAGATGGTCGCCGCGTTGAGATTCTCTGTGCCAATTGCGATGGCCATTTAGGTCATGTGTTTGAGGGTGAGCAGTTGACACCTAAGAATGTCCGCCACTGTGTTAATTCGCTGTCACTGAGATTTATTGCTGACGGCTCGTCCAAATAGAATACCCACTTCAAACAATACCCACATTGGAATGGCTAATAGCGCCTGCGAAATAATATCTGGCGGTGTCAGTAACATGCCCACAACAAAGCAAAGTACAAATACGTAGGGTCTTTTTTTGGCTAGTTTATTGGGATCTACTGTGCCTACCCAAGATAGAATAACCACGGCTATGGGTATCTGAAAGCTTAAGCCAAAGGCCATAAATAGTTTTAAAACAAACTCTAAATAGGCGCGAATATCCGGCATAACACTAATGCTTTCTGGCGCTACGCTAGTGAAAAACATAAAAACTAATGGGA
Source organism: Porticoccaceae bacterium (assembly GCA_045560645.1). Classification (GTDB taxonomy): domain Bacteria; phylum Pseudomonadota; class Gammaproteobacteria; order Pseudomonadales; family Porticoccaceae; genus HTCC2207. Next base: position 1,874 of record JBJKZE010000007.1, on the reverse strand, counting down.
AAACCAAGAAGTAAGCAAAAGCCATTCCAGCATAAAACAAAATAACACTGGTTATAAATAGCGGTACGGCGATTTTCTTTTCTTGTTTGTACAGGGCAGGTGCAACAAAGGCCCAAAGTTGATAGAGAATATAGGGCATGCTGATAAACATGGCCGACACCAAGGCTAATTTAAACGGCGTCAAAAAAGGCGAGGTAATCTCAGTGGCAATCATGCTTGAGGCACTGGGTAAAAAGGCTCTTAACGGTTCTGATATATACAGATACAGTGCTTCGCTAAATGGAAATAGTGCTGCAAACACTACAAGTACCACAAAAAAGATTCGCAGCAGACGGTTGCGGAGCTCTAAAAAGTGTGCCATCAAAGGCTGTTTATCAAGTGCCGGTGAATCAGTCATTTCAGGGCTGGCCTGTTTTGTGATTATCTAATGATTGTTCGAGCTGATCTTTGTGCTCGCCCAATTCTTTAAGCACCTGCTCGTTATGGAGTTGATGGCGTATATCATCCATACCCACTTCATTTTCGATTTCTTGGCGTGTTTTAGCCAATAACTGTTTTAGGCGACCAATCCATAGGCTTATAGTGCGAATAGCTACTGGCAGGCGTTCAGGGCCCATTACAATCAATGTAATTAGAGCAATAACCAGAAGTTCCAGAAAGCCGATATCAAACATAATTTAAAACCAATCTTATTCTGATGGGTCTTTCTTTTGCTCATCTTTAGAGTCGGCAACAGAATCTTTGAAGCCTTTAACAGCGCCACCTAAGTCTGAGCCAATATTGCGCAATTTTTTAGTGCCAAAAACTAGCGCTACAATAACCAGTACAATTAATAATTCCTGCCAGCCAAATCCCATAATGATTTACCTTTAACAATGACTTTAAACGTTTATCTGTTTGCTTTTTCTTCTAAACCAGAGAGCCCAAAGCGTCTTTCTAGTTCGCTGAGAATATCATCGACCTCAATATCGAGATGAGACAGCATCACCAAGCTGTGAAACCATAAATCGGCAGTTTCATAGATAAGCTTACTGTTATCACCACTTTGCTCGGCATCTCTTGCCGCCAGAATTGTTTCGACAGATTCTTCACCAACCTTTTCCAGAATCTTATTAAGCCCTTTTTGGTGAAGACTAGCCACATAAGATTCATCGGCAGAAGACTGTTTGCGTTGTTCGAGTACTTCAGTCAGCTGTTTTAAGATCGCATCACTCATTGATAGATATCCTTTTGATTCTTTAAAACAGGGTCAACCGCTTTCCATTCGCCGTTTTCTAGGACAAAGTAAAAGCAGGATTCTCTACCCGTGTGGCAGGCAATTCCTCCAACTTGGTCGACAGTTAATATAATGACATCGCTATCGCAGTCGAGTCTGATCTCTTTAATATGCTGCACATGGCCGGATTCCTCGCCTTTGCGCCATAGTTTTTGTCGTGAGCGCGACCAGTAAATAGCACGGTTTTCTTTAATTGTCAGGGTTAGAGATTCAGCATTCATCCAAGCCATCATCAAGATTCTACCCGATTGATGGTCTTGGGCTATCGCCGGAACAAGACCGTTGCTATCCCATTTTATTTTGTCGAGAAAGTTAGCCAATCAAATTCTCCATTTGATCTTATAAGTTCAATAACTAGCCATTATGGCAGTCATAGAGTTGATGTAAAGAGATGCGCTTATCGAAATAGCATTAATAGTATGCCAGCAGCGGTAATTACCGAGCCAATAATCAACGTCGGCCCCAGTGTGGCGAACCACTGAGTCGCTAGTAAGCCGAGACCCAATCCGGCAATTACCGCACCGAGAGCAGATAATTTTCGAGGGGTTGCAGGTGGAGTTGGCTGGGATTGCGCTTCGACTGGTGATTGGAGATTTTC
>JBJKZE010000006.1:0-13314 GCA_045560645.1 Porticoccaceae bacterium | reverse complement strand
AGCTATTGTTGTAACAAAAAATCAATAGCGCGTAAGGAACGCAATCTTATAGCGGGATTTTTAAGAGTCAACGATTTAAAGCATAAAAACCTGTTTTTTTGCAAAAATTCATCAAAAAATGCACTTTATTGTCAATTTTTTGACATTAACTTAACAAATTTTCATTTTTTTGTGCGTACTTTGATTAATATCCTGTATACTCGCGCGCGTTTCAAAACCTATAAATTAGCCTTAAATAAGATAGCCGAGCGACGAAATGACAGATTTAACTCATTACAGAAATATTGGTATCTTCGCCCACGTTGATGCGGGGAAGACAACCACCACTGAAAGAATTCTCAAACTAACTGGCAAAATTCACAAGACCGGTGAAGTTCATGATGGAGCCGCAACCACAGACTTTATGGAGCAAGAACAGGAGCGTGGCATCACTATTCAGTCAGCTGCAACTACCTGCTTCTGGAAGGATCACCGTTTAAATATCATCGACACACCGGGACACGTTGACTTCACTGTTGAGGTTTATCGGTCGCTGAAGGTTCTTGATGGTGGTGTTGGTGTATTTTGTGGCTCAGGTGGTGTTGAACCTCAGTCAGAAACTAACTGGCGTTATGCCAATGACTCCGAAGTTGCTCGAATCATCCTAGTCAATAAGCTCGACAGAATGGGTGCTGACTTCTACCGAGTTGTTGATCAGATTAAAAAAGTACTTGGCGCTAACCCGCTGGTAATGACATTACCCATTGGCCGCGAAGATGATTTCATAGGGGTAGTTGATGTATTAAGCAAACAAGCTTACGTTTGGGACGACACTGGTCTTCCTGAAAATTACGAAATCGTTGATGTTCCTGCCGATATGGTGGACGATCTTGATAGGTACCACGAGCAGATGATTGAAACCGCTGTGGAACAGGACGATGATTTAATGATGGCCTACATGGAAGGCGAAGAAGTTTCAATTGATGACATTAAGCGCTGTATTCGAAAAGGTACTATCGCACTGGATTTCTTCCCAACCTATTGTGGCTCTGCGTTTAAAAACAAAGGCGTACAGCTAGTTCTAGATGCTGTCATCGATTATCTACCCAGCCCAACTGAAGTTGACGCACAACCACTTACCGATGAAGCTGGTGAGGAGACTGGCGAAGTCGCTACTGTATCGACTGATGAGCCACTTAGAGCGTTAGCCTTTAAGATTATGGATGATCGTTTTGGCGCACTTACTTTTGTCCGTATTTACTCTGGCGTGCTTAATAAAGGCGACACTATTCTTAATTCAGCAACGGGTAAAACCGAACGTATTGGCCGAATGGTTGAAATGCATGCTGATGACCGTAATGAACTCAGCTCAGCTCAGGCGGGTGATATTATTGCCATCGTGGGCATGAAAAATGTGCAAACAGGTCACACTCTATGTGATCAGAAAAATCCTTGTACCCTTGAGCCAATGATTTTCCCTGATCCTGTAATCTCCATAGCAGTTAGCCCTAAAGATAAAGGCGGCTCGGAGAAAATGGGTGTTGCCCTCGGTAAAATGATTGCTGAAGATCCTTCTTTTTGCGTTGAAACAGATCAGGACAGCGGCGAAACTATTCTTAAGGGAATGGGTGAGCTTCACTTAGATATTAAAGTTGATATCCTAAAGCGTACCTATGGCGTTGAGCTTGATGTAGGTCAGCCACAGGTTGCCTATCGTGAAACTATCACTATGCCAGTTGAAGATAGCTATACCCATAAGAAACAGTCGGGTGGTTCTGGTCAGTTTGGTAAAATTGATTATCATATTCGTCCTGGTGAAACTGGTTCTGGCTTTACTTTCTCTTCTACAGTTGTGGGTGGTAATGTTCCTAAGGAATTCTTCCCTGCTATCGAGAAAGGCTTTGCCGGCATGCTAGAAGAGGGTCCTCTTGCGGGCTACCCTGTGCTAGACGTTGAAGTTGAACTCTATGATGGTGGCTTCCACGCCGTGGATTCATCTGCAGTTGCATTTGAAATCGCCGCAAAAGGTGCCTATCGCCAATCTATGCCAAAGGCTGGTCCGCAAATTATCGAACCTATTATGAAGGTAGATGTGTTTACCCCAGAAGATCATGTGGGTGATGTAATCGGTGATCTAAACCGTCGCCGTGGCATGATTAAAGACCAAGAGCCTGGTGTAACCGGTGTTCGAATTAAATCAGACGTTCCTCTTTCAGAAATGTTTGGCTACATTGGTCACCTTCGAACTATGACTTCGGGTCGTGGGCAATTCTCTATGGAATTCTCACATTACAATCCTTGTCCGCAAAATATTGCCGAGGAAGTCATTGCCGAAGCCAAGGAGCGTAAAGAAGCTAAGTAATAACTTACTTTTGTTCCATAAAAAAAACCCGCTTTTTATAGCGGGGTTTTTTATTACCTGATAATTTTATGTGCACTTATCCCATATTTTTAGAAATAATTGCTTCGGAAACATTCTTTGGCGCTTCTGCATATTTATCAAATTCCATAGTGAAGGTTGCTCGCCCCTGAGTTGCCGATCGTAAATCAGTGGCATAGCCAAACATTTCTGCCAAGGGCACTTCCGCATTAACTACCTTGCCCGATGGATTTTCATCCATACCATGAATAATGCCGCGACGACGATTTAGATCGCCCACCACATCACCCATATTTTCCTCAGGCGTTACCACCTCAACCGTCATCATCGGCTCTAGTAAGACTGCACCACCCTCATCAGATAACTTTTTAGTAGCCATTGAAGCTGCAATTTTAAATGCCATTTCAGAGGAATCCACATCATGGAATGAGCCATCATAAAGCGTGGCTTTTAGTCCTAGTAGAGGATAACCAGCAAGAACACCATTTTGCATTTGCTCTTGAATTCCCCTGGATACCGCTGGAATAAAGTCCTTAGGTACGGTTCCGCCAACAATTTCATTAACAAACTCTAGACCCTCAGCACCAGTATCTTCAGCCGGCTCAAATTTCAGCCAAACATGGCCGTATTGACCGCGACCACCGGACTGACGAATAAACTTGCCTTCTATTTCACAGTGATTGCGTATAGCTTCTCTGTAAGCTACTTGCGGCTTGCCTATATTAGCCTCAACTGAAAACTCTCGACGCATACGATCAACCAAAATATCTAGGTGCAACTCACCCATTCCTGAAATAATAGTCTGGCCACTTTCTTCGTCTGTTTTAACCTTAAATGATGGATCCTCTTGTGCTAACTTTCCAAGCGCCATGCCCATTTTTTCTTGATCTGCTTGAGATCTTGGCTCCACCGCGACAGAAATCACCGGCTCTGGAAACTCCATACGCTCCAAAACAATTTTGTCACTTTCGACACAGAGGGTATCGCCAGTCGTGACGTCTTTTAAGCCAATAGCGGCAACAATGTCACCTGCCAAGACTTCTTTAACTTCTTCTCGACTATTAGAATGCATCTGAACCATTCGGCCAACGCGCTCTCTTTTCATTTTTACTGAATTATAAATCGCCGTACCACTTTCAAGCTTTCCGGAATAAACCCGCATAAATGTCAAAGTGCCGACAAATGGGTCTGTAGCAATCTTAAATGCCAAGGCTGAAAATGGTGCATCATCATCTGCATGCCGCACATCGCGTTTACCGCCATGAACCTCACCCTCAATTGCCTTTACTTCTGTGGGTGAAGGTAAATATTCAATCACTGCATCTAGCATGGCCTGAACGCCTTTATTTTTAAAGGCAGATCCACCAAGAACTGGGACAATCTCGTTCGCCAAGGTCCGTAACCTAATACCTTGCTTTATGTCATCCTCAGTCAGAGACTCACCCTCGAGGTATTTGTTCATTAACTCATCGTTGGCTTCAGCAGCTGCTTCTAAAATTGACTCATGCATCTCGGCACATTCATCAGCTAGTTCGTCAGGGATATCAGAGTACTCGAAAGTCATACCCTGATCAGCCTCATTCCACAAAATAGCTTTCATCTTGATTAGATCAACCACACCTTTGAAATTTTCTTCTGCACCTATAGTCATCTGTAATGGCACAGCAACAGCGCCCAAACGCGCACCTAATTGATTGACCACCTCTTTAAAATCAGCACCGGCGCGATCCATCTTATTAACAAAAACCATTCGCGGCACTTCATATTTGTTGGCCTGACGCCAAACTGTTTCGGTTTGCGGTTGAACGCCCGATGAGCCACATAAAACAACCACTGCGCCATCGAGCACTCGAAGAGAACGCTCAACTTCAATGGTGAAGTCTACATGTCCTGGGGTATCGATAATATTAATTCTATGATCGGGAAATTGCGCATCCATACCGCGCCAAAAACAAGTCGTTGCCGCAGAGGTAATTGTGATACCACGCTCTTGCTCTTGCTCCATCCAATCCATTGTTGCCGCGCCATCATGTACTTCACCTATCTTATGAGATAGACCCGTATAAAAAAGTACGCGCTCAGTGGTGGTGGTCTTTCCAGCATCAACATGGGCACAGATACCAATATTTCGATAGCGACTGATAGGGGTTTTACGGGCCACAATTTTTCCTCTGAAACAATTTATTTTTAAGCGCAAAAAGGCGGCTACATTAGCCGCCTTTTAACGAACAATACAATTAAGTATAGGTTAGAAACGGAAGTGCGAGAACGCCTTATTGGCTTCTGCCATACGGTGAACATCTTCACGCTTCTTAACAGCTCCGCCCTTACCTTGAACCGCATCAATCAGCTCTCCAGCAAGACGCTGCGGCATTGATTTTTCTCCACGCTCGCGAGCATGATCTACCAACCATCTCATGGCCAGTGCAGTTCTTCGCGATGGACGAACTTCAACGGGTACTTGATAGGTGGCACCACCTACACGGCGGGATTTAACTTCCACCATAGGGGCTACATTATCCAAAGCTTCTTGGAATACTTCCACAGGACTCTTTTTAAGACGCTGTTCTACAAGATCCAACGCACCATATACAATCCGCTCAGCGACAGATTTTTTTCCGCTGACCATAACGTGGTTCATAAATTTAGCCAGTGTGATATCACCGAATTTTGGATCTGGTAATATTTCTCTCTTTGCTACTACTCTTCTTCTTGGCATCGTTTTGCCCTTCTCTTCAGGTTTGTCTAGGAAATAGCCTAGCCTTACTTGGTTGTTTTACCGAAATTACGCTTAACTCTTAGGGCGCTTAGTTCCATACTTAGAGCGTCTTTTAGTACGGCCGTTAACACCAGCAGTATCCAAAGTCCCTCGAACTGTATGATAGCGAACACCTGGTAAGTCTTTTACACGACCACCACGAATTAGCACAACACTGTGTTCTTGCAAGTTGTGGCCTTCACCACCAATGTATGAGGTAACCTCAAATCCACTGGTTAGGCGAACACGACAAACTTTACGCAATGCAGAGTTTGGCTTCTTCGGAGTCGTAGTATATACACGAGTACACACACCACGGCGCTGCGGGCAGGCCTGAAGTGCGGGAACATCGCTCTTACTTACTTTGCGCTTTCTCGGCTTACGAACCAATTGGTTGATCGTTGCCATGCAATTTTTCTCCAAATGTAAAATTTACCTTCTCTATGAAGGCGTTTAAATCCGCTGGCGGGGCTAAATATAGCCTTAAACCCTATAACGGGAGCGGCATTCTAAATACCGCTGATTCAGGAGTCAAGCGTACATTTAACGACCCTACCTAGTTAATCTTATTAACTGGGCAAAATTCACTGAATATACGCTTATCTCTCCTATTCTTCAGCTAAGTCTGCGCTTAATGCTTCACTTAGCGCAGCTTCAACATCCGCAGCACTCATAGCCATATCTTCCTCGGCTGTTCGATCTTTGCGACGTTGTGCGTGATAAGCCAATCCTGTACCTGCTGGAATTAGGCGTCCTACAACAACATTTTCTTTTAGTCCACGCAATGAGTCGGCCTTGCCAGTAACAGCGGCTTCGGTAAGTACTCTTGTTGTCTCCTGGAAAGAGGCTGCAGAGATAAAGCTATCTGTGGCCAAGGAGGCTTTGGTAATACCCAGTAACTGTCTTTCAAACTTGGCTGGCTGACGGTCTTCACTTCGCAATCGCTCATTTTCTTCAAGTAATTTACGGTAGTCGACCTGCTCGCCACGAATAAATTGAGAATCACCCATATCAGTAATTTCTACTTTACGTAGCATCTGGCGAGTAATAGTTTCAACGTGCTTATCATTGATCTTCACACCTTGAAGGCGATAAACATCCTGAATCTCATTCACTATATATTTAGCCAACTCACTGACACCTTTAAGACGCAAAATGTCATGTGGTGTTGGAGGACCATCAGAAATAATTTCACCCTTTTCTACGTGCTCACCCTCAAATACGCTGAGTTGACGCCACTTTGGTATTAACTCCTCATAATGCATCTTGCCATTTGGCAATGGCTGACCATCGTCAGGTGTAATAATAAGACGCATCTTACCTTTGGTTTCTTTACCCAGTGTTACCGTACCTGTGATCTCGGCCAAGATAGCTGGATCTTTTGGCTTACGCGCCTCAAACAGATCAGCTACTCGAGGTAGACCACCCGTAATATCCTTAGTACCACCAGATTCCTGAGGAATACGCGCAATTATCTGACCAATATCAATAGTATCGCCATCAACCACATTCACACTAGCATTTGCAGGCAATGGATAATGAGCCGGTACTGTAGAATTTGGGAATATCAATTCCTTACCTTTCTTATCCGTCAAGGTAATCATTGGCTTAAGATCTTTACCTGCCGCTGGACGCTCATTAGGGTCGATAACCGAAATGCTCTTCAATCCAGTCAGATCATCAGTTTGCTGACGAATACTTAGTCCTTCTTCCATTCCAGAGAAGGCTACCTTACCCGCAACCTCAGTTACGATTGGATGGGTGTGCGGATCCCAGTTAGCAACCACATCACCAGCGCCAACTTGGTCAGCATCTTTAACTTTAATAACCGCACCATAAGGAAGCTTATAACGCTCTCGCTCACGACCATTTGCATCTGCAACAGCCAGTTCACCTGAACGCGACACTGCGACAAGGTGCCCATCTTTATTTTCAACGGTTTTAAGATTAAGCAGACGAACAACACCTTCTTGCTTAACCTTAATGCTATCAACTGCAGACGCTCGAGATGCAGCACCACCAATATGGAAAGTACGCATAGTAAGCTGAGTTCCTGGTTCACCAATTGACTGCGCTGCAATAACACCCACTGCTTCACCCTGGTTAACCACATGACCACGAGCCAAATCGCGCCCATAACAGGCTGAGCAAATACCATGAGTTACTTCACAAGTAATAGGTGATCGAACTAATACTTCATCAATACCCATCTTCTCAATACGCACAACCCATTGCTCGTCAACCATAGTTCCAGCCGGAACAGCAACCTCTTCGGTGCCAGGCTTCAATACGTCTTTGGCTACAATTCGTCCAAGGATACGATCACCTAGACTTTCAATAATGTCGCCACCCTCAATGACCGGCGCCATTAAGAGACCATCTTCTGTTCCACAATCAACTTCAGTTACCACAACATCTTGAGCAACATCAACCAAGCGACGAGTTAAGTAACCCGAGTTGGCTGTTTTTAGTGCTGTATCTGCAAGACCTTTACGAGCACCGTGAGTCGAAATAAAGTACTGAAGTACACTTAGCCCTTCACGGAAATTTGCAGTAATAGGCGTCTCAATAATTGAACCATCTGGACGCGCCATCAATCCGCGCATACCAGCAAGCTGACGAATCTGGGCGGGCGAACCACGAGCACCTGAATCAGCCATAATAAATACTGAGTTGAAGGAATCTTGCTTCTCATCTTTACCATCGCGGTTTACAACCGACTCTGAACTAATTCCTTCCATCATCGATTTCGCTACACGGTCGTTTGCTTGAGACCAAATATCGATAACCTTATTGTATTTCTCACCTTGAGTAACAAGACCAGAGGCAAACTGACTTTCAATTTCCCTGACCTGCTCTTCAGCTGCACCAATAATTTCATGCTTGTTATCAGGAATAACAAAGTCGTTTACACCAATCGAGGCACCCGACTTAGTGGAAAGCTTAAAGCCGGTGTACATTAATTTATCTGCAAAGATAACTGTGTCTTTAAGACCAACATTTCGGTAGCATTCATTAATGATTTGAGAGATTGCTTTCTTAACCATCGGCTTATTGACCATTTCAAATGGTAAGCCTGCAGGAACTACCTCCCAAAGCAATGCTCGACCGACTGTGGTATCAACAATCTTTTGCTCTTCATTCAACTCGCCACTTTCTTCGTTAAGTAATTTTTCAATAACGCGAACCTTAACTCGCGCTTGAAGATCTACCTTACCTGAGTAATAAGCACGGGATACTTCGCGCACATCAGCAAAGACCATACCCTCACCTGGAGCATTCACTCGGTGACGTGTCATGTAATAAAGACCTAAAACGACATCCTGAGATGGAACAATAATAGGATCACCAGAAGCAGGCGATAGAATATTATTAGTAGACATCATCAATGCACGTGATTCCATTTGCGCTTCAATAGTAAGCGGCACGTGGACGGCCATTTGGTCACCATCAAAGTCAGCATTAAAGGCTGCACAAACCAATGGATGCAAACGGATTGCCTTACCTTCAATCAAAACTGGCTCAAATGCCTGGATACCCAATCTGTGAAGTGTTGGCGCTCGGTTAAGCATCACCGGATGCTCACGAATTACCTCATCTAAGATATCCCATACCACACCTTCTTCTCGCTCAACCATTTTCTTAGCCGCTTTAACCGTAGTCGCAAGACCACGAAGTGAAAGCTTACTGAAAATAAATGGCTTAAATAATTCAAGTGCCATTCGCTTTGGAAGACCACACTGATGTAATCTCAATGTAGGTCCTACAACAATAACTGAACGGCCAGAGTAGTCTACGCGCTTACCCAATAGGTTCTGACGGAAACGACCCTGCTTACCTTTGATCATATCTGCTAAGGATTTAAGCGGACGCTTATTTGAGCCAGTAATTGCTCTGCCGCGACGACCATTATCCAATAGGGCATCCACTGACTCTTGAAGCATACGCTTTTCGTTGCGAACAATAATGTCTGGAGCACTAAGATCTAATAGACGCTTCAAACGATTGTTACGGTTAATCACTCGACGATACAAATCATTAAGATCAGACGTGGCAAAACGGCCGCCATCTAGGGGTACCAATGGACGCAAATCTGGTGGTAGTACTGGAAGCACTTCCAATACCATCCATTCTGGTTTATTACCGGATCCATGAAATGCTTCTAGTAACTTAAGACGCTTTGAGAACTTCTTAATTTTAGTCTCAGACTTAGTGTTAGGAATTTCCTCACGAATATCTGCGATTTCATCATCAAGATTTACTTCTTTAAGCAGTGCTTGTATAGCTTCTGCACCCATAGCGGCAGAGAACTCATCACCAAACTCTTCTAATGATTCATAATATTCTTCATCAGTAAGAAGCTGGCCTTTTTCTAAAGTAGTAAGACCGGGATCAGTCACTACAAAAGACTCAAAGTAGAGCACTCGTTCTATTTCACGCAATGTCATATCGAGCATTAAGCCGATACGAGATGGAAGTGACTTAAGGAACCAAATATGAGCAACAGGACAAGCTAACTCAATATGCCCCATGCGCTCACGACGTACCTTAGTAAGGGTAACTTCCACACCACACTTTTCGCAGACGATGCCGCGATGCTTCATGCGCTTGTATTTACCGCAAAGACATTCATAGTCTTTTATTGGACCAAATATCTTGGCGCAAAAAAGACCTTCTCTTTCGGGCTTGAACGTTCGGTAGTTAATCGTTTCGGGCTTTTTAACCTCTCCAAATGACCATGAACGGATCATTTCAGGCGAAGCTAGACCAATTCGAATATTATCGAACTCTGTATTCTGTTCTTGCTGCTTGAGTAGATTGACTAAGTCTTTCAAGGCTTATCCTCCAGTGACTGAGTGAACCGAGACTTACAAGAAGCCCCGGCGATCAGTAAGCAATAATCTGCTTATTCGTTTTCCAGCTCGACATTAATGCCGAGTGAGCGGATTTCTTTAACCAATACATTGAATGATTCCGGCATGCCTGGCTCCATTCTATGATCGCCGTCCACAATGTTTTTGTACATCTTGGTTCGACCGTTGACGTCATCTGACTTAACAGTGAGCATTTCCTGTAGAGTGTAAGATGCACCGTATGCTTCAAGTGCCCAGACCTCCATCTCACCAAATCTTTGACCACCAAACTGCGCCTTACCACCCAGAGGTTGCTGAGTAACCAAGCTGTACGATCCAGTTGAACGAGCATGCATTTTGTCGTCAACTAGGTGATTGAGCTTCAGCATATACATGTAACCTACTGTAACTGGCCGATCAAACTGATCTCCAGTTCGCCCATCATGAAGTACTAACTGACCACTTTCCGGAAGATCCGCTAGGGTCAATAATTTCTTCAACTCCACTTCACTAGCGCCATCAAAAACTGGGGTAGCGATTGGAACACCTTTTCTGAGATTTTCTGCTAACTCTAGCACTTCAGTATCATTTAATTGCTTGAGATCAGTACCGTAGACTGTATCACCAACGTCATAAATTTCTTGAAGTAGCTTGCGAACTGCTGTTGTTTTGGCCTGCTGTTTCAGCATGGCATCAATCTTAACGCCTAAACCTCTTGCAGCCATTCCCATATGGGTTTCCAACACCTGTCCCACATTCATTCGAGACGGAACACCCAATGGATTAAGGACAATATCAACTGGCTCACCATTTTCATCGTATGGCATATCTTCAACCGGCTTGATAACAGAAATAACACCTTTGTTACCATGGCGTCCTGCCATTTTGTCACCAGGCTGAATGCGACGCTTAACCGCCAAATAAACCTTAACTGTTTTTAGTACGCCAGGCGCAAGATCATCGCCACTCTTAAGCTTTTTGCTTTTCTCATCAAATCGGTTATCGAGGTCAGCTCGACGTTCAGCAAGCTGAGTTTGAGCACCCGATATTAACTCATTGAGATCCGCATCTTGCATACGAATTGCAAACCAATCATCTGCCCTGTATTCGGCAACTGATTCTGCTGTTAGTTCAGCGCCTTTCTTTAATCCAGCAGCTTTAACAACTTTACTTCCTTTAAGCGCAGAGAAAAGACGCCCAAGGGTCGCATTCTCAATGATACGATACTCGTCATTCAGATCCTTGCGATACTGATCCAATGCGGTTTTCTCAATATCCTGAGAGCGCTTATCCTTTTCAAGACCATCTCGAGTAAAGACCTGAACATCAATCACCGTACCCTTGATACTACTTGGTACACGCAATGAAGTGTCTTTAACATCGGAGGCCTTTTCGCCAAAGATGGCTCGCAGAAGTTTTTCTTCCGGTGTAAGCTGGGTTTCACCCTTAGGTGTTACCTTACCCACCAGAATATCGCCAGCAACGACTTCTGCTCCAATGTGAACTATGCCTGATTCATCCAGACGACCTAGCGCCGCTTCACCAACATTAGGAATATCTGCCGTTATTTCTTCAGACCCTAACTTGGTATCACGAGCCACACAGGTAAGTTCCTGAATATGGATAGTGGTAAAACGATCTTCCTGAACCACACGCTCAGAAATAAGGATCGAATCCTCAAAGTTATAACCATTCCAAGGCATAAATGCGATACGCATATTTTGCCCCAGTGCCAATTCACCTAAATCTACAGATGGGCCATCGGCAAGAACATCCCCACGGGAGACTTTATCACCCTGTTTAACAATTGGGCGTTGATTAATACAGGTATTTTGGTTGGATCTGGTGTATTTAGTCAGGTTATAGATATCAACACCCGCTTCACCAGATTGCACTTCTTTATCACTTACTCGAACAACAATACGCCCCGAATCAACACTCTCGATGACACCGCCGCGTTTAGCTACCTCACATACACCAGAATCACTGGCAACTGTTCGCTCAATACCTGTTCCTACTAAAGGCGTTTCTGCCTTGAGAGTTGGAACCGCTTGACGCTGCATGTTCGAGCCCATCAATGCACGGTTTGCATCATCGTGCTCAAGGAATGGAATCAATGAGGCTGCGACCGACACTACCTGACGTGGAGAGACATCCATATATTCAATATCATCGGGCGCCTTAACCGTAAATTCGTTGAGATGACGCACTGCCACCATGTCTTCAACAAACTTTCCTTTGCCGTCTAGCTCAGCAGATGCTTGTGCAATAACATATTGGGACTCATTAATTGCAGAGAGATATTCAATCTCATTGCTAACTTTACCATTAATAACCTTGCGATATGGAGCTTCAATAAAGCCATAATTGTTAGTTCGTGCATAGGTCGCAAGCGAGTTAATTAGACCAATGTTTGGCCCTTCTGGCGTTTCAATAGGACAAACTCTACCATAGTGAGTTGGATGCACATCTCGCACCTCAAATCCTGCGCGCTCACGAGTAAGACCACCCGGCCCTAAAGCTGATACACGACGTTTGTGCGTCACTTCAGAAAGTGGGTTATTTTGATCCATAAACTGAGATAACTGGCTTGAGCCAAAGAATTCCTTAATTGCAGCGGCAACTGGCTTCGCATTAACTAAATCCTGCGGCATCAGTTGCTCAGATTCAGCAACACCCAGGCGCTCTTTAACTGCGCGCTCAACACGAACTAGGCCAACGCGGAATTGGTTTTCTGCCATCTCACCAACGGAACGAACACGGCGGTTACCGAGGTGATCAATATCATCCACCGCACCCTTACCGTTACGAATTTCAATCAACGTTTTTATAACGTCGACAATGTCTGATCCATCACCGTATTTTTCGCCAAGCTCTGCTGCTTCTTCAGTTTTGAGAAGCGAATAGTAACGCTGATCATAAAGAATACCTGCACCCTCTTCTGAAGGGCGATCCAAGCGACGATTAAACTTCATACGTCCAACTGCAGACAAGTCATAGCGCTCAAGATTGAAGAACAGGTTGAAGAATAGATTCTCAGCCGACTCTTTAGTTGGTGGCTCGCCGGGACGCATCATGCGGTAGATCTCTATCAACGCTTCAAGCTGCGTTGTCGATGGATCTGCACGCAATGTGTCAGAGATAAATGGACCACAATCCAAATCATTGGTGTAAAGCGTTTCAATCTGTTTAATGCCAGCTTCATTTAACGCTGTTAGATTTTCTTCTGTAAGCTCAGCATTACACTCAACTAAAAGTTCACCCGTTTTGGGGTCGGCAATATCCTTAGCAACAGAGCGTCCAATTAAATATTCGCTGGTCACAGCCAAGGATGTAACCTTGCC
>JBJKZE010000005.1:0-14823 GCA_045560645.1 Porticoccaceae bacterium | reverse complement strand
GGATGCTTTTGTGCCCCCATCTGCAACTTACTATGACCTATTTGATGATGCTGCAGATACATCTGCTGTCACTGCTATTTCTAGCGATAATATTACCAGTAATGTTGACACATCAACCCCGGGTAATTACACAGTAACCTACACCGCTAGTGATGCCTCAGGCAATGAAGCGACTAAAAATTTAACCGTTATTGTAGAGCCCGACTATCAAGATGAAATAGTGCTATTTAGTAATGGCAGCCTTGCAGAAGGATGGCGTCAAAATGGTTACGATGTTGACTTAAGCTATGGAGACTGTCCAGGAAATACATGTCCAAACTTAGACTACGGCATTGAAAATGATCCTACTAAAGGCCGAGATGTGATGTATATAGATCATGGCGTAGATAACGCGGCACAAGCAGGCTTCTTCATGCAAACAGAACTAAATGTTGACCCAATTGATCTGCGTGGAGCAGAGGTAAATGGCATCCTTACCTTTGAAGTATGGTCTGACTCCCCAGACGGTGTTGATCTTAATGTTGCGGTGGATTGCCCAGCTTATCCTAATGCTGGTAGTCCAGTTTTGTTAGAAGGTGTTGGCGCAGAAGAGTGGCAAGAGATTTCAATACCAGCATCAAGCCTATTCAATCAAGCCTGTGCTTTAAGAAGCGATCAAATTGGAACCATTCCAATGTTTTTAAGCAGATGGATGGGTCCAAAAATTAGAATTGATAATGTTATATGGAAATGTGAGTTTTCTTGTGGTGGCTCTGATATACCTGATGCAGAATATACACCTTGGGTTAAAGCTGACAAGACTGCGGGTTATGATGCACCGACGTCCTACACTGGTTATGACTTAGTTTGGTCTGATGAGTTTGATGGAACGGCAGTTGATCAAACAAAGTGGAATCTTGAAAATGCAGGCGGCGGTTTCGGTAATAGTGAACTTCAGTATTATCGCCCTGAAAATGCTTCCGTTGAAGATGGACTCTTGGTAATAACTGCTGACATTCAACAAAGCGATGATGCAGAGCTGCCCGGTGGGGAATCATTCTCATCCGCCAAATTGACCACCCAAGACAAACTTGAATTCAAACATGGTCGCGTCGATATTCGTGCCGCCGTAGCTGAAGGCAAAGGTATGTGGTCTGCAGGTTGGATGCTTGGCGCTAACGTAGATGATATTGGCTGGCCTTTTGCTGGGGAAATTGACATTGTTGAAACTATCGGTGGTGTTACCTATGGTGTGGATCAAGAAAATAGGATGGTCCATAACGCCTATTGGAACGCTGAGGGTCCATTCGCTCCAGGTCAATACCTAACTCCAAGGCAGTTTCAAGATGCTAAATATAGCCCTACACCAAGTGGACAATCTACAGCTTGGGGTGAAAGAGAATTAGTAACTGAAGGTGAAACCTTCTCCAATACATTCCATGTGTTTAGTATTGAATGGGATGAAGAAAAAATTAGATATATGATTGACGGTGTTTATGTTGAAGGTAGAGATCTTGATTTAACTACAAATGTAGTAGCACCATGTCCCCATGGACAAGTTGCAAATGAACCTCAACTATCATGTCTTGGGCAGTCATATGATAATGATTTCTTCTTAATATTAAATGTAGCCGTTGGCGGCACATTCCCAGGTGCACCAGATAGTAACTCTAAGTTCCCAAGAGGTATGCTAGTAGACTATGTTCGGGTCTATCAAAATACTCAAGGGAATACATCTCCAATTGTTTCAAACGAACCTGGTTCAGGTGATGCGGATCCAGTGGAACCAGGCACTGGCACTGAGGCAGGTGGCGAAGCCACATTTACCGGAACCTTCGATGGTTTCTTGGCAAATTCAGAAACTAATACCTTCGAGTTCCCAGCTAGTGCACAAAGTTGGGCGGGTGTTGCTAATGATAATCAGGCGTTATATCCCCTGACTTTCCCTACGAATACGACGCTTAACTTCTTAGCCTCATCGGATGAGCCGGTCACAGTTAAATTTACATTTGAATATAACCCTTATCCAGATGTCAATCCAACCTTTAGCACTGATGAGGTAGTTGTTAATGGCGATTGTCAGGCTTATTCGGTTGATATTACAGCGCAGGGTTCAGATACCTTTAGCAATTTCATGATGTTTATTATCGAAAGAGATATTCCGGTAACAGTCAGTAATGTTGTTATCGGTGGGGTTACTCCCTCATGTGATGTTGCGAATGAACCAGAGCCAAATGATTCTACTGTTACGCCACTTAATATCACCAAAACCAGTAATGCTGCTGGGATGGAATTTCTTGGTTTGGGCTGTGAAATAGGCCTTAATGGTCTCTTAGATGATGATATCTGCCCTTCTCCTAACGACATTGTTTCTTCTCAGGTTGCTTACATTTCAAATAGCACTATGAGCGGAAAACAGAAAGTCGTAACAGTTTCGTATACTTCTGATGACTCAAGTACCACTGGCCTCGGTATACGTATTCACTTTGATAGTTCTGAAATGACTCTTAGCGGTGCATCTAATGCCTTTACGACGGATCGTATATCTCCAGACATATCTACGGATACTATTTTCCTTGATACTGATGATTTTGATGGCAATGCTGAAACTGACAAGTTTGTTATAGGCAGTTGGGCCTCGTTATTTGGTCAGTGGCCAGGTTCATTTGATGAAACAGGTAAGGTCAATCTATTTACTTTAACCTTTGATATAAATACCAAAAATCAGTTCGTATCTGTATCAGGAAATCCAGAAGGTGTATTCGGTAAAAAAGTACCTGTTAATATTGGATATAGTGTAAGTGATTTTAACAATCAACTTACAGGGCTTGGGGTACGCGTCCATTTTAATAGCAATCTATTGAGCATATCTGATGTAACAAATATTCTTCCTAAAGATCTTATTACGCCTGCATATGGCCCTGTTGCAGACGAAGAAAACTATGATAATGATGATTCAACCGATGTTTATATCACCTTTGGATGGGCTTCATTGTATGGTGAATGGACCGACCAAACATTGCCTACAAACATAGCAACTATTGAATTTGATGTTATTAATCAGCATAACAACGAAGATTATGAATTTACCAACATTAATTTCACTGCAAATTCAACGCCTCCAGATTATAACTTCGTACCAGAAAACTATACCCTTCCATTGCTTTTAGCAACATGGGATTTCGATGGAAGTGGCAATATTGACGCCCTTACTGATGGACTTCTTTTACTTAGGTATTCGTTCGGCATGAGAGGTCAGGCTCTTACAAATAATGTAGTGGCAAGTTCAACCTCCTTATCCCATGAAGAGGTAGCTTTATCATTAGAAGATTCGATACAAATAGCAGATATCGATGGAGACGGGAAAGTAGATGCTCTAACGGATGGATTATTACTACTTCGTTATATGTTTGGCCTGAGAGACGAAATACTTATCGATCAAGCTGTCTCCGCGTCGGCTCAGCGAAATAATAAGGAATTAATCACAAACTACATTGAAAAACACATGCCAAAAAATTAGCCACGCAAATATACCTTACCTCCCCTATTCATAAAAATATGGGGAGATAAGGTTATTCAAAGAAACGCTTAAAAAATTCTCACTAGTCGCTATAATTCTGACCAGCGGGGTACACTGCGGGGTACACTGCAAATATTATGTTAAATTATAAAAGATTATAAATTGTTATAAATCAATGATTTATATGATTACAAAAGATTATATAGAATTACTTTAAATTAGGTTAAGTTATTGAAAGTTAAGAGAAAATTCTGCGTCGCTCCGATGATGGATCGGAGCGGTATCTATATAAATCAATGACTTATAGGGCAATGGTACAAATTTGGTAACAGTGCCAGAGGGGGGGGGTCAAAAGTAGCTTATTTCAAATTTTCGTGATTTAAATTTTTTTGCGATCAGCTAGTCAGTTGAAGCCTAAAATATACTGCCTCGTTCTATGCCAAGCCTAAATTTTTCATTTGATTTAAATATAGAATTTTTCTTTTGGCTAATGTAGCATCAGAAAATTATATTTTTATGAATAACAATGTGAATAGGAAAAAATAACAATACTTAACGGAATATTTTCCTAATTTTTATTCGCTCTCAAATTATAAAAAAACATGGACCCCGAATAATGAAAAAAATATTACTCTCAGCTTTATTACTGTTATCAACTTTTTGCTTTTCTGATGATGATATTGTTTATTACCCTCAGGCTTCGGATGAAACAAATTCTGGTTTCCAGATCTCAAATGGTTGGAATCATGGATGTATTCTTGATGATGCTGGTATTCGTTGTTGGGGCAACAATGACTTTGGACAAATCGAAGTCCCCTACCTAGAAAATCCAACTTCTATTGACGTTGGAAATAGTCTTTCATGCGCTATAGATGATTATGGCGTAGCTTGTTGGGGTTCGAATGAATATGGCAGGTTATACGTACCTGAATTAACCAATCCAAGATCTATTTCAACCTCTGATACCTATGTATGTGCAATTGATGATACTGGCCTTGTATGTTGGGGGCACGGGCAAAGTGGAAGATATTCGTTTCCTCACACTCAATTCTCTGCAGGATTAAACCATTTTTGCTCAATAGCAGTTGATTATGGCCTTGTTTGCGCTGGTGATAATGAATTCGCTCAAATCTCCGTTCCTGAAATAGAAAATCCGATTAAGGTATCTTCCGGTGAAAATCACACCTGTGCCCTAAGCGATACAGGTGTAACCTGTTGGGGGAGTAACGAATCTGGTCAGGTTGATGTTCCTGAATTAGAAAATCCAATAGATATATATACTGGCAGCGACAACAGCTGTGCAATAGACGATTCTGGGATTGTTTGCTGGGGAAGCAACAAATTTGGCAAGTCCAATCCACCCATAATAAACAATCCTACCCAATTAGCACTTGGGGATTTCCACTCCTGTGCACTTGATGGCTTAGAATTAAAATGCTGGGGTGATAACTTTTATGGTCAACTTAATCATCCAAGTTCATTTGTAATGCCAGAACAACAAGTAAATATTGCACAACAAGATTACATTGCTCCCTTAATCACATCAATTGAAACATTTAACAAATGTAACAACATGCCAGTTATTGGCATGGGCGATACTTTATACGTTGAGCTAGAGGCAAATGAATGGATCAACAAACCTAGTGTTTCTGTTATGGGGGCTTCCATTGATATGCAAATGATGGGAGGTAACCGAAGATGGTTTGGTGAATTGATTTTTTATAATACAGATGAATTAGCCAATGGTGATATCATACCCCTCAATATTTCTTACGCTGATAAAAGTGGCATGAGCGGCATTAATCTCACCGAAGATGACCATGGTGAGTTAACATTTTGTGACTCTGAAGTTACATCTTGCGAATGCTTCCCTGAATCAATAGAGGGCGTTTGGAAAAATGCTAATAAAATTAATGCAATGGGTGTTGGTCCCGTTGAAGGTGACACTGAGTACTGGAGAGTCGATGACTTTGAATTAGGTCGAAGAGCTTGTCAGTTTGATGATACCTATACATTCCGAAAGGATGATGCATTACAGCCTGGCGGAGGTGGGTTTTCACAGGAAATGGATAACAATACTTGGCTTGAGGGTTGGGCTAGCCCAACGGGGTCAGAGAGTTGTGGTGATCCAACGCTTCTTGAAGACTACCCATGGGATGGGCTAGAAACTGGGCTTTCATATATATGGAATCCGCAAAGTGGTTCTCTTTCGGTTTTAGGTGAGGGTGCCCATATCGGCTTGCCCAAGGTTACCAATGGTGGTGATGCGTCCAGTGATGGTCCAGCAAGTATTATTACTTATAATGTAGAAACTGCATCATTTTGTGATTTATCGCTCAATATTTATGCGGCTGGAGATCTTTGGTGGCACTTTGAGCTTGAGAGAGTGTCGTTTCCTGACCCTGATAATGCAAATAATCAATTTAGCTTAGAAGATTATCCGGAGTACTGTAGCCTAGGTCCCGATATGTTTGGTTCTGATAGTTCAGATGGGTCAGGTGATACGGGATCAGATGATACGGGATCAGATGATACGGGTTCAGATGATACGGGATCAGATGATACGGGTTCAGATGATACGGGATCAGATGATACGGGTTCAGATGATACTGCTGGTGCTTCAGCAATTGCACAATTTTCTGAAGCCTTTGGTGATTCCATTATTGGTGAGGGTGATACTTATACCTTCCCAACAGGCGCCCAAGCATGGGCTGGTTTTGCAAATATGAATACTGATATGTATCCCTTAAGCTTCTCTGAAGCAGGGAGCATTAGCTTTACGGGTGCCGTTCCTTCTGGGGGCAGTGTCGATGTATATTTCCGTTTTGAAAGATTGCCACATCCAGATGTCGATCCTGCATTTGACACTGAAACAGTGACTGTTACAGGTTCAGAATCGGCAACTTATTCGGTAGTTCTGCCTTCACAGAATGCTAATACCTTTAGCTCATTCATTTTATATGTAGTAACACAGGATGAAGCAGTTGCTGTGTCTAATGTTGTAGTTTTAAGTGATGCCGGATCTGGGTCTGATAGTGATTCAGGCGATACGGGTTCAGACGATACTGGTTCAGGTGATACGGGTTCTGCTAATGGTGCAGCGCCTGAGGTTCCTGCTGACAATGATAACAATTTGCTGTCAGGTAACTGGCAGCTTAAACAATCTGGTACAGCTGTTGCGATCGGGCCATCAATTGGCAATGCCTCATGGTGGCCAACAGATTCAGCTACTGTATTTAACGAAAGAAGCTGTCTATTTGATGATGTTCACAGTTTTGATAGTACGGATAATAGCTTTGTTAAAGATATTCAGGATGGTACCTGGATAGATCCATGGCAGGGTGCCGATGCCGAAGGTTGTGGGGTTCCTGTGGCACCTTATGATGGTTCAGTTCCTTCAAGTTACGCCTATGATGCCGATGCTTCAACACTTACTCTATATGGTCAAGGTGCGTATCTTGGTTTAGGCAAGGTGATTAATGATACTGAAATTGCTGATATAGCTGATGCACCAAATTCAATTACTTATACGGTTTCTTCGCTAACTCATACATCAATGACATTGAATATTTACAATGGCGAAGGTTATTGGCGCTATATGTTAGTTTGTGCTGATGATTCCTGTGTAGGTGGTGATGCCGATCCAGTGGAACCAGGTACTGGCACTGAGGCAGGTGGCGAAGCCACATTTACCGGAACCTTCGACGGTTTCTTGGCAAATTCAGAAACTAATACCTTCGAGTTTCCAGCTAGTGCACAAAGTTGGGCGGGTGTTGCTAATGATAATCAGGCGTTATATCCCCTGACTTTCCCTACGAATACGACGCTTAACTTCTTAGCCTCATCGGATGAGCCGGTCACAGTTAAATTTACATTTGAATATAACCCTTATCCAGATGTCAATCCAACCTTTAGCACTGATGAGGTAGTTGTTAATGGCGATTGTCAGGCTTACTCGGTTGATATTCCAGCGCAGGGTTCAGATACCTTTAGCTCATACTTGATGTTTATTATCGAAAGAGATATTCCGGTAACAGTCAGTAATGTTGTTATCGGTGGAGATGCTCCTATTTGTACTGTTGCTCCAGTCATTACGTCAGACGATACAGCGATCATTCCTGAGAATACGGGTGTTGATCAGGTTGTTTATACTGCGGAAACGTCTGCAGAAGTCACTGCACCAATTACCTTTAGTTTAACTGCAGAAAGTGATCCTGCATTAACTATCGATGGTGCAACTGGCGCTGTAACACTTGCTGATAATCCAGTTTATAGTGTTAAGAGCCAATATAGCTTTGGAGTTTTTGTAACTGATGGTGTGGGTAATGTCAGTGAGACTCAATCAGTCACACTGAGCGTGAATGACGCATCCCAATCGCCCTTAAATATTACTTCTTCTAGTAATGCTGCAAACTTCACCTTTGTATCTAAAGATTGTGATCTATCCATCGACTCAACTGATAGCTGTCAGGCAGCTAATGTTAATGGCTTAACTAATTATCAATCAGTGTTTGTTTCTGAAAGCACAATAGTTGGTGATGAAAAAGTAGTTACTATTTCTTATGCCTCTGATGATGACACCACAACGGGTCTTGGCATAAAAATCTTCTTTGATAGCAGTGAGATGACTCCATCTGGAGTAAAAGATATTTACACTAATGACAATATTGCATCCCCAGAAGATGATGCATTACCTGATACTGATGACGATGATGGAAATCCCGAAACAGATAAATATATCATAGCGGCCTGGGCTTCTTTATTTGGCAGCTTCCCGGGATCAAACACTGTTAATCTATTTACTCTCTGTTTTAACGGTACTGACCCAGATGCCTGTGATGTTGATTCAGGAGATTCAGGAGATTCAGGAGATTCAGTAGATCCAGTAGATCCAGTAGATCCAGTAGATCCAGTAGATCCTGTAACTATTGCCGTTCCAACACAGGCAGCAGACTCACAGCATGTTTATGTTTCAGCGGGATCACTGTCAGAAGATGGAAGTCAACTTACAGTAACACTTGGTTATCTTTCAGATGATCCAACAACCACCGGTGTCGGCTTCAAACTTCAATTTGATTCCAGTGTTATCACACTTAATGACGTAACTATGATAGCGGGTGATGTTATTGCAGCAGGAAATCTAAATGAAGATGGAGATAGTCTCACCTTTGGATTTGCATCACTGTTTGGTAGCTGGCCTGGTTCGTCAGATACTGACCTGACAACAATAGTATTTGATGTGGCTGCTGCTGCGTCGGGTTCAACGATGTTGGATATTGTTGAGACAAGCTCAGCGGCAGGCTATACTTTTGATGGTCAGTCGCAGGAAATAATTATTCCTTAAGAACTTAATCTATAAGCTCTATCTAATATAAAAAAACTGGGCTTTGCCCAGTTTTTTTATATTTCTTTTTTAGTCGCCCCTTATAACCAAAATATATTTTTCTGATTTCCATGGTGTATGTATCCGCCGACTGACTACCTCACTATTAAATTTCTGAGAGCATATTTCTGTCAGCTGCCAAAAGGGCGGTCTTCCTGGATCTGCAATTAATATTTTTTCGACTCCCGATTTTATTGCGCGTTGGAGTAAATCAAGTAAAGGGTTAGTCATTTCATCCCAGAAGCAGACATCGCTTCCAATAATATACTGATAGTCATTAAGTTCATTTTCATAGAGTGTTTCAAAACTTCGCTCTTGGAATTCCACTTCACAGCCATTAATGGAGTTTTGAAGCTCAAAATAGGGTTGTACACTAGAATCTATATCAATACCTGTGACATTTACATCTTGGTTCTTGGTTAAAAATAGACCAGACAAACCCCAGCCACAACCAATTTCTAATACTTTTGACTTTGCTTTAAATGGGTAGGTTTCAAGATAGTCAATTAAAGCAAAACTTGAGCGCCAAACTTTATTGCCATGAGCGCTGTGTCCTTGCTGTAAGCGTTTTATTTTGCGAACTTTAGGGTGGGTTGACCGTAAAATTTTTAAACCACAATGATTAATAATATGCTGTTCTGACACTTTTTATATCCAAATTATATTGTTGGGGTATTTTATCTTTAATGCTCAGGTCTTTGGAATAGGATGGTTGCCATAAATATTTTTTTAACGTTAAATATACGCCCTCGA
Source organism: Porticoccaceae bacterium (assembly GCA_045560645.1). GTDB lineage: Bacteria > Pseudomonadota > Gammaproteobacteria > Pseudomonadales > Porticoccaceae > HTCC2207. The sequence continues at coordinate 5,188 of JBJKZE010000005.1, read as the reverse complement.
AGCTTGTGTTAATTAAAGGCAATTATGACCAACTCTGTTTATCATCCGTATTTGAATGCAATTTATCGAAATACTGATGTGCAATTTTGGTTATTGCAAATTGTCGGTTGGTTTGGACTTTCTTTGATTAGCTTTTTAAGCCTTACTCTGTGGTATGACCAGCAGGGTAGTGGATATATTGGACATACATTACTTCAGTCGGCTCTTGGTGTTTTGGTTTCTTGGCCTCTGCGTTATTTATTTCGCTTTTTTTGGAATGATATATTAATATTTCGTATATCATCTGCCATAGCTGGGATTATCGGTTGTTCTTTAATTTGGACAATCTTAAGAATAAGTACTTTTATGTCAATGACCGGTGAGCAGGATATCTGGTCTGACTTTGGTGGGTGGCTGTTTGGTTCGATTTTGATTTTTTTATGTTGGGTAGCCTTTTACCATTTTGTTAAATATTACCAATTGCTGCAAAATCAACATCAAACTCTATTAGAGTTGGCTTCGGATACGCAACAAGAGCAGCTTAAACGATTACAGGCTGAAACCATAGCCCGCGAAGCTCAACTTAAAATGCTTCGATATCAGCTAAATCCGCATTTTTTATTTAATACACTGAATGCTATTTCTGCTCTAGTTAAAGTGAAGGAATCGTCTAAAGCCCATGAAATGATTGTCCAATTAAGTAAATTCTTACGCTACTCACTTGATAACGATCCGATTAATAAAGTAAGCCTGAGACAAGAAATTGATGCAGTAAAACAGTATCTAAAGATTGAGCGCACTAGGTTTGGTAATCGCTTAAAGTTACACTTTGATGTTCCCATAGCGCATGAAAGTATTGATGTTCCGAGCTTGATTCTTCAGCCTTTAGTAGAAAATGCAATTAAATTCGGTATTGCGCCATCTGAAACCGGTGGTCAAATATCTATTGTTGCAACGAATGAAGATGGTTATTTAGTAATTAAAGTTATTGATACAGGTCCAGGAATCACCTCGGAAAAAAGTCCAATTAAGTCAGCAGGTATAGGCTTAAAAAATACAGATGAAAGACTAAAACAATTTTATAATGAAGATTACAAACTTCATTTAGAGAATACTCGAGATGGTGGTCTTTGCGTTACTTTAAAGATACCCAGCGATCATATAACGGATTAAACTCTAGAAGGAAATTATGCAAAAATTAAGAACGGTAATTGTTGATGATGAGCCACTTTCTTTAGACCTTTTAAGGGCAGTTTTGAGTGAAATTAGTGACATTGAAATCATTAGTGAATGCAGTAACGGAAAAGAAGCGGTTGAGGCTGCTATTAGCTTACAGCCAGAGTTATTATTTCTTGATATTCAAATGCCGGGCATGAACGGATTTGATGTTATTCGCTCGCTGCAAACAGATATTATGCCTATGGTGGTTTTTATTACTGCTTATGATCAGTATGCAGTTGATGCATTTGATCTACACGCCGTAGACTATGTTTTAAAGCCATTGGACAGTGAAAGAATAGCCCGCTCGGTCGACCGAGCTATAGACCGTCTTAAAAATGATGTGGATCGTAGTTTTAAAAGTCCTCTTATTGGTGCTATTGAGGAAATATCTGAGCGCGCTTCAAAAGAAGAAGTAGCGGACGAGTCCGAAAGTAATTTACCAGATAGCATGAAAAGAAAACTGTTAGTGCGTGATTCTGGAGTAGTAAAGGTTATCCCGTTTGATGATATCGATTGGGTTGATGCTGCAGGTGACTATATGTGTGTCCATGCGGGCGGAGAAACCCATGTTATTCGAAGTACACTGCGCGATTTAATGACCAAGCTAGACGATAACCTGTTTGTTAGAATTCACCGTTCTACCATTGTTAATGTAGAGCGTGTAGTGAGTGTTACGCCCCTTCAGAAGGGGGGGAGCTTATTGCATCTTACTCAGGGTGAGTCGTTAAAGGTAAGTCGTAATTACCGAGATTCTATTAGGAAATTCTTTAATTAAATTTTAAAAAAATCTTTAGCGTTTGCACTAGTTTCTTTAGCAATTGTCTTTAGTGATTCTTCACGAAAATTGGCAATTTCTCTTAGCACCCATGGCAGAAAGGCTGGCTCATTGCGCCTATTTTTTGGTTTCTCTGGTATATTTTGAGGTAACAAATAGGGTGCGTCTGTTTCGATCATCAACCTATTTAAAGGGATGCTAGATACAAGGCTCTGTAATTGGTTACCTCTCTTTTTATCACATATCCAACCGGTAACGCCTATGTATAGATCCAGATCTAAATAGCGGTAAAGTGTTTCCCGATCACCGGTAAAACAGTGAATAACTCCTTGGGTAAAGTGATCTCTGTATTCGTGCAATATTTCGAGTTGACGCTCAGCGGCATCTCTTTCATGCATAAAGAGTGGCATATGCTGATTACTTGCAAGTTCAAGTTGTGCCTCAAAGGCTTTTACTTGTTCAGCTTCTGTAGAAAAATTACGATTAAAATCAAGACCAGTTTCACCAATAGCCACTACATTTTTATGAAGGGCTAATTGCCCAAGTTTTTTTAAGCCTTGGCTGTTATATTCATTGGCGTGATGCGGGTGAATGCCAACGGTGGCATACAGCATCTTTGGGAATTGTTGCTCGAACTTTTCACAAATTCTAATAACTTCTTCAGTTTCTAATATTGATGTTCCAGTCAAAATTAACTGGCCTATATTTGCGTCTTTCGCGCGCTGTAAGGTTTCCTCCAGATCATCATTAAATCGACTATTTGAGAGGTTTACGCCTATATCAATCAATAATTCAGTCATGACCTTTAAGTAGTTCTTACAATAAAAGCCGAATTCTAACCTAAAGCCTCTATTAAAGTTAATTCTGTTGGCTAAAATCCATCTATTAATGTTTATAATATGACTTTTATGCAGTTTTTAAGTTGATTCGGAGCGTATCAATGGTTTGGCTATTAATAATCTTTTGTTTGGCAGTTGCCGTATCTCCATTGATGTGGATGAAAAGCTCGCCACGCCAACAACAGGTTATGGCAAATCGAAAAAAAGCGCGAAGTCTTACTATTAACGTCAATATATGCAAACAAGCTGATGCATCGGATTCAGAAGATCGCTTGGATGCTATTTTTTATTGGCTTGATTGGCAGCAAGATAATTTAAATGAATCGTGGGTTTTACACCGCCGAAGTAAGCGCGGCTGGGAATCTTGCTTTGATGGCTGGCGTTGGATTAATCAAGAAGCTGATAAAGCATGGCTTGAAGTAATCGGTTCCATTATTGATGATCTTCCCTCTAGCGTGAATGCCATTGTTACTAATAAACAGGGTATAGGGGTTGTTTGGGACGAGCGTGGAGATGGGGTTGCCGTTGACAATTTGCACCAATGTTTAATCAAATTACGTGATAAAGGTAAAGAAATTTGCATTTGAGGCTTGACCTAAGGGTACTCTTGCAAGTATTTTTGCGCACCTTTACTTCAATCATTTGCTTATACTTAGCAAATAAATTTTAAATTTATAATCTGGAAAGCTTTGTTTAATGGGTAAATCATTAGTAATTGTAGAATCACCAGCCAAGGCTAAAACAATTAATCGTTACCTTGGAAATGACTTTGTTGTTAAATCTAGCGTTGGCCATATCCGCGATTTACCGACGGGTTCTAGCCGTCCGCCCTCGGATCCAAAAGAGCGAGCCAAGCAAGCTGCATTGACCCGCAAGATGTCCCCTGAAGACAAAGTCTTGCATAGAGAGCGCAAAGCTAAAACTCAACTCATTAAAAGTATGGGTATTAACCCTGATGATGATTGGGCCGCAGAATATGCCACCTTGCCCGGTAAAGAAAAAGTGGTATCTGAGCTAAAAAAGTTAGCTAAGAAAGCAGACACTATATATCTTGCAACTGATATGGATAGAGAGGGGGAGGCCATTGCGTGGCATCTAACCCAAGTTATTGGTGGTGATGATAGCCGTTACAAACGAGTTGTATTCAATGAAATTACTAAAAAGGCTATACGTAATGCCTTTGAAGATCCAGGCACTTTAGACCAACATAGAGTCGATGCTCAGCAAGCCAGACGCTTTTTAGATCGTGTTGTTGGTTTTATGGTGTCCCCATTGTTATGGGAAAAAGTGGGTCGAGGATTATCCGCTGGCCGGGTGCAATCGGTTGCACTAAAGATGATTGTTGAGAGAGAGCGTGAAATTCGTGCTTTTTTACCTGAAGAATACTGGACAGTCCAAGCAGACTTGGAAGCCGGTGATTCGTCAACTGATGGATTGGTTTCAAGATTTGATGTTAAAAAATATCAAGGCAAAGCATTTCGTCCTAACAACAAAGAACAAACTGATACAGCACTGGCATATTTACGTGATTCAGATTACGCAGTGTCAAAACGTGAAGATAGAGCCACCAAATCTAAACCACCAGCGCCTTTTATTACATCGACTCTGCAACAAGCCGCCAGTACCAAACTGGGCTATGGTGTAAAGAAAACCATGACTATGGCCCAGCGTTTATACGAAGCTGGCTATATCACCTATATGCGAACAGATTCTACTAATCTCAGCAGTGATGCAATTGCTAATTGCCGTGATTACATAGACCGTCATCATGGGAAAAAGTATCTGCCAGAACAGCCCATCAACTACAGTAGCAAGAGTGGTGCACAGGAAGCGCACGAGGCAATTAGACCTTCCAATATAGATATTACTCCGGGTAGTTTAAGTGATATGGAAGTTGATGCTCGCCGTCTGTATCAATTAATTTGGCAACAATTTGTAGCCTGCCAAATGACGCCAGCTGAATTTACTTCTTCAACTTTAACTGTAGTTGCTGGTGACTATGAAATGACCGTTAAGGGTCGTGTCACTAAATTTGACGGTTTCTTGGCAGTTATGCCTGCCAGAGACGAAGATGCAGAGCTGCCAGATCTTCAAAAGGGCGATGCTCTTAAACTGCTGACGTTATTACCGCAGCAGCACTTTACCAAGCCACCTGCACGATATTCTGAAGCGGCTCTGGTAAAAGAATTAGAAAAGCGCGGTATTGGCCGACCCTCTACCTATGCTTCAATTATTTCGACGATTCAAGATCGCGGTTATGTTCGTATTGAAAATAAACGTATGTTTGCCGAAAAAATTGGCGATATAGTGACGGATCGCTTGAGTGAGAGTTTTACTGATCTGATGGACTATGGTTTTACTGCAACCATGGAGC
>JBJKZE010000004.1:0-15111 GCA_045560645.1 Porticoccaceae bacterium | reverse complement strand
GGATCAAAAATGAGTGCTGAGAAGTTCTTAAACCCCGAAACAATGGGTATCCTTGGGCTTGGTGCAGTGGCTTTCTGTATTGGTACGGCTTCAGGTGTTTTGATGGCTAAATTAATGAATCTAATGTCCAAAGATAAGGTTAACCCTCTGATTGGGGCTGCGGGTGTTTCTGCTGTGCCAATGGCAGCACGTGTGGCCAATAAAGTTGGTCTTGAGGCAAATCCTCATAACTTTTTGTTAATGCATGCTATGGGGCCAAATGTCGCTGGTGTTATTGGTTCCGCTGTAGCTGCTGGCGTAATGATTAATCTTGTTAATGGTATGTAATGGGTCCAGTTGAATTAATTATTAATGAAAAGCTTGCAAAGGCGTTCTCGCCTAGTCATCTAGAAGTGATTAATGAGAGCGCTTCTCACAATGTCCCCGAGGGCTCGGAAAGTCACTTTAAAGTTATTATAAGTGCAAATTTTTTTCGTGAAAAAACCGCTGTAAAAAGACATCAAGCTATTTATGCTGAGCTTGCGGAAGAGCTTAGAGATCCAATTCATGCTCTTTCTTTGCATGTTTATTCTGAGGAAGAATGGCAGTCCTTAGATGCTATTCCAGCATCGCCAAAATGCTTAGGTGGTTCTTAGTTATCTTAGGTTTCATTAAGGCATAAATTTGCGGGTAATTTTTGCCAAGAATCCAGTTAGATTCTAATATCCGGCCCGCCTTAACCGATTCATCGCATATATACACCTATTCAACGAATAACACTGGTTCTAAGCCTTGAACGCGCACAAAATTAGGGGTTGTAATTAGTTTATCTCTAAGATTTTCTTAGAATATTAATAAAACTCATCTAGGGGGAGTTATGCGTCAGCAATCTACGTCAAATTCATTTATTACACTACCAAGCCATCTTGGTGCCTTGTTAGTACTTTTCTTATCATTTGCTCTTACCGCTTGTGGTGGAAACAGTGAGAGAGGGTCTAGCTCTGACGCTCTTACAACCGATGGTATTGCTCCAGAGTTATTAGAATATTCTGCTGTTAACAAGTGTAATAATCAGCCTACCCTTGCTGAAGATGATATCTTGAAGCTCGAGCTAAAGGCTAATGAATCCATTTTAGCCCCCATTGCTGTTATCAATGGTCAAGAGTTTCAAATGACGGGCCAGCACAACACATGGTCGCTCGATCACCCTCTTACCAATGTTGCAGGGCTAACACACGACGGGAAGATTCCTCTTACGTTTAAGTTTCAAGACACGACTGGTATGACCGGTACAGATGTCCAGCTTCCAGCTGAGTCTGAATTGAAATTCTGTAGTGTAAACTGTCAATGTTTTCCAGAAAGCATTGAAGGAGTATGGAAAAATGCTTTCAGAGCTAATGCCATGGGTGTTGGTCCAGCTGAGGGCGATACTGAATATTGGAGAATAGATGACTTTGAATTAGATCGCAGATCTTGTCAGTTTGACGATACCTATACCTTTACTAACAACGATACTCTTCAGCCTGGCGGTGGTAGCTTTGAGCAAGACATGCAAGGTTCTTCTTGGCTTGAAACTTGGGCCGGCGGTGAAAGTTGTGGTACTCCACTATCTCCTTGGGATGGTTCAGGTACAGATCATAGGTTTATTTGGGATCCCCAGAATGGTCGTCTTTCTGTACTAGGTGAGGGTGCGCATATTGGCTTGCCGCGTATTACAAATGAAGGTGATGCCTCTACTGATGGTCCAGCAGGTATTATTACTTACAACATTGCAACCGCGTCTTATTGTGATATTAATCTGAATATCCTTGCTAATGGTGACCTGTGGTGGCACTTTGAGCTTGAAAGAGTTTCTTTCCCAGGTGATGCCGATAGCGAACAGTTCCCAGACGACCAAATGTATAATGTTGAGGATTACCCTAACTACTGTAACCTTGGTCCTGCCCTTGTAAACCCTAATGCTGCCGATGATACTGGTGGTAACGCTGATGCTGATGCTGATGCTGATGCTGATGCTGATGCTGATGCTGATGCTGGTGCTGGTGCTGGTGCTGGTGGTGATACAGTTGCTAGCGCAACTGCTAATGCTGAATTCTCTGAAGCTTTCGGTGGTTCAACAATTGGTGAGGGAGATGTTTATACATTCCCAACGGGCGCAGAAGGTTGGGCTGGTTTTGCTAACATGAACGCTGATATGTATCCATTAAGCTTCTCTAAAGCCGGTAGCATCAGCTTCACTGGTTCGGTACCTGACGGTGGCTCTGTTGATGTTCGCTTCCGCTTAGAATTTAAGCCACATCCAGAGGTTGATCCATCTTTTGACTCTGAAACGATTACTGTTTCTGGTTCAGATGCGGCAACATACACTGTAGCTGTTCCATCTCAAGCTGCTAATACCTTTAGCTCGTTAATTATGTATGTTGTGACACAAGATAAAGCAGTAACTGTATCTAATATTGTTGTCGAGAGTGATGGTGTAGAAACTGGTGGTGAAACTGGTGGTGAAACTGGTGCTAGCGCAACGGCTACTGCTGAATTCTCTGAAGCATTCGGTGGCTCAACTATCGGTGAGGGAGGTGTTTATACATTCCCAACGGGTGCAGAAGCCTGGGCTGGTTTTGCTAACATGAACACTGATCTTTACCCACTGAGTTTCTCAGAAGCAGGAAGCATTAGCTTCTCTGGTTCGGTTGCTGATGGTGGAGCAGTTGATGTTCGTTTCCGTTTAGAATTTAATCCACATCCAGATGTTGATCCTGCTTATGATACTGAAACAGTTACCGTTTCTGGTGCAAGTCCATCGACTTATACTGTTGATGTTCCATCACAGGGTGCTAATACCTTTAGCTCACTGATTATGTATGTTGTCACTCAAGATGCTGATGTAACGGTTGTTAATGTTGTGGTTTCAAGTGATGTGGTCGATGCTGGTGAAGATACAGGCGGAGATACAGGCGGAGATGCAGGTGTTGCAAGTGAAACTGCTGCGTTCACTGAAGCATTTGATGGTACTACAGTTGAGGGAACCACCTTTACTTTCCCAACTGGAGCACAGGATTGGGCTGGCTTTGCCAATATGAATCTTGATCTTTACCCATTGAGCTTCCCAGAAGCCTCTGTGATTAACTTTACAGCTTCGTCTGATGAGCCGGTTAATATTAAGTTTGTATTTGAATTCAACCCATATCCAGATGTTGATCCAACATTTAGCACTGCAGAAGTAACTGTTAATGGCGCTTGTCAGGCTTACTCGGTTGCTATTCCAGCGCAAGGTTCAGATACCTTTAGTTCATACTTGCTCTATGTTATTGAGCGCGACATATCAGTAACAGTTGATAATGTTGTAATTGGTGGTACTGCACCGGTTTGTGATGCTGGTTCTGATACCGATACCGATACTGATGCTGGTGGCGATACCGATGCTGGTGGCGATACCGATACTGGTGGCGATACCGATACTGGTGGTGATGCAAACGCCAACCCTGCCGCTGCGCTTTGGGTGCCATTTGATGGTAGTGGGACGACTAAAGAAGGTGATACCTATGAGTTTCCTTCGGATTCACAAATATGGGCTGGCTTTGCCAACGATAATGCTGCGTTATATCCATTTGAGTTTGCTGAAGCCGGTGTTATTAACTTTACCGCATCTTCTGATGAGCCGGTTAACCTGAAGTTTGTATTTGAATTTAATCCTTACCCAGATGTTGATCCAAACTTTGAATCATCAACGGTAACTGTTGACGGTGCATGTGCGCAATACCAAGCTACAATTCCTGCGCAACCAGCTGGCCAGACCTTCAGCTCATTCTTGATGTATATTATTGAGAATGATATCCCTGTAACTGTTAATGATGTAGTAGTAAACGGTGCTACTGCAGCATGTGGTGTTTCTGATGCTGTCTCCGATGAAGAAGCTGCTAGGTTAGCCTGGGAGGCCGCTGCAGAAGCTGCTAGGTTAGCAGAGGAAGAAAGGTTGGCCGAGGAAGCCGCTGCCGAAGCTGCCGAAGCTGCTAGGTTAGCCGAGGTGTTGGCTTCTGCTGCATCAGAAGTAACAGTTCCTGAATTGGTAGCTGATACTCAACACGTCTATATATCAGAAGAAACCTTATCAGAAGATGGAAGTCAGTTAATGATTAAACTTTCCTATCTGGTTGACGATGCAACTCTTACTATTTTGGGTTTTGTTCTTAATTTTGAAGATAGTGTATTGAGCTTAGATTCTGTTTCCGATGTCGCTAGTGGTACTGTTGGTTCCGGTGCGCTTAATGATGATGGTAATGGTTTAGTTTTTGCTTGGGCTGATCCATTTGGTGGCTCATGGCCCGGTTCTACCGAAGCTGAATTAGCCACAATTATCTTTAATATTGCAGAGGGTTCAACAGGCTCGACACTCCTAACAATGCGTGAAACAAGTATCCCTCCCGGTTACCAATTTGATGGCCAGGCACAGCTAGTTGATGTTGTAGCTAGTTCTGATGATTCTTCAGATTCTGCTGATGAGCCTGTGCCAGAGCCAAATGATCCAACTGTTACACCGATAAATATTACATCCTCTAGTAATGCAGCTGGGTTTGAGTTTGTTGGTTTAAATTGTATTTTATCGACAGAATCAAATGATACATGTGCGAGTCCTGAATATCTCAATTACACGCAATCAGCTTATGTTTCGAGTAGTAAAATGAATGGTCCAGAAAAAGTAGTTACTATTTCTTACGATTCAGATGATTCGACAACAACAGGGCTTGGATTACGTGTTCATTTTGATAGTTCTGAAATGACCCTCAGCGCCGTGTCTCAGGAGGGGTTAACACTGGATCGAATATCAGAGCCCTCTGCCGATGCTATTTATGCAGATAATGATGACTTTGATAGTGACCCTGAAACTGATAGCTATGTTCTTGCAGGTTGGGCATCCTTGTTTGGTCAGTGGCCAAATACAAATAGCGCTGACTTATTTACCCTGTGTTTTGACTCTCCCGAAGGATCCAATCCTGAGGATTGTGGTTTATTTAGAAGCAATTGGGACTTTGATCAGAGTGGTGAAGTAGATGCATTAACTGACGGACTATTGCTCCTGCGTTATGCATTTGGACTGCGAGGTGATAATTTAACCGCTGAAGCTATGGCTCACTCCTCTATAACGACCTCTCAGGAGGTTGAACAAGCTATCCAAGATTCTTCACAAATGAACGATATCGATGGCGATGGAGAAGTAAATGCGCTTACGGATGGGCTGCTATTACTCCGTTACTTATTTGGCTTAAGAAATAGTAATTTGATCGATGGGGTTATTTCTGAAACCGCAGCAAGACATACAGAGGGTGCAGTAATGCAGCACCTTGAGAATCATATGCCCAGCATGTAATTAAAACTTTGTTAACCCAAAAAGGGCTCCTATCTAGGAGCTCTTTTGGTTTTAGGTTATGCTATAAAAAATCCCAGTAATACCGTAGCACCATATTAGGAATAACCAATGAATATCCTTATTAATCGTCTGCTAGTCAGAAAAGCATGGCTGAAAATACTATTGCCAATTTTACTGCTTTTATTGGGCGGCTATTTTTTTGGAGCCAAAATTTTGTTAACACTAGTGGCATTATTTGCCGCATCAGTGGCCAATGCTACGGCTATAGGTGGCGGTTTCTTGTTTATGCCATTATTTATCTTTGTCTATCAGTTAGCACCACCTGTAGCGCTTAAACTAAGTATTGCCATTCAGGCCTTTGGCATGTCTTCAGGAGCGCTTACCTGGGGGCGCGACTATATAGATAAAAACGCATTTATTTTAGCTTCATTTGCCAGCATCTGTGGAGTTTGGTTCGCTACTTATCATTTTGCCGTACCTTCTGGCTATATAAAGCCTTTATTTGCATTAATCTCTCTGGGTGTATTTATTGCCTTAGTTATAGAAATGCGGCTAAAAGTCACTGATCAACAACAAAAGGCATACTTTAGCTTTAATACGATTGGTGTTTTCTTTATTTTGGCAGCGTTTGCTGGTGGTCTAGTCACTGGATGGACCGCTATTGGTGTTGGTGAAGTGGTTGCGCTTTACCTGCTATTTTTTTACCGACTTAGACTTGATAAAGCGATTGGTACTGGTGTGGCTGTGCTAGCGGTAAGTTCAATCGCTGGCTTTATTTTCCACGCTGACCTTGGTGGTATTCCATGGGAATTACTGATGTTTACGGTGCCTGGTGTCATCCTAGGTGGTCGCTATGGTGTTATAGCGGCTAAATATCTTGAATCCACCTTTAGCCAATCAGATAGTAAAAAGTTATTTCAAAAGTCACCTTTAAAATTTATTTTTGCCCTAGTTATCCTCGTTGACTGTGTGGTTATTTTACTTTTAGAGTTTTTGTTTTAATTTCATTCTGTAATTTTTTTACTTCTTATGTGAGCTAGTCGACGCTTTTGATAGTGCTTTGAATGCCATAATGGCCATAATTAATAGGGAATTTAATTAATCTGTTAAGGAGAACAGTATGAATATTTCTGTAAATCAGCGAGTAATAATTTTAGTCGCGCTCGTCATAGTATTTGTTTTAGCGTTGCTAAAGGGCCTAGATCAGTCAAACCAGGTTGAAGAGTTATCATCCAGCAAATTACAACTTTCGGATATCCAGCCAGTTACCGTTGTTTCTACTCCCAAACCAAAGCAGATTGATACTGCATCTAATGGCTTAGTTTTAATAAATTCTGCCTCTGCCGAGGAGATAGCTAAAAACCTTGAGGGTATAGGCAAGGCCATAGCTAAGCGGATTGTAACAAGACGACAAAAACAGGGGCCGTATCAGAATTTTGATCAATTAAAAGCAGTTTCTGGAGTAGGGGAGGCAAAAATTGAGGCCAATAGACAAAGAATTAGTTTTGATTAGACCAAAAGCTAAGAACAAATAAAATATATTAGGTATAATCGCGCGCCATAAGTGCCCTGTGATTAAATAAGACGCTATATTTAGCGATAAATTTAAATCTTTTGGGCAGATGAAACCCTTTATATCGCCCACTGGGTGTTCAATATTAATTTGGAGATAAACGCGCAATGTCTGAACTCACTTGTTTTAAAGCCTACGATATCCGAGGACAACTTGGAACGGAACTGAATGAAGAAGTTGCCTACAGAATTGGCCGTGCTTTTGCTGAGTTTTTACAGCCCAAAAATGTTGTGTTGGGCGGTGATGTGCGATTAACCAGTGAAGAGTTAAAGCAAGCCTTAGCTCGAGGTATTTGTGATACTGGTGCAGATGTTATTGATATTGGGGTAGTTGGTACAGAAGAGATATATTTTGCCACTTCGTACTTGGAAACTGATGGCGGCATTGAAGTTACAGCTAGCCATAACCCCCTCGACTACAACGGCATGAAGCCGGTTAGAGAAAACTCTAAACCAATCAGTTCAGACACAGGCCTGTTAAAAATTAAAGCTATGGCTGAGGAAAATAATTTCCCTGCAGTTGATGAAAGCGCTCGTGGCAGTATTACGCAGGTTTCTATACTTGAACCTTACCTTGATCATTTGTTGGGCTATATCGATCTAAGTACAGTTAAGCCGATAAAGCTAGTAATGAATGCAGGCAACGGTGCGGCAGGACATGTTGTCGACGCAATTGAACAGCGCTTTAAGGCGGCGGGGGTGCCGGTTGAGATTGTTAAAATCTTTAATGAACAGGATGGCAACTTCCCCAATGGTATCCCTAATCCTATATTGCACGAAAATCGGGCGCCAACAATTGATGCGGTTTTAGAGCATAAAGCCGATATGGGCATAGCTTGGGACGGTGACTTTGACCGCTGTTTCTTGGTTGATGAAAAGGGTAATTTTATTGAGGGCTACTATATTGTCGGTCTTTTGGCAGAGGCTTTTTTAAATAAAAACCCAGGTGCAAAAATCGTACATGACCCGCGTTTAACTTGGAATACCATTGATGTTGCTAAACGCGGTGGCGGTGAAGCTATCCAGTCAAAGACTGGCCATGCCTTTATTAAAGAGCGTATGCGTTCAGAAGATGCAGTATATGGCGGTGAAATGAGTGCGCACCACTACTTTAGAGATTTCTTCTATTGTGATAGCGGTATGATTCCATGGTTGTTGGTACTAGAGTTGGTTAGCAAAACTGGCAATCCACTTTCTGAATTGGTCAAGCAAATGGTTGAGGCCTATCCATCGCCGGGTGAAATTAACCGTAAGGTGTCGGATGCTAAGGCAGTTATTGCCGCAGTGACCGAAAAATATCAGGATCAGGCGTTGGTGATTGACACTACTGATGGGATATCTATGGAATTCCCAGAGTGGCGATTTAATTTGCGAATGAGTAATACAGAGCCGGTGATTAGATTGAATATTGAGTCGCGTGGTGATCATCAGGTTTTGCAAAAAAACCAAGATGCGCTTTTAGCTTTGATTGAATCAGTGTAAATTACTCAAAAACAATAAAGAGTTTTCTATGAAGAGTTGGTTTCTGGTCCAGACAAAACCCCAGCAAGAAATGCGGGCGCTTGAAAACCTTCAGCAGCAAGGGGTCAATGCCTTTTGCCCTCAGGTACTGGTAGAAAAGCTCTCAAGAGGCAAGCGCAGAGTCTCCAAAGAGGTTTTATTTGCCAATTATTTATTTGTCGAGTTTGATCATGAGACTGTTTCAGCGCTATCTATAAATTATACCCGTGGTGTAAATCGAATAGTTAGCTTTGGCAATACGCCTTCTCAGGTTCCAGCTCAGTTAGTAGCGCAATTAATGGAAAGAGTAGAGCAAAGTGATCAAAGTATGATTACTGAGTTGCCAGAGAAGGGTGAAAATTTGGAAGTTTTAGATGGTCCATTTCGTGGACTTAATGCAATATTTTCCCAAATCGATGGTGATTCTAGAGCGATTGTGCTTATTACTATTCTTAGTCAAAAAGTAAAAGCGGTACTGCCACTTCGCAGTTTGGGGCGAGGAAACATTCCCAGCTCTCGCGCAGTTTGATACCATTTTATAGGTTCCTTGGTAAATCATTAATAACTGGTCTATAACTAATTAACTAATGCTAGTATTTGTTTTTATTGGTATAAGTTAATTATTTATTCACTATTGTAATGCTATTGGCTTTGGTATAAATTGGCCAAATATGCAATGCTAAATATATCTAATGGTGTATCAAATGTTTATTGCTAGATGGTTAAATTTAAAAGATTTTGTATTTTTCGCAGCTCTTTTTGTATTTTCATCGATGGTAGCTGTGAGTGACACATTTGACGATATAACTGATTCCTCCTCCTACGGTTTTACAACTGATCTGGTAATCTATGGTTTGGTAGGCTCTAATATACTAAATAAAGACTAATCTTTATTTTTCAACTGTAAAGATGTATTCGATTTCAATTAATCTAGCGGCTCAATTAAAATTTACTATTGTGCTATTTTCTATGCTGATGTACTTTAAGTTTTGGTTTGTAAGATTTTTTTAATGGAGTCAAATAATGAGATTAGTTCTATCCGATAGAGAGCTAGCAAAACTTTTTGTGATGCTTTTGTTGGCTGCATTGTTATTTGGTATTACCGGCCTGATGGGTATGTTAGTTATGCAGTGGGTTACTCGGCAGCGCTATGCCAAGGATGAAGCATCCAAGCATGGGATCTCTCAGGTTAATGCATCACGCTTAGGTGGTGTTGTGATAATTGGGCTCTGTTTAAGCTTTCTTTTGGGTCGATTTATTGCCGGCTATGAATTTGATGATGTTGGCCCGCTAGGCATTCATATGTGGGGTTGGGTTGCATTTTTATCTACCAGTCTTTTGGGTTTGATTGAAGATCTAGATAACGATTTTCTATCACCAACTCTTCGACTAATTATGTTAACTCTTTTTTTTGGAATTACTTTTTTAATTTGGCCAGAAAATATTCCTAATAATACTGGATATCAGCTAATAGATAATATGATGTCGCAGTCTATTATCGGCTGGGCTGTTGCAGTTATATTCTGTGTTGGTTTTATTAATGCTATTAATATGGCCGATGGCGCTAATGGTTTGGTGCCTGGCATTGTATTTATTGCTGCGGTTATCTTTAATACAGTTATAGGCGCTTTAGTATGGGAAACTCTTTCTATTGTTGCTGGGGTATTTCTACTGTTTAATGTTATATCTGGTCGTCTTTTCTTGGGCGATGCTGGCGCTTATGGCCTGGGGTCTATTCTTGTATTAGCTGGTTTTTATGCGGTCAATACTGACCGAATCAGCGTTGAATTTGCTGCTGTTATGATGTGTTATCCCTGTATTGAAGTAGTGATGTCTATGGTTCGGCGCAGGGTGGCGCGGCGCTCTATGTTTAAGCCGGATAATTTTCATCTTCATAATTATATTCATCAGCATCTTAAAGCAAACTTAAGGTCTCGTGTGGCTGCCAATTCATTCACAGGTCTAATAATTGCCCTCTCTACTACCGGTGTAGCCTTTGCTGGTTTGCATTGGAATGTGTTAGAAGCTACAAGTAATGACTGGGGTTGGGTGTTTGTTGCTCAGGTGCTAGTTTATTTGTTAAGTTACTGGGCATTTTCAAGGTCAGCTAAGACAGTATTAGTATAGACAAAGCTATAAAATTAACCTCAATCGCGAGTTAAACTCTAAACTCACTTAAAGACTGTTCTCTGCGAGAAAAAATACATATGTCAAAATTATAAAATATATGCCATTGGTGCCGCATTAGTGGATACTGAGGTAGAGGTCAGCGATATCTTTCTTTCAGATCATACCATTGATAAGGGCGTAATGACCCTGGTTGATCAGTCACGTCAAACCGAATTAATTAGTAGCCTAAATAGAAATGGCTCCAAGCTTCTAAGACAAAGTGGCGGATCGGCCTGTAATTCAGTGGTTGCGGCAGCTCAGTTGGGTTCAAAAACCTATTTTGGCGGCAAGGTGGCTAATGATGATGATGGTAAGCTCTACGCAGATGATTTAACCGAGGCTGGTGTGTCACATTGTTTTTCTCCAGAAAATCAGGGTGTCACCGGAACATGCCTAGTCATGGTAACTGCAGATGCAGAGCGAACTATGAATACCTATTTAGGTGTCAGCGATAATTTTTCACACTTGGAAATCAATCAGGCGGCCTTAGTCGACTCTGAGTGGTTCTATGTAGAGGGATACCTACAGACAGATGATCGCCGAACAGCGGTGGTTAAGTCAGCGGTGGAATTTGCCAAGCAACAGGGTGTAAAGGTTTGCTTGAGCTTGTCAGATCCATTCGTTGCTCAGATTTTTGCCGATAATCTAAAGTCAGTGATTGGCGACGGCATTGAGCTAATTTTTTGCAATAAAGATGAAGCGCTAGCTTTTACAGGAGCTGCTGATTTGAGTGAGGCGGGAGAATCACTCAAATCCTATGCCAAAACTTTTGCTATTACCGATGGCGCAAAAGGCGCAACTATTTTTGATGGCAACAGTCTTTTACAAGTGTCTGGATTGAAAGCAAAGGCCATTGATACTAATGGTGCCGGAGATATGTTCGCAGGTGCATTTTTATATGCCATTACGTCAGGCGCTAGTTACTCAAAGGCTGCAGAATTGGCGAATAAAGCAGCGGCTATGGTGGTTGAGCGATTTGGTCCTAGGCTTGAACAGGCTGATTTTAAATTATTGAAAATCAATTAGTTCAGTCATTTTGAACCAATTTAGGTACAATGCAGTCAAATTAAATAACCGATTATTAAAGAATAAACTATGTGTGGAATTGTAGGTGCAGTTGCAGAGCGACCCATTACTGAAATATTAATTGAAGGCCTTAAACGCCTTGAATATCGAGGCTATGACTCGGCTGGTATTGCTGTGCTCGATGATCAGGGCGTTACCACCTGCATTAAGCGAGAGGGTAAGGTTGAAGCCTTGGCGGCAGCTATTAAAGAACAGGCCCCTACAGGGACTACAGGTATAGCTCATACGCGCTGGGCAACCCATGGTGTTCCTTCAGAGCGCAATGCCCATCCGCATCAATCGGGCAATCGTTTTTCTGTGGTGCATAATGGCATTATTGAAAATCATCAAGAGCTTCGTGAGGAGTTGGCAGCCAATGGCTATAAGTTTGCTTCGGATACAGATACCGAAGTTATAGTGCATCTGATACACCAGCTATCTGCTGAGCACGCCAGTTTAAGATCAACGGTTTTTGCCGCTAGTCAACGGTTGGTTGGCGCCTATGGCATGGTGGTTACAGATAGCCAGACGCCCGATGAGTTGGTTGTTGCGCGCTCTGGCAGTCCTTTGGTAATTGGTTATGGAGTCGGCGAGCACTTTGTCGCCTCTGATCAATTAGCGCTGTTGCCTGTTACCCAACGTTTCGCGGTGCTTGAGGAGGGCGATGTAGCGCAAGTTACTCGAACCGAGGTCAATATTATTGATGCCTCTGGCAAGGATGTCGAAAGAGAAATTGAAGTTTCCAATATCTCATCAGATGCCACCGGTAAAGCCGGTTATAAGCATTATATGCTTAAAGAAATTTTTGAACAGCCAGAAGCTATACGCAGAACCCTTAAGGACCGCTTGATAGAGGGTAAGGTAACCCCTGATGCCTTTGGAAAGGGGGCGGAAAAGCTATTGAGTAAAATCAAACATGTGCAGATCGTTGCCTGTGGAACCAGCTATAACGCCGGTATGGTGGCGCGCTATTGGATTGAACAGCATGTTGGAATTAGTTGTAGCGTTGAAATAGCCTCGGAGTTTAGGTACAGACAGTCGTTCGTTCATAAAGATTCCCTGTTAGTAACGCTCTCGCAATCAGGTGAGACAGCGGACACCTTGGCGGCATTGCGACTGGCTAAGTCATTAGGTTACCTTGCCTCATTAACCATATGTAATGTTGAAACCTCCAGTCTGGTTCGAGAATCTGACCTGGTCTATATGATGAAAGCAGGCCCAGAGATTGGAGTAGCCTCAACTAAGGCCTTTACTGTTCAGTTAGCTGCTTTGCTAATGCTGTGTACTTCAATCTGTCAGTCACAGCAGACAAATCCGGAGTTTCAAAAGGATGCTATTGAGGCATTATTGGCTTTGCCGGCACAAATGGAGCGTGCATTTGGTTTAGAGCAATATATCAAAGACCTATCGGAGCAGTTTGCTTACAAGCAGCATGCGCTTTTCCTTGGGCGAGGTGATCAGTACCCCTTGGCGATGGAAGGTGCTTTAAAGCTCAAAGAAATATCTTATATTCATGCTGAAGCCTACGCTGCCGGCGAGCTAAAGCATGGTCCTTTAGCTCTAATTGATGCTGATATTCCGGTAGTTGTCGTAGCGCCAAACAATGATTTATTGGATAAATTAAAATCCAATATTGAAGAGGTTCGAGCTAGGGGCTCGATAATGTATGTATTTGCCGATAGTGATGACCAGTTTAAAAGTGAGGAGGGCCTAGAGGTGGTGAATATGGCCCATGCTAACGCCTTGATAGCACCCATGCTGTTTATTATCCCGCTGCAGTTTCTATCCTATTATGTTGCGTTGGTGAAAGGCACTGATGTTGATCAGCCAAGGAATTTGGCAAAATCAGTGACGGTGGAGTAGTCCCAGCTTAATTAATTTGACAAGGAAAGAGGTAATGCAGCCACATGTGAAAAGTTTTATTAAATCAATTGTTATTAATGCAATTATGTGGGGCGTTATCTTTTGGTTCTTTTGGGAATTTATTCTTTGATTGTTTTTGGTTGGGTTAAAAACACTTGATTTTTGGTCAAATAAAACAATGAACTAAAAGAGGTTATTATGGAAGGGTTGGCAGCAGCAGGGTTTGTTTTTGGCGTTCTCGGATTGGTGGCATTTGTTCGTTTAGAAAAACTAACAAAAACCCTAAAGGAAAAAGGTATTCTCGAGGAGGATTATAGGGATGAGTAATTCGCTTTCTCTTTATGGCTAGCCACAGTAAGCTGAGTCTGGTTTTTTTATTTCAAAATAGATTGAAAATTCACTTTAAAAGCGCATTCTTTTTGATATGATGGCAACTAAATCCATAAATGCGGCATAAAAAATGAAAAAATTAATCCCTGTATTTTTAGTTTTTGCTTTATCTGGTTGTGCAATTTTTGTTGATGAATTTCAGTCTAATCAAAGACAGGTTCTAGATTACTTGCTTTCTGACCTGCCTTTGCCAAAGGATGCTGATATTATAAAGGACCCAACTGTAATATTGGGTACAGGTGATGCAATTTCAGGTCGGGTGGTGCTTGTTTCAGGCTATACTCCGGCTGAAAACCTTATTTTTTATGGTAATGAAACGCCAAGCACTGGTTGGGCGTTGGTAAGTTCAAAGGTCGGAGAGGAAATCAATTTGGTCTACACCAAAGAGGGCAGGTATGCCACGATTGAAATTTCTCCGAAAACAAATTTAGAGTCTTTTATTCAGGGTAGCTATGGCAGTGATGTGATGATCTCTATGGTTCATCCTGACGCAATTGCGGTTCAAAACCCCTATCAGGGTCTGGAGTATGATAATCAACCTGAGGAACCAAGGCCTAAATACGATTACAAATAAGCAATTGTTATTTAATTGATAAATTTGGGCCTAATAATTTAGATTTACGGTCCAAAATTAATTAAAATTAGAAAAATATTACTTTTCATGCTATTTTTGCTAAAATCGTCATATTATTCTTTAAACACATATATAATAGTGTATAGTTCTCAATTTAATTAATTATTAAAGGTATAAGGTTAAGCAATGTTCAAGAAAAACACTCTAGCTTTTGCAATTTCATTGATGTTGCCTCTTTCTTCATCTGTTATGGCTCAGTCGCCAGATGTTGCAGTTCCTGAAGTGGAAGCTCAACCTCAGAATCAAGCCCCTGATTCCACATCTGCCAATTCTGGAGCTAGCTCAGCTTCTGGAACTGGTGCAGCTGGTGCCGGTGTTGCTGCTAGCGGTTCGGCAGCAGGAACTATTTTAGGGTTAACCATTCCTACAGCAATCGCAGTAGGTATTGTGGGTGCTAAATTTATTGATAAAATAGGCGGAGGAGATACTGGCGGAGATACTGGCGGAGATACTGGCGGAGATACAGGCGGAGATACAGGCGGAGATACAGGCGGAGATACAGGCGGAGATACAGGCGGAGATACAGGCGGAGATACAGGCGGAGATACAGGCGGAGATACAGGCGGAGATACAG
>JBJKZE010000003.1:0-55463 GCA_045560645.1 Porticoccaceae bacterium | reverse complement strand
CAGCGTCATAGCTTGCCAATGATTAATATTCTGACTTTTAAGGCAGATATTCGTCACAGTGCTGAATGTGTCAATTCTGATGGCAGTCAAAATAGCCAAATGGATGATAGCTTGCCGGAAAAATATCAGGGTATGGAGCGCTTTGCCGCACGGCGTGAAATTGTCGCTGATATGGATGCCTTAGAGCTTCTGGAATCGATTGAAGAAAATGATATGACTGTGCCCTACGGCGATCGTGGCGGCGTGGTGATCGAGCCCATGCTAACTAACCAATGGTATGTTGATGCTAAGAAGCTGGCGGGGCCTGCGGTTTCTGCGGTTGAGGATGGGCAGATTAAGTTTGTGCCGCAGCAATATGAAAATATGTACTTTTCGTGGATGCGCAATATCCAAGATTGGTGTATTTCTCGTCAACTGTGGTGGGGTCATCGTATCCCTGCTTGGTATGACGAAGATGGCAATGCCTATGTTGGCAATAGCGAACAAGAGGTGCGAGAAAAACATCAGCTGGGTGACTCGGTTCTTACTCAGGACCCTGATGTATTGGATACTTGGTTTTCTTCGGCGCTTTGGACTTTTGGCACTCAGGGCTGGCCGGAGCAGACTGAGCGCTTGAAAAACTTCCACCCTACCGATGTTCTGGTAACTGGTTTTGATATTATTTTTTTCTGGGTTGCGCGCATGATTATGATGTCGATGCACCTAATTAAGGATGAAGATGGCAAGCCTCAGGTTCCTTTTCATACGGTGTATGTCACTGGTTTGATCCGCGATGAGCAGGGTCAGAAGATGTCTAAATCTAAGGGTAATGTTTTGGATCCTTTGGATATGATTGATGGCATTAGTATTGATGACCTAGTGGAAAAACGCACTGGCAATATGATGCAACCAGAGCAGGCAGAAAAAATTGCCAAGCGAACACGCAAACAGTTTAAAGAGGGTATTGAGCCCCATGGTACCGATGCCTTGCGCTTTACTCTGTGTGCCCTTGCATCTACGGGTCGCGATATTAATTGGGATATGAAGCGCCTTGAGGGCTATCGCAATTTCTGTAATAAGATCTGGAATGCGGCGCGCTATGTGCTGATGAACGGCGAGGAACATAGCTGTGGCCAAAACGGCGAGGCGTATAAGTTAAGTTTGGCGGATCGCTGGATTATCTCTCGCCTGCAACAGGCGGAAACCGATGTTATTGCGGCGATTGATAATTATCGCTTTGATTTGGCGGCTCAGGCCTTATATGACTTTGTGTGGAATGAATATTGCGATTGGTATTTGGAGCTGTCTAAACCTGTTCTATGGGACGATAATGCCGACCCTGAATTGCAACTGGGTACTCGCCGTACCCTAGTTAGGGTGCTTGAGACTGTACTGCGCCTCAGCCATCCGATTATGCCATTTATCACTGAGGAAATTTGGCATAGTATCGCGCCGCTAGCGGGCATCGAGCTTAATAGTGATGGTGATAGCATTATGCTACAACCCTACCCCGCTGCCGATGAGTCATTGGTCGATCAAGCGGCTATTGATGATATTGAATGGGTTAAACAGGTGATTGTTGGGGTGCGCAATGTGCGCGGTGAAATGAATATTTCTCCTGCGACTGCACTGGCGATTTACTTTACCCGCGGCGATGCTAACGATAAGCGTCGACTTGAAGAAAACCGGCAGTATCTGTGTAAGTTAGCTAAACTTGAATCTATTACTTGGTTGGATAATCCTGATGATGCACCTTTAAGCGCTACAGCACTGGCG
Organism: Porticoccaceae bacterium; assembly: GCA_045560645.1. GTDB lineage: Bacteria > Pseudomonadota > Gammaproteobacteria > Pseudomonadales > Porticoccaceae > HTCC2207. The sequence continues at coordinate 53,708 of JBJKZE010000003.1, read as the reverse complement.
GGCGATTTGGAAATCTTGGTACCCATGGCTGGGCTTATAGATGTTGAGGCAGAGCTTAAGCGCCTAACCAAAGAAATTGAAAAACTCTCTGGCGAGGTAAATAAACTGTCTGGCAAATTAAGCAATGAAAAGTTTGTTGCCAATGCTCCAGCTGAAGTGGTGGATAAAGAAAAAGGTAAACTTTCAGATATGCAGGGTTCACTGGAACAATTAACCGCTAAACAAAGCGCTATTGCTGAAATGGCCTAATTGTAAATGGCGCACAGTCTAAATCCCCAACAACAGGCGGCTTTAAAGTATATTGATGGCCCGTTGTTGGTATTGGCAGGCGCTGGCAGTGGTAAAACCAGTGTTATAACTGGCAAAATCGCCTATCTTGTAGAGCAATGTGGTATTCCCGGCCGCAATATCTATGCGGTGACCTTTACTAATAAAGCCGCAAGAGAAATGAAGGATCGGGTCGCTAAGCTGATGACTGGCAGCGATGCTAAGGGTATTTCGGTATCCACTTTCCATAATCTTGGTCTGAGCATTATTCGCCATGAAATTAAAAAGCTAGGGTTTAAGCCCGGTTTTTCGATTATGGATCAAGAGGATTGTCGCAATATCCTTAAAGAGCTTTTGGTGCGCCACTCGGACCTCGATGAAAAACTGATCGACAATATCCAATACACTATCTCTGATTGGAAAAATTCCCTATTAGAGCCCGGTCAGGCGGTAAGCGCCGCCAATAGCACTGGCGAGCAGACCATTGCGATGCTCTATGAGCGCTATCAACGGGCTCTGCGCGCCTATAATGCGGTGGATTTTGATGATCTTATTATGATCCCGGTGTGCCTATTTCGCGAGCAGCCCGAAGTTTTAGCCAAGTGGCAACAGCGCATTCGCTATATGCTGGTGGATGAGTATCAGGATACTAACCTCGCCCAATACGAACTGGTGCGCATCTTGGTTGCTGAAAAACAGGCACTCACCGTGGTGGGTGATGACGATCAATCTATTTATGCGTGGCGCGGTGCGCGACCGGAAAATTTAATGCAACTGCAGGAGGACTTCCCTGCGCTAAAGGTTATTAAATTAGAGCAAAATTACCGTTCAACTGGACGTATTTTGGCGGCCGCTAACCAGCTGATTGACAATAATCCGCACCTGATTCAAAAGGCTTTGTGGAGTGAACTGGGTCCCGGTGACCCCCTGCGCTTTATTACGAGCGACAACGAGGAGCGCGAGGCGGAACGGGTGGTGAATGAAATTATTGATATGCGCCTTAAACGTCGCTGTAAATACAGTGATTTTGCCATTCTCTATCGCGGTAATTATCAGTCCAAACTGATTGAGCTCAAGCTGCAAACCCAGAATATCCCCTATGATATTACCGGCGGGCAGTCGTTCTATGCCAAAACTGAAATTAAAGATGTTATGGCCTATCTAAGGCTTATTATTAATTCAGATGACGATAATGCCCTATTGCGGATTATCAATACCCCAAGACGACAAATTGGCCCTACGACTCTTGAGCGCTTGGGTGAGTACGCTAATAAACGCCAAGTCTCAATGCTGGCGGCTATTGATGAAGTCGGCCTTAGCGCTACAGTGCCCAGCGCTAATTTACAGCGCTTACAGCGATTTAAGCAATGGATTGAATCGGTACAGCGCAATATCTATGGCAACCAGCCTATAGCCGCCCTGCGGGAAATGCTCGAGGATATAGATTACCAAGACTGGTTGCGACAAAACGCTAGCAGTGAAGCCGCCGCTAATAAGCGCTGGGAAAATATTAATCTGCTAATTGGCCAAATTGATTATGCACTTAAAGACAGTGACAGCGATTCTGTTACTGCCGACAAAAACCCTATAGAGGCGGCTATTTCTAAGATTATCCTGCGCGATATTTTGGATCGCGAGCAGGAAGAAGCTGCCGACGATAAGGTGCAAATGTTAACTCTACATGCCGCCAAAGGACTGGAATTTTTACATGTGTTTCTGATTGGTATGGAAGAGGATATCCTGCCCCACCGCAATAGTATTGAGGGCGAGCAAATTGAAGAGGAACGCCGTCTTGCCTATGTTGGTATCACCCGTGCCCAGCGCACATTAACTATGACTAGTGCCGCTCAGAGAACCCAGTTTGGCGAAACTAGTGCCACAACTCCCAGTCGTTTTATCGATGAATTACCTCAGGATGACCTTGTGCATATAGGTGGCAACAGTGAAGCTAGCGCTGAACAAAACCAAGCCGCAGGTGAAGAATCACTGGATGCGCTTAAATCGCTGTTTGCATAAAAAATTCTTAAATTACAATCTATAATAAAACTTAGTAGTTAGTTTTAGTATCTAAGGGGTAAGCAATGCTTATCCGTGAAGTTTTATTCATAGCTAGGAGTTATAGATGCGTATTTTTACCTCAATTGCAATGCTGTTATTGCTTTCTGCCTGTGGTGGGAGCGCAAACAAAAGTGATAGCTATAATTCCAATACTAAATGGCAGCGTGGTGAATTTATGCCTTCTAGTTATTATGCTAATCGCTGTATTAATCCCCGTTCTGATATTAATTATCAAGACCTTGTGGGCACCTATAAAGATGAAAATAATTGGCTGCGTTCTTGGAGCCATGAAACCTATCTTTGGTATAACGAATTACCTGATATTGATCCTACTTTGATTGAAGATCCTAATGAATATTTTGATCTTATGAAAACCAGCTCTACAACCAGTAATGGCCTGCCTAAGGATCGTTTCCACTATGCTCAAAATACCGAAGAATATAATCAATACGCTGAAACTGGGGTATTTGCTGGCTATGGTTTTGATTTTATTTTTCTTGATACCTATCCCAGAAGAGCTATTGTTATTTTTTCAGAACCCAATAGCCCCGCTAGCGATAACAATATTAAGCGTGGTGCAGAAATAATCAGTGTTGATGGGCAAGCTTTATATTATGGTGATGAAGTTATTATTTATGCTGGATTATTTCCTGAAAAATTAGGCGAATATCACAGTTTTGAAATTAAAGACCTCAATGCATTATCTACACGCACGGTTGTTCTTCAAAGTAGTGAGATAGTTACCGTACCCGTACATACCCAGAAAATCATTGAACATGCGGATAAAAAAATAGGTTACTTAACCTTAAATTCCTTTTTTGTTGCCTCTGCAGAACAGCAATTAATCGGCGCGATAGATTACTTTAAAAACAACCAAATTAATGAACTTGTTTTGGATCTACGCTATAACGGTGGTGGTTATTTAAGTATGTCAGCAGACCTAGGAACAATGATAGCGGGTAATGCTTCACTTGGATCGGTTTTTACGGAGATTGCATTAAATGACAAATTAAGTAATGAAAATACTACATTTAGATTTTCATCTACCTCTAGCTCGGATCTTAGTATGCCCTATGGTACGGAGTTGCCCAAACTAGACTTACCAAGAGTCTATATATTAGCGACTGAAAACACTGCCTCAGCAAGTGAGTATCTTATTAATGGACTGCGCGGTATAGACATTGAAGTAATTCTAATTGGGTCGACCACTACCGGTAAGCCCTATGGCTGGGTACCAGAGGATAACTGTGGCACCACCTATTCTACCATTCAATTTAAAGGAGAAAATGCCAAGGGTTATGGTGACTTTGCCGATGGTTTTGTGCCCTCGTTTGATGATAATGGCACTGAACGAGTTCGCGGTTGCCTCGTTTATGATGATTTAACTAAGCTATTGGGTGATGAGAGTGAACATATGCTAGCCACTGCTCTTTTCTTTATTGATAATGATGAATGTCCTGTTATTGCACACACTGTCAATGCTAAACCTGCGCATCCATTTTCAACTGTCAACGGCGAGGTTATCAGTCGCTTCCCAGGCAATGGACTATTATTACAGTGAAACGATTAATAGTAATTAGCATTTATTGGGCTGGACTGTTGGGCTGCCAATTCCAGCCTCAGCTATCGCAACCAGCTCTCCTTACCGAACCAAATGCTGTCAGCGCCAAACAAATTAAATTAATTATTGAGCAAGCGCTTAACAGCAATAATATTTTTATCAGCCAATCTGCTTTTACACAAAGTAGTCAATTAATAGTCCAATTAAAAGAAGTCCAAAGGGTGGCTAAATTCGATAGCCCAACATTTTTATCTGAGATCGATACACCAGATCGTTTTGTTCTTCTAAAGGATAATAGAGGTTGTTTGATAAGACATCATCAGAGCCAAAGACAATGGTATTTAAAAGAAATTGACTGTGTCAGCGCCGATAAGGCAGAGGATACTACCTAAAATTGCTATTAACCCGATCACGAAGGTCTTTTCCCGGCTTAAAATGCGGCACATACTTACCAGTAAGTGTCACAGAATCACCAGTTTTAGGGTTGCGACCTTTACGCGGCGCTCGATAGTGTAGTGAAAAGCTACCAAAACCACGTATTTCAATACGCTGCTTGCTGACTAAGGCTTTTGCCATGCGCTCCAGAACCATACGCACCGCTTGCTCGACATCACGAGGGGGCAATTGATCTTGGCTAATGGCTATTTTTTCTATTAATTCGGATTTGGTCATGAGTGCAGCTATCTATTACCTAAGTTTTCTATGAAATGTTTCGTATTACACAAACGGTAGTCATTGATTTTATTAAAGTTTCAGCCGAATACAAGTATTTATTTGCCCTATACCAAATTAAATGCAAAAAAAAGGGTGGCTTAGCCACCCTTTTTCATAAAACAACAGATTATTTATCCATCTGTGCCTTAATAAGATCACCAATTGTTGCTGGTGATGAGCTATCAGTTTCAGTCTTGCGATGAGCTTTAACAGCCTCTTTCTCGTCTGAAATATCTTTAGCTTTAATAGATAGGTTAATAACCCGTGTTTTGCGATCAACGTTAACAATTTTGGCTTCAATACTATCGCCTACTGTTAGCTCATTACGAGCATCTTCGACTCTTTCACGAGAGAGTTCAGATGCTTTCAATGTAGCTTCAATATCATTGCCAAGATCAATTACAGCGCCTTTAGCATCAACTTCTTTGATTGTTCCAACAACAATAGAACCCTTGTCATTGGTTGTTACATAGCTATTGAACGGATCATCAGAAAGCTGCTTGATACCCAGAGAGATACGCTCTCTTTCTGCATCAATGCTCAATACAACAGATTCAACCTCTTCACCTTTCTTGAAATTGCGAACTGCATCTTCACCAGTTTCGTTCCATGAGATATCAGATAGGTGAACCAAGCCATCAATACCACCTTCAAGACCGATAAAGATACCAAAGTCAGTGATCGACTTAATATTACCAGTAACCTTGTCACCCTTTGCTTTAGTTCCAGCGAAGTCATCCCATGGGTTGGTGAAGCACTGCTTGATACCCAGTGAAATACGACGACGCTCTTCATCGATTTCAAGCACCATAACGTCAACTTCTTGACCAAGATCAACAATCTTAGATGGGTGAACATTTTTGTTAGTCCAATCCATTTCAGATACGTGAACAAGACCTTCAACACCATCTTCCAACTCAGCAAAACAACCGTAGTCAGTAAGATTAGTAACCTTAGCTTTAGCGCGAGCACCCTCTGGGTAACGACCTTTGATATCGCCCCATGGATCTTCACCCATTTGCTTCATACCTAGTGATACACGATTGCGTTCACGATCAAACTTAAGCACTTTAACGTCGATTTCGTCACCAACATTGATCATTTCTGATGGGTGCTTAATGCGCTTCCATGACATATCAGTGATATGCAGTAGACCATCAACACCACCAAGATCAACGAATGCACCGTAATCAGTAAGATTCTTAATGATACCTTTTAGTGAAACGCCTTCTTCGATGTTAGCTAGTAGCTCTTCACGCTCAGCAGAGTTTGCACTCTCCATTACCGCGCGACGACTAACCACAACATTGTTGCGCTTAACATCTAGCTTGATCACTTTAAATTCTAATTCTATATTTTCGAGATGAGTAATCTCGCGAAGTGGTCTAACGTCAACTAATGATCCCGGCAAGAATGCGCGTAAACCACGTACATCAACGGTGAATCCACCTTTGACCTTGCCACTGATCATACCAGTCACAATTTCATCTTTTGTGTGTGCAGCTTCAAGCTCAATCCAAGATTCCGCTCTGCGTGCTTTTTCACGTGAAAGACGAGTGGCACCAAAACCATCTTCAACTGCCTCGAGAGATACCTGCACCTCATCGCCGACATTGACTTCTAACTCACCTTTATCATTGAAAAACTGCTCTGCTGGAATAACACCTTCAGATTTCAGACCTGCGTGAACTGTGACCCAATCTTTATCGACATCGATAATAACACCAGTAATAATGGCGCCAGGGTTCATTTCTACAGTTTTTAGACTTTGCTCAAATAGTTCTTGAAAATTTTCGCTCATGGATTTTTTCCTGAGTATTGACAGAGTTTCGACAGAGGTATATCTACGTCGAACTCTTTTTTCCACGTGGCCAGTTTACGTGGGTCAGTTAAAGTTAAGTGACTAGCAATTATGGCTGGCGATTGCTAATACACCGGTTTAAATAGCTAAGCTATTCCGCGAAGAATGGCTAAATTTTGTAGCCTATCCACCACTTGTTTTATTGAGATATCAGAAGTATCAACTTCTACCGCATCTATTGCGATAACAAGTGGTGATGCCTTTCGATTCATATCTCGTTCATCTCTAGAGCGTACTTGCTCCTCGAGGGCGCGCAGACTAACATTTTCACCCTGTTCTAGCAACTGTTTATAGCGACGACTGGCGCGCTCTTCAATACTTGCGGTTAAAAAGACTTTAAGTTGAGCTTTAGGAAACACTTTTGTACCCATATCTCTGCCATCCGCTACCAAACCTGGAGATTTAGCGAACTGCTGCTGTCGAGTCAATAATGCATCTCTAACACTGGGAATTGCCGCCACTTTTGATGCTAGCGCACCAGTTTCTTCGGTACGTAACTCTTGAGTCACATCTTCACCTTCTAGAAGTACTCTATTATGCCCATTGGACAATGCTTCAAATCGCACATCCATATTTTCTGCCAAATGAGTCAAACCGCTAATGTGCACAGTATCTATACCGTGGCGAACTGCAACTAATCCCAACAGGCGATAAAGGGCACCACTATCTAGATAATGGAAGTTTAGTTGTTTGGCCAAGATACGGCTTACAGTGCCCTTTCCGGAACCACTTGGCCCATCGACTGTAATAATTTTTACCATGTAACTCTCATTTATCAGTGATTAGCATAAAAATCATGCCAATTTGATATTAATACCAACCTGTCTTGCTAGAGAAATAAAATTAGGAAATGAGGTGGCAACGTTATTTGCTTCTCTAATGGTGATAGGTCCACTAGCTCTAAGTCCAGCGATACTAAAGGCCATAGCAATTCTGTGGTCATCAAAGCTTTCAACTTCACCGCTACCTATTTCGCCACCCTGAATACGAATACCATCATCTGTTGCCACCGCATCAACACCAAGAATTACCAAACCATCTGCCATACTCTGAATTCGGTCGCTTTCTTTAACTCGAAGCTCTTCTGCACCAGTAAGCACTGTAGTACCCTCAGCACAGGCTGCTGCAACAAATAATACTGGAAATTCATCAATAGCTAGGGGAACTTGATCTTCAGGAATTGCAATTCCCTTTAATGGCGCGTAACGCACACGAATATCAGCTACCGGCTCATCACCAACTTGAGCCTTATTAAACAATTCAATATTTGCGCCCATCTGACGAAGAATATTTATCACACCAATACGGGTAGGATTAACTCCAACATGGCGCAATGTGATATCCGAGCCGGGTACAATTGCTGCAGCTACCATAAAAAATGCCGAGGAAGAAATATCTGCAGGTACATCAATTCTGGTAGCGGTTAATCTGCCACCGCCACTTAGAGAAGCCTTGTCATTGTCACTATCAACCTGATAACCAAATCCACGCAACATTCGTTCAGTGTGGTCTCGCGTTGGAGCAGGCTCAATCGTTGATGTTTTACCCTCAGCATAAAGGCCCGCCAAAAGCACACAGGACTTTACCTGAGCGCTAGCCATTGGCATCTGGTAATTAATACCTTTGAGCTTGCGGCCGCCCTTGATTCGCAATGGCGGGGTTCCATCTTTTTCAGTTTCAATAACTGCACCCATCTCACGTAGCGGTGTAGCAACACGACCCATTGGCCTTCCGGATAATGATGAGTCGCCCTGAAGCTCAACATCAAATGCTTGTCCCGCTAGTAGGCCGCTTAATAAGCGAATAGAGGTTCCTGAATTACCTAAATAAAGTGGTTTTTTTGGTGCCTGAAGGCCATTAAGACCCACACCGCGAATAACCAAGCGACCTTCATTGGGCCCCTCAATCTCAACACCCATATCACGGAATGCTTGCAGCGTAGCCAAACTATCCTCACCTTCAAGAAAACCAGTTACTTCAGTCATACCGTCAGCAAGAGAGCCAAGCATAATCGATCGGTGCGACATAGATTTATCGCCTGGCACTCGAAGATCGCCTCGAGCATTACCACCAGGTGACACAATATAATTAATGATTTTTTCATTCATAGGGCTTTGTAATCCAGTATCTGATTTATTGCTTTCAAGCATGCTTCCAAAATGATTTCGCGCCTCGCGAGATCGAATAAAAAGTTGTGTTAGTGATTGCTTATCTTGTGCTTCGATGGACGCGCGTAATGCAGTTAAGTTTTCCATCATTTTATCCATCACATGAATGACAGCATCTTTGTTAGCTATGGCAATATCTCGCCACATAATGGGGTCGCTTGCAGCGATGCGAGTAAAATCACGAAAGCCACCAGCAGCATAGCGAAATATATCTGTTTTTTCGTTCATTGCAGCCAGCGTATCAACTAAAGAATAAGCTAAAAAGTGTGGCAAGTGGCTTGTTGCCGCCAAAATTTGATCATGCTCCTGAACATTCATAGATGAGACCAGCGCACCAACCGATTGCCAAAGTTGCGTTGTACGCTCGACATGGCTAGCAGCTGTAGATTCAACCGGTGTTAAAATTACACGGTGATCGACAAATAAATCAGGGTTTGCAGCGGTAACACCACTTTTCTCTGATCCGGCGATTGGATGGCCAGGGACCAATTGTGGTGGAACAGTGCCAAATAGTTCCAATGCGGAATTAACAACAGATTCTTTAACGCTGGCAACATCTGTAATTGTCACTTCTGGGACTAAATGAGATATACAGTCTTGTAGAACTGAGGGCACGCTTAGTGTTGGCACCCCGATCACGACGATATCACCTTCTTGCAACTCATTAGCCACCTGACTTAAATCATCAGCTGTGCGATCAACAATCCCATTGTTTAGGGCAATTTCTAGGGTGGATTGTCTTCTAGATATTCCAATAACCTCTTTGGCTAAACCTTTATTTCTAACAGATGCAGCAAGGCTGGAGCCAATTAGACCCAGCCCGATCACTACCAAACGATTAACTACATTTGTAGGTTTTTTCTTTGCCATGGGGTTTACCAGAAATATTTAACCTAGATTAAAAACTTTTGTTAATTTATAAGACCGCACAGGGATATGAACCCAGCACCTTTAATTCAACGACCTGAGAGTTAAGCTCTTCAAGTACATTCGCTACCGGTTGGTCATCGATATGCCCTTCAAGATCAATAAAGAACACATAGGTCCACTTACTGCTGCGAGATGGCCTTGATTCAAGGCGTGTCATATCAACGTTGTGGCGCTGAAATGGTTCTAACAAATCATGCAGCGCACCGGGCTTATTGCGAACAGAAACTACCAACGAAGTTCTGTCTTTACCGCTTTTGGGCACTTCCTCGCGCCCAATAATCAAAAATCGTGTGGAATTATCCGGATTATCTTCAATCTTCTGATGAAGCTTATCAAGACTATATAGCTCACAGGCCATATCACCAGCTATAGCCGCAGAATTCCACTCACCCTGCACTCGCTTCGCCGCTTCCGCATTGCTACTTACGGCTACTCTTTCAATCGCTGGGAAATTAGAATTTAACCACTGGCGACACTGAGCAAGTGATTGAGCATGGGAGTAAACTCTTGAGATATTCTTTTTATCTGTATTGGCGCCCACCATAAAATGCTGATGAATTCGCAATTCTACTTCACCACAGATTTTTAACGATGAGTCCATAAAACTATCAAGGGTATGACTGATAACTCCCTCAGTAGAATTTTCTACAGGCACAACTCCATAGTCACAAGAACCCGATAACACCTCACGGAACACTTCATCGATAGCCGACTGAGGAACACTCAGCGCAGAATCACCAAAGTGTTTAAGTGCAGCCTCTTGAGTAAATGTTCCCTCGGGTCCTAAGTAGGCAACTTTAACCGGCTGCTCTAGGGCTAGGCAGGCAGACATAATTTGTCGAAACAGGCGCGCCAAATCCTCATTGCCTAAAGGGCCTTGATTTTTTTCCATAACACGACGTAAAACTTGAGCTTCGCGCTCGGGCTTATAATACGCCTTATCACCCTGATCTTCTTTAACCTCTGCCACTTGCTGGGCACAGCGGGCACGCTCACTAATAGTGTCAATTAGCAGCGAGTCAATTTCGTCAATTTTCTTTCTTAATGACTCTAAAGTTTGCTTCTTCGCCATCATTTAACCTTCTATTAATCTTCTTCTGGTTGCGGCTGGTCGTCTTCCTCTGGCTCAGCAATTCTTGCCAGGCTTACCAACTTTTCATTTTCTTTTAGCCTAATAACTCTAACACCCTGTGTATTACGCCCTACTATGGATACTTCATCTCCGCGAGTTCGCACCATGGTTCCCTGATCGGAAATCAACATAATTTCATCGCCATCAAAAAGCTGTGTGACACCTACAAGAGGGCCATTTCTATCGCTTGCCTGAATAGCAATCATACCCTTACCACCACGACCCTTAGTTGGGAATTCACTGATATGGGTGCGCTTACCATAGCCATTTTCACAGACTGTAAGCAATAGTCCGTCCTGCTCTGGAACTACCATAGAAATCACTGAATGCTCCTCTGGAAGGCGCATGCCTCTAACACCTTTTGATACACGCCCCATAGCGCGAACATCAGTTTCTGAGAAGCGAACAGCTTTGCCTTCAGAGCTAAACAACATAATATCTTTACTGCCATCAATAATAGCGGTGCCCACCAAATGGTCACCCTCTACCAAATCAACAGCTCGCAAACCCACACTTCTAGGTCTTGAGTATTGATCGAGTGAGGTTTTCTTAACCGTACCATTGGCAGTTGCCATAATGACATATTGATCTGCACTATATTCTTCGACTGGTAAGATGGAACTAATGCGCTCACCCTCATCTAGAGGCAACAGATTAACCATAGGTCGACCTCTTGAATTACGTCCAGCCACAGGTATTTGATAAACCTTGAGCCAATAAACCTTACCGAGGTTGGTGAAACATAAGATAGTTGCGTGAGTGCTAGCAATCAGCAGGTGCTCAACAAAGTCTTCATCTTTAACAGCTGTAGCTGACTTACCCATTCCGCCACGACGCTGAGCTTGATAATCAGTCAACGGTTGAGTCTTAGCATAACCACCATGGGAAATTGTTACTACGCGATCTTCTTCTGTGATTAAATCTTCAACCGTAAGATCGTGCTGGGACTCTGTAATTTCAGTACGACGCTCATCACCGAATTGCTCTAACACTGCTTCAAGTTCTTCACGGATTACCAGCATTAGGCGGGTTATGTTACCCAGAATATCTTGATAATCAGCTATTTCTTCCAACTTAACTGTAAATTCTTCAATAATCTTATCCTGCTCCATGCCGGTTAGGCGGTGCAGTCTTAATTCAAGAATATCCTTAGCCTGTTCTGGACTGAGGAAATATTTACCCTTTCTCATGCCATATTGCTCTTCAAGCCATTCCGGACGACTAGCCTCTGGACCCGCTCGCTCTAACATCGCCACAACAGTGCCGGGCGCCCAACCCTTACTAGCCAATGCTTCGCGAGCGTCAGCTGGGGTCGGAGACTTTTTAATCAGGGCAATAATTTCATCAATATTAGCCAGAGCAATAGCAAAACCTTCCAGGGTATGCGCTCTTTCTCTTGCCTTATTCAATAAGTAGATGGTTCTTCGAGTAACCACTTCACGACGATGACGAACAAAGGCTTCAAGCATCTCTTTAAGATTCAAAATCTTTGGCTGACCATCGACCAGCGCAACCATATTGATACCAAATACTGACTGAAGCTGTGTTTGGGCATAGAGATTATTAAGTAAAACCTCTCCCATTTCACCACGTTTTAATTCAATAACAACGCGCAGACCATCTTTATCCGACTCATCTCTAAGCTCTGAAATACCTTCAATTTTCTTTTCTTTAACAAGCTCAGCAATGCGCTCTATTAGGCGCGACTTGTTAAGCTGATAAGGAATTTCTGAGATAATAATAGTCTCACGCTTGGTCTTTTCATCAATCTCAATATCAGCCTTGGCACGCTGATAAATTCGACCCCTACCAGTGCGATAGGCCTGAATAATACCTGCCTTACCATTAATAATTGCTCCTGTAGGGAAATCAGGCCCTGGAATATATTCCATCAGCTCATCAATAGTAATATCTGGATTTTCAATAACTGCCAGACAGCCCTTTACTACCTCAGTTAAATTGTGCGGCGGTATATTGGTTGCCATACCCACGGCAATACCCGATGAACCATTAACCAAAAGGTTAGGAATACGAGTGGGTAACACATGAGGAATAGACTCTGTTTCATCATAGTTTGGAACAAAATCAACTGTATCTTTTTCTAAATCTTCAAGTAGCGCATGAGCAAGTTTAGTCATGCGAATTTCGGTATATCGCATGGCCGCAGCAGAATCACCATCGATAGAACCAAAGTTACCCTGACCATCAACCAGCATATAGCGCAACGAGAATGGCTGAGCCATTCGTACAATGGTTTCATAAACCGCAGAATCACCATGCGGGTGATACTTACCAATTACATCACCGACCACACGGGCAGATTTTTTGTACGGCTTATTAAAATCATTGTTAAGCTCACTCATCGCAAAGAGTACGCGGCGATGAACTGGCTTGAGGCCATCACGAACATCGGGTAATGCCCGCCCCACGATCACACTCATCGCATAATCAAGGTAAGATTGCTTTAACTCGTCTTCGATATTTACCGGAAGGATTGCCTTCGCTGGATCAACCATAATTTATCTCTAAATTTTCGATTTTATTTTACTGTTGCAACGCCTTTTATAGACTCAGAAAGATCAACACCAAATGGATTTGATCAACCCCCTCAAACAACAGGATTTAGGCAAACTATTCTACCATAGAATACTGGCTTTAACCGATTAATATTACAGTCTAATTGAGGTTTATTATCAATCAGCGAGTTAACAAATTTTTAAGACATTAAAAGCGTAAAATTTTTAACCAAACTCCGTCAAAACAGGACAAAAACTGGGTATACTATTTTCCACAACTGAGGAAAAACTATGCCGCCTATTTCAATCGACCTTCTGCTTAATTGCCAATGGGTACTTCCCATAGTCCCGAATGACCAAATACTGCAAGATCACAGCATTGCTGTTGATGGCGGCCGCATTATAGAAATACTCCCAATACAAGATGCAGCTCAAAAATACAGCAGCGCGCAGACTGAAGAGCTAAATAGGCATATTTTGATGCCGGGCCTTGTCAGTACTCACTGTCATAGTAGTGCCAGACTTGTGCGTGATATTGAGAATGCTATTCAGGCACAACAAACGTCGGAACTCGGATATTCAGAATCTGAAACAATATTTTCTGACCCGAAATTTATAAGTGACAGCATAAATATAGCCATTGCCGAAATGATTAAAACCGGAACAACCTGCTTTGCAGAGATGCACTGTGCTGGAGAATTATTTATTGATATAGCCCGCAAAGCTGGTATTCGCAGTCAGGCAGGCTTTGTTCTTCAAGAAAAGTCATCTATATATGGCAAAGATGCCGAAGATTATATGCATCGAGGACTGAAATTGCGCGATAACCATGCCAACCACCCACTGATTAAGATTGCCTGCAGTCTTACTAACATTAGCGACCTCGAAGACTCTACACTTGAACGACTAGGCGCCTATGCCAATGAACTGGATTTACCGATTCAAATTGAATGCAATGAATCCTTAGAAGCAATTGAAAAATGCCTTCAAAAAACTGGCCGCCGCCCTCTTCAGCGCCTCAATAATAAGGGCTTACTACTGCCTGAGACTCAATTAATAACAATGAGTCATATAAACTCAGAAGACCGCAACCTATTGGACAAAACTAATAACCATATTGTGATATGCCCACAGGAAAACGCTGTCTTATCAGTCAATAACGAACAAGCAGAACTACTAAGCCAAACAACTATTAATATCAGTCTTGGCAATTCAGACTCTGCTGCTACTAAGAACCCTAGCCTAATGGCAAAAGTTACAGCTGCCGCCATCGCCACTGAAGCAGCTCAAAAGCAGAAATTGCAATCACAGACAGCCCATAAAGCACTACGCATGGCAACTATCAATGGTGCCAAAACACTGGGATGGGATAGCCAAATAGGCAGCATTGAAAGTGGTAAATATGCCGATTTAATTGCTATAGAAATTGATTCTATTCAGTATCAACCCCTGTATAATCCTGCCACACAGTTAGTCTTTAGCGGAAATAACAGTCCAGTTACTCACAGCTGGGTAGCCGGTCAACAACTGCTTAAAACTGGAAATTTATGCACAATTAATGAGCAAAAATTAATCCAATCAGCCAAAGATTGGGGTAAGAAGCTAGTTAATTGATCAGCAAAAGCTCACTTAAAGTAGGTAATTTAAAATTAGTATGTCTAATACACAAAATGTAGACCCAAATGAAATTCGCAAATTTGAAGAACTAGCCAGTCGCTGGTGGGACAAAAATAGTGAATTTAAACCGCTTCATGACATCAACCCACTGCGCGCTAATTGGATTGATAATTTGGCACCCGTAGCGGAAAAAAAGGTCCTCGATGTGGGCTGTGGTGGTGGCATTCTTGCTGAAGCACTAGCTCAACGTGGCGCTCAGGTTACTGGCATTGATATGGGTGATGCACCCCTAGGCGTAGCCAAGCTTCATCAATTGGAATCTGGCTTATCTATAGACTACCAAAAATCTACTGCTGAAGATTTTGCTAAACAGCATGAAAATGCCTTTGATACAGTCACCTGCTTAGAAATGCTAGAACATGTCCCCGATCCCAGCTCCGTTGTTCGAGCCTGTGCCAAAATGGTAAAGCCTGGTGGCCATGTGTTCTTTTCCACCATAAATCGCAATCCTAAAGCTTTTTTGTTTGCCATTATTGGTGCTGAGTATGTGTTGCGACTCTTACCTCGCGGTACCCACGAATATGCAAAATTTATATGTCCCTCTGAACTCGCCAATTGGTCTAGGGAAGCTGACTTGCAAGTCAATAAAATGACTGGCTTGCTGTTTAATCCGCTAACTAAAAAATACAAGCTAAGCGGCTCAGATATGGATGTAAACTACATGATCAGCTCGCAAAAATGCTAGATTTTAAAGCCCTTTTGTTTGATCTTGATGGGACTCTTCTAGATACAGCCCCCGATTTTATACTCGCCATCAATAAGCAATTACATCTGCATGGTCGCAAGCCATTGGTTGGTGATGCAGTGCGCACTTCAGTCACTCATGGGTCAATTGGAATTATCGAAAGCGTCTACCAAATTAAACAAGAGCACCCAGACTTTGCAAGCCTTCAGCAAGAATTCTTAGAACTTTATCTAAGCAATATTGCTGAAAAAACTGCGCTTTTTGATGGTCTCAAACAGGTACTTGATCATTGCCATGAGCACAATATTCCTTGGGGCATAGTGACCAATAAACCACTTAAATATACCGCCCCACTAATGAAAGAATTAGGCATAGATAGTCAATCAGCTACTACAGTTTGTCCTGACCATGTGAACACCCCAAAACCAGACCCTGAAGGCCTGATTCTTGCCAGTTCGCAAATCAATATTGCGCCAAGCGACTGTATCTATATTGGCGATCATATTCGCGACATTCAAGCAGGAAGAAGCGCCGGCATGCGCACCATCGCTGCCGAATGGGGTTATATAGAAGAATTTGAAAACATTAATGACTGGCAAGCTGACTGGATTGTCAAAAAATCCACCGACTTACATGCATTGTTGTTTAGTTAAACATAGGATTACTACATTGTTATCAACTCAAGAAATAGCAAACTACCAAGCTAAAGAAAACGTACTAAAAGACCAAATTATCTTGGTAACCGGAGCAGGTGATGGAATTGGTAAAGCTGCTGCACTTACCTATGCGCAAGCAGGCGCCACTCTTATTTTGGCCGGAAGAACAGTAGATAAATTAGAACAGGTTTACGATCAAATTGTCTCTAACGGCGGCATTGAACCAGTTATATACCCAGTGGACTTTGAGGGCGCAACTGAGGATGACTTTAATGAATTAGCCAACCAATGCGATCAGCAATTTGGCAGACTAGATGGTCTTCTTCTTAATGCTGGCATACTCGGCCAGCGCACTCCGCTCTCAAACTACAGAGCGGATGTTTGGACTAAGGTATTACAGGTCAACATAACATCTCAGCATTTACTTACCAAAGCCCTAATGCCTATTCTAGAAGCATCAGACAGCGCTTCGGTGATATTTACTACATCGGGTGTCGGTCGTGCTGGCAGAGCATTTTGGGGCGCTTATGCGGTATCTAAGTTTGCCGTGGAAGGCATGGTTCAAACCTGGGCCGCTGAAACAGAGGGTCTCAATTCTGTGCGTATCAATTGTATTAACCCCGGTGCCACTGCCACACAAATGCGCGCCACAGCATTCCCTGCCGAAAATCCAGAAAGCATTGCCTCCCCTGAAGATATTATGCCTGCTTACCTTTATCTTATGGGCTCAGAAAGCATAGGGGTCAATGGGCAGTCAATCGACGCACAGATAAAAATAAAAAGTTAGTCAGGCACAACTGTTGCCTAGATTATTTTTTCCAAGGATTACCGCGGGCGCGCAAACGCTTTTCTTTGCGCTGTCTAATATCTTTTAACACCGTGCTTTCATTAAGCTTCGGCGCACGCAGATTTACAGCTTTGAACAAAGAGCTTACTTGCTTGGGCTCTAACTCGATAAATTCTGAGCGGCGAATAAACGATGGCAACTCTATAGGGCCATAGCTAATACGCTTAAGACGACTGACCTCAACATCTTGCGATTCCCACAGGCGACGAACTTCTCGGGTTTTACCTTCTGCTAATATACAGCGAAACCACTGGTTGCTACTGGTCTTTTCGTCTGGGCTACGATGATGCTGAGCTTTAACCGTTTGAAATTTGGCCAGACCGTCCTCTAAAACAACGCCATCCATAAGATTATTAAGCATTTTTTGATCAACATCGCCGTGAATTCGCGCAAGATATTCTCGCTTAATTTCATAGGACGGGTGCATTAAACGATTGGCCAGCTCACCATAATTAGTAAACAACAACAAGCCACTAGTATTGATATCTAATCTGCCAATAGCAATCCAACGCCCCGAATTAATTTTAGGCAAGGCATCAAACACTGTTGGCCGCCCATCAGGATCTGATGAAGTAGAAACCTCACCTTCAGGCTTGCTATACATTAGCACTCTTGGCGTATCTGCCTGATTAGTCTTTACAACTCGACCATCCACCATAATGCGATCGGTTGTCTCAGCTCTATCACCAAGGGTTGCAGTGGAGCCATTAACAGACACCCTGCCATCAACAATCCATTTTTCTAACTCACGACGCGACCCCAATCCAGCGCCCGCCAGCATTTTCTGTAATTTTTCACTCATTATTTAAACTATCATCCATTTCTTCAACAGGATGATTTTGATTATCACCCTCAGACTGTGAGCTAGCCACAGATTCGTTTAGCGGTAGATTTTGTGACTCGGATATATCTTGGTTATCGCTCGGCGGCAGGTCTTGAGCAAGTGACAATTCTAATGCTGGGTCTAGCTCTGTAAGATCCTTAATCTCACCTAGGGCCGGCAAGTCATCAAGGCTCTTTAAATTAAAATAATCTAAGAATTGTTTAGTGGTTGCAAAAAGTGCTGGCTTGCCCGGAACATCGCGATAACCAACCACACGAACCCACTCTCGCTCTTGCAGTGTTTTAATAATCTCTGAACTTACCGCAACACCCCGAACCAACTCGATATCACCACGCGTTAAGGGTTGTCTATAGGCGATTAAAGACAAAGTCTCCAACATGGCTCGGGAATATCGTTTGGGTTTTTCTTCCCACAGTCGATTGACCCAGGTAGCCAGCTCTTGCTGTACCTGAAATCTAAAACCACTAGCAGTCTGTTTTAACTCAAACCCGCGCCCGCGGCAGTCAGTCTCTATTTCTTCAAGGGCCGCTTTGATTTGATCTTTAGGCGGTCGTTCACCCTCCTCAAACAGACGTTCCAACTGATTGAGGTCAAGTGATTTTCCGGCCGCCATTAAGGCGCCTTCTACTATTCTTTTTATTAAATCTGAATTCATGATGTTTTGGCTTTTACATGTATGGGTCCAAAGTTATCACTTTGAACAATTTCTACTAAGGATTCTTTGATTAATTCCATTACCGCTAAAAAGGTGACAACGACACCCAAACGCCCTTCTTCAAGGGTAAATAGCGCGACAAAGGGAACAAATTGATTATTGCGCAAATTTTCCATAACCTGAGACATACGCTCACGGGTAGAAAGCTTTTCCATTTCTACCTGATGGCTTTCAAACATTTCCGAACGTTTTAATACATCAGCCAAAGCAGAAGCTAACTCTCTCATATCCACATCCGGATGCGGACGCTGTTGGTCACGATCAGGAGCTTCTGCTGTAGCGCGATGAATATCGCGACCCATACGAGGGAGCTCATCAATATCTTCCGCAGCCTGCTTAAATCGCTCATATTCCTGTAGGCGCTTAATAAGCTCGGCACGTGGATCTTCTTCGCCCTCGTCTTCTATTTGCTGTCGAGGCAATAGCATACGTGACTTTATCTCCGCTAACATAGCTGCCATTACCAAGTATTCAGCCGCTAGCTCTAACTGAATTGATGCCATTAATTCAATATAACCAAGGTACTGCTTGGTAATTTCAGCTACATCAATATCTAAAATATCCAAATTTTGACGTCTGATAAGATAAAGTAAAAGATCCAGAGGACCTTCAAAAGCTTCAAGAATAACTTCCAATGCATCGGGCGGGATATATAAATCTTTGGGTAAAATCGTTAGCTCTTTACCCTGAACAACTGCAAAGGGCATCTCCTCCTGCTGCGGAACCGATTGACTTGCAGCAGAAATTACAGAGCTAACGGACTCTGATTCTAATGCTTGATTTGAGCTGACTTGGTCAGACACTTACCGCCCCTTGAATGATTATGCTTCGATTATACTCAGATTAATTAATCTGAACATCATCAAAATTAAATTGCTTGGAAATCACCTGAACCCTGGCGCAATATTCTTGGTGTACTTTCTGTCATATCAACCACTGTCGTTGGCTCCATGCCACAGAATCCAGCGTCGATCACTATATCGACTCTTGACCCCAGATGTTGGTTTATTTCATAGGCATCAGTCATCGGGTATTCATCATCTGGCATCATCAGCGTGACACTCATCATCGGCTCACGAAGGCTGTCCAATATTGCCTTTACTATTGGACTATCTGGCACCCGAATTCCAATTGTTTTTCTCTTTGGATGCATCAATCGGCGTGGCACTTCTGAGGATGCTTTCAACACAAAAGTAAATGGCCCGGGTGTAGCTGCCTTTAGTGCTCTAAAAGCTACATTATCGACTTTGGCATAGGTAGCAAGCTCGGATAAATCACGGCAAATTAAGGTAAAGTTATGGTGTTTATCAAGACATCTAATTGCCCGTATACGATCCATAGCTTGCTTATCACCAATATGACAGCCTAGGGCATAAACCGAGTCTGTTGGATAGGCAATTACACCCCCACGATGAACAATATCAACAACTGGGTCAAGCAGTCGCTGTTGGGGGTTTTGCGGATGTATTGAGACAATTTCGCCCATAATCTATGAGGCTCTAACAAACGAATTAAATTAGCAGAATTATCTCACAACCGAGGCTGAAATACCTATGGATCAACAAACAAATTCATTAGAGCGAGCAAAGCCTTAAAATAACCTAAGAAATAGTGAAAGTAGCTAAGAAACACGGTTTTTGAGTGAAGCTTTTCAAATAACTATAAAAATAGTAATAAATATCCTTTTCGAAATTTTTTTCACAGGTAACAAAAATCCGCCTCATGAATAACTTTCGCAATCCTATTTCAAACCGATTCCAACTAATGTTTAGGACAGTCTTTTATTGTTTTCAATAACAATTCGTATAATTTGATTGGTATTGCGACGCAGTTCACACTTTTTTTAATTATCAGTACAAAAAATTGTTATTAATTAGGATAAATTCATGTCCTGCAGTTACAATAATACTGTTTACTAAATAGCCTCAATTGACTAAAAAAATTTATGACAAGTCACAATTCTGAAGATACAAAGAAACAAATGCCGGAGAAACAAGAAAGTCTTTTGCTTAATTTGCTGTGCAATATTATTTTGCCAACCCTGATTCTAACCAAGTTGAGTAATGATGATTATTTAGGGATCAAGCTTGCCATTATTGTTGCCTTGGCATTCCCTCTTATTTATGGCTTGCATGATTTTATTACCCGCGGAAAATTAAACTTTTTCTCGGGCCTAGGGATTCTTAGCGTGACCCTTACTGGCGGCATTAGCCTACTTGAAATGGATGCCATCTATATAGCCATCAAAGAAGCTTCAATTCCTGGGGTGCTCGGCATTGCTACATTGATTTCACTCAAGACATCTCAACCGCTTATTCATACTTTAATTCTCAACGACAAGGTATTTGAGGTAGGCAGAATTAATCAGGCACTTGAGGAAAATGGTTGTCATCCACAGTTTGACCGATTACTTGTCAATGCCTCATGGATACTAGCCGGCTCGTTTTTTCTTTCTTCACTACTGAACTATTTACTGGCTGTTATTATTTTAACCGCCGAAACGGGAACAGTTAGCTTCAACGAACAGTTGGGGAAAATGACCGCTTTGAGTTTTCCAGTAATTGCACTTCCGGCAATGGCGGTAATGATGGGTAATATTTTCTACCTTTTTCGAGGCATCAAAAAATTAACTGGTTTAGACCTCGAATCTATAATGAAGCAAAAATAATCTAAGAACTGAATTAAATAGGAATCAATTTATATGTGGTATGCAATTATCAGTGAAGATATTGAAAACAGCCTAGAAAAACGAGCCAAAGCAAGGCCCGCTCACATTGAGCGACTT
The DNA here is from genome assembly GCA_045560645.1 of Porticoccaceae bacterium. Taxonomy (GTDB): domain Bacteria; phylum Pseudomonadota; class Gammaproteobacteria; order Pseudomonadales; family Porticoccaceae; genus HTCC2207. Next base: position 32,292 of record JBJKZE010000003.1, on the reverse strand, counting down.
CATCAGTTGCGCGACGATGGACGCTTATTGATTGCTGGTCCACATCCGGCGGTTGATAGCGAGGATCCCTGCTCAGCAGGCTTCTCTGGCAGCCTTGTAGTAGCTGAATTTGACTCTCTTCAATCAGCTAAAAGCTGGGCATCGAAAGACCCTTATGTGACCGCAGATGTTTACGCTAAGGTGACTGTTAAACCCTTTAAGAAAGTTTTACCCTAGGTTGAATTTTCCCTATAAGTTATTAATCACCTTGAATAAAAGGTATCATAACCGTCAATTATTTCAGCCTAAATGGTAATACTATCAATGCGCTATATTAAATTAATTCTTTTATCAGTGACTTTTCTGTTTTCTGCATTTTCATCTTCAGAGACCTCTTTGGCTGTTAAAGAAATTTCAACAGACTCTGAGATCGGTTTTATTTCCGATCAATTTTATGTACCCCTGAGAAGCTCGCCCTGCTCCACTTGTAAGATCGTGCACAAGGGACTTAAAAGCGGTACTAAGCTATTTGTTTATGCGCATGAGGAAGATTGGAGCCTGGTGGCAACAGAAAGTGGCTACCGCGGCTGGATTAGACGCCAACATTTATCCAAAAATAAAATTGCACGCTCAATTTTGGCAGAAAATTTAAATCAAATAGAACGGTTAGACAGTCAAAACCGTAGACTTGAATTAGATATGCAAAACTCTTTCGAATTAGTTGAAAATCTGCGTGCGCAGATTGCAGACATTGAAGTCGATCGAAAAAAACTCACTAAGGAACTTGCTGGCATTAAGTTAGTCTCATCAAAAGAGATCGCTCTAAATGAGCAAAACCAGATGTTAGTTAAGCATAATCATATGCTTCAAGAAGAGCGTGATGTGCTTCGAGCTAATGTTGATGACCTACAAAACAATACTAAAAATCAGTCATTTCTCTATGGTGGTTTTTTAGTATTTTTAGGTGCAATTTTGGTGGCTATTATTCCGCGTGTACGTGGCCGTAAACGATTATCAGAATGGCATTAGTAAGGGTATTTATGAACAAATTGTTTAAATATATTACGTGTATAACTGCGCTCGCTTTTAGTAGCCTGTGTTTTTCACAAACAACTTGGCCGAAGGTTTCTCTGCAAACCAATGTTGGGGAAATAGTGATTCAACTGAACCCTGAAGCAGCGCCTGTTAGTGTTGAAAACTTTCTAGGCTATGTGAATGACCGCTTTTATGATGGAGTTGTATTTCACCGCGTAATTAAAGATTTTATGATTCAAGCTGGCGGCCATAGATTTGATATGACACCAAAGCCACCTAATAAACCACCTATTGTTAATGAATCTAGTAATGGCTTAAAAAATCTTAAATACACCGTCGCAATGGCACGAACTCGCATTCCCGATAGCGCTACTAGCCAATTCTTTATCAATCATAAAGACAATGCCTTTTTAGATGGCCAAAAAGATCGTCCAGGCTATGCGGTTTTTGGCAAGGTTGTTAAGGGAATAGATGTAGTAGAAAAAATAGCTAATAGCGAAACTAAAAACCTTGAACGCTATGGCAATGTACCGGTTAAAAAAATCAGTATTATTAAAGCTATAGTTGTTAAAGATGCGCCTAAAAAGCCTGCTAAACAACCAAGCGTAAAGGCTGAGCTACCTAATAAAGCAAAGACATAATTAGGAGTTTTAATGACTGCACTCAGTATTAATCTTAATAAGATCGCGCTTATTCGCAATTCACGCGAGGGGAATTATCCCAATATTCTTGATTTTGCCAATACCTGTATTGACTGCGGTGTCGATGGTATTACGGTTCATCCACGCCCTGATCAACGGCATATAAGACCCAATGATGTTCGCCAACTTGCAGAACTTATTGCTCCCTTAGATGAGGTTGAATTTAACATTGAGGGTAACCCATTTGCTGATGCCTGCGGTGAATACCCGGGGCTTATTGCATTAGTTGAAGAAACGTTACCTGAGCAGTGTACCTTAGTGCCTGATTCAGATAGCCAACTAACCTCGGATCATGGTTTTGATCTTAAAATACAGAGTGATCAACTACTCCCAATTATTGATCAGATTAAATCTCTGGGGGTCAGAGTAAGCCTATTTATGGACCCAGATCTAGAGCAAATTAAACTGGCTTCAAAAGTAGGCGCTGATCGCATTGAATTATATACAGGCCCCTTTGCAGCAGCCTGGGGCACTAACAACCAAGATAGTTACTTTGAGCAGCATTTACAGGCAGCGCAATTAGCTACCTCGCTTGGCTTAGGCGTTAACGCAGGACATGACTTAAATCTTGAGAACTTGGAAAAATTTGCCAGTATCCCCGATCTACTCGAAGTATCTATTGGGCATGCTTTTACCGTTGACTCGCTCAATATGGGAATGATTCCTGCCTTGCGAGCCTATCAAGCACTACTAGCCTAGATCAGCGATGACGGTTAAATCTCAAAATTCTTCTTCGCAACTGGGTGAAGACCGAGCTGAGTATTTGGCACGCAAGAAGTTCTTTAATCATATGATTACTATCTACGGTCGAAATCCGGTTATTGAAGCTTTAAGAGACCCTCAACTTCATATCTATAAGCTCCATCTGGCTAATTCTAACCGCGACAGCTCGACTGTTAGAGAGCTTAAGGATTTGGCGGCTAAACGTGATATTGAAGTAGCGGTACATAGCCGCGAGCAACTGGCTAGAATTTCTCGCAATAGCAAGCAAGATCAGGGTGTTGCTTGTGATATTTACTGTCCTGGTTTTCAACCCTACCAGGAGTCACTAGATCGTCTGACGCAATCATCTAGTAACGAAAATCCTTGTATTATTGCCTTAGACTCAGTTACCAATCCGCAAAATCTAGGTATGATCATTCGCAGTGTCACGGCTAGCCCTGCCTATGGATTATTGCTTCCCTCTAAGGGCAGTGCTGCTATTTCGCCGCTGGTCATTAAGGCAAGTGCTGGGACGGCATTTAAAGGCAACATTTTGTCCTGCGATGACCTGCAAAAGTCACTTAAAGAATTTCAAAAACGCGGCTTCAAACTCTGCACCCTAACCTCGCACAATGCCACGCCATTTTCAGATTTCAGCCCTAGTGAACCTACTATATTTATTCTTGGCAATGAAACCCATGGGGTTAGTCAAAGTATTATGGATATGAGTGATTACCGGATTAGCATCCCCATGGCGAATGGAGTTGAGTCACTGAATGTTGCTGTTACTGCGGCGTTGGTGGCGTTTAATCTTTAACTGCTCGCACACTTTTAACATGCCATAGCGGTGAGCGAATTGCGGTTAATATGGATATAGCTAACGTAATCCAAGCAATGGCAAAAAATGCATTTCTTAAACCAATCCATTCCACGGTTAATCCACATACCAATGCACCTAGTGGTGCACCGCCATACAGGCATAACTGATAAATTGAGGCCGCTCGAGAACGCATTTTATCAGGTACTTCATTGTGCAAAATGGTTCGCCCTAAAGTCATGGATAGCCCTGAAAAAACACCCCAGATATAAATTAACGGGAACAGCAGCCAAAGTGAGGGTTTAAGAGCTACTAGGGCAACTAATGTGCCGCGAACAAGAAAGCTTAAGATCATTAACCGACCCGCTTTTAAAAACATATTGGTTAAGTTCATTACCCCCAAATTGACGGTAATAATACCAAGGGTAAAGACAATCTGTAATGCAGCATATAGTGTTGCACCACCACCATATAGCTGTTTAGCGATAAGTGGCACTCCCACTAAGTACACACCAAAGGCAAGAAAACCAGTAGCAAAAACGATAAAGATTAAATGTAGTAAACTTTTATTATTTTTAAATAGCACCAAGCCTTCTTTTAATTCGGTAACAAGGTTGTTCAAAGAAGATGGCGGCTTTGTCGGTTGTTTTTCCTCTACCTCAGGTATAAGTGGGTGACTGCGCCTTATCAGTATTGAACTCAACAGAAATACCAACATTTGGAAGCAAAGCAAATGTAGCGGATCGACAATATCGAGCTGTCCTGCGACTAGGAATCCAGCCCCCTGAGCAATAAATTGCACCACCATGACCTTGGCCACCGCTTGATGCATCAACTCTGGCGCAGCATAGCCTAAAAGACTTTCTCTCGCCGGCTGAACAAAGGCGGTAATAGTGCCAAATAAGGTGCCAAAAATAATCAATTGAATAAAGCTGACATTACCCAGCCAAAATAAAACCGATAACCCACCTACGGGTATAAAATACAGCAAGTAAAGCAAAGATAGCCAGCTGCCCCGATGCAAACGATCAGAAACTACCCCGCCGGGCAAAACAAATAACAGACTCGGAAGTAATACCGCTAGTTGCGCCAACCCCAAATAGCTGGGGGACAATTCCAATACCCCAACTACCAGCCAGGGGTAAAGTACCTTTTGCAGTCCCATAGCAAGGTTGCTAAGACCAATGGTAATCAGAAAGTAACGAAATGAGAAAGACTGAACTGACACTTATTTATGTCGTCCGCGAATCTTTGAAATAGCTAAACCTAGTAACGCTGTAGGTATAAAGATAATAATTAGCCCCGCTAATATATAAATAAAATTTTGCACTATTGTATCTACGGAAAGCTGGTAGTTTTTTATCATTATTAGTAAAAATGATGCACAGGCTAGCATGGAGATAATCCAAGTCGAGCGCATTTTTATTAGGCTTTTTGGCTTACTCATATATTACTTTAGTGCCCTGAGTTAAAGATTATCTAGAAAATTGATTAAAGACTCTTCAGTGAGCACTTGAATATCCAGTGCCTGCGCCTTGTTAAGCTTTGATCCTGCTCCAGGTCCGGCAACCACCGCATGAGTTTTAGCTGAAACACTACCCGCTACTTTTGCGCCAAATTGTTGCAATCGATCTTTGGCTTCGGCGCGGCTCATGGTTTCTAGGGTTCCTGTTAACACCCATGTCTGACCTTTTAATGGCAATGCCTGTGATGTTTGATCTATATCTTTCCATTGCACGCCAGAATGTCTCAATGCCTGAACAATAGACAGGTTATCTGGGTTTCTAAAGAAGTCGACTATATGCCTTGCTACTATAGGCCCAACATCTTCAACTTCTAACAGCTGTTCTGCTGTGGCGGCAATAACGGCATCTAGGGTACCAAAATTATTAGCTAGGGTTTGTGCCGTTGCCTCACCCACTTCTCTTATACCCAGTGAATAAAGGAATTTTGGCAAGCTTGTCTGCTTACTGACTTCAATAGAATTAAGTAGGTTTTCCGCGGATTTTTGCGCCATTCGCTCAAGATTAACCAGTTTTTCTAGCTTGAGTTCGTAAAGGTCTGCAACGGAATAAATTAAATCATGATCGACTAGGGCATCTACTAATTTATCCCCTAGCCCATCAATATCCATCGCTTTTCTTGAGGCGTAGTGTTTGATCGCTTCTTTGGTTTGGGCGCCACAGAACAAACCACCGGTACAGCGCGCGACCGCTTCACCCTCTGTGCGCTTTACACTCGACTGACAAACTGGACAGCGCTCTGGGAAAATAATCGGCTGAGCGCCCTGTGGTCGCTTATCTAGAACGGCTTTTACTATCTGCGGGATAACATCACCCGCACGTCTTACAATCACTGTATCGCCAATACAGACACCTAGTCGATTAATTTCATCGGCATTATGTAAGGTGGCATTGCCCACCGTGACACCGCCGACAAACACAGGCTCTAAACGAGCTACTGGTGTAACCGCACCAGTGCGACCAACTTGAAATTCAACATCTAATAAACGCGTCATTTCTTCCTGTGCAGGAAATTTTCGAGCTATAGCCCAGCGCGGTGCTTTAGCAACAAAACCTAGACGCTGTTGAAGCTTAAAATCGTTAACTTTATAAACAATACCATCTATGTCGTAATCTAGCTGGTCCCGCAGGCGCGCCAGGTATTGATAATAGTCTTCACAGGCATCTATACCATCGACCTGTTTGATATGCTGATTGATTTTGAAGCCCATAGTGCCAAGTAGTTTAAGCATAGCAAAGTGGCTGTCTGGTTTTTCACTACCCTGATATTGACCGACGCTATAGGCACACATTTCCAATGGACGGGTAGCCGTTATTTTTGAATCTAACTGACGCAGACTACCAGCAGCGGCATTGCGCGGATTAACAAAGGGCTTTTCACCGGTTTCGCGCGCCTTTATATTAAATTTATTAAACCCAGCGCGCGGCATATAAATTTCGCCCCTAACTTCTAGTAGTTCGGGAAAACTGTCACCTTGTAATCTAAGGGGAATACTTTTGATAGTACGAACATTATCGGTTATATCTTCTCCAACATTGCCATCACCTCGAGTAGCACCTCTTATGAGCAGTCCATTTTCATAGATTAGACTAACAGCTACACCATCCAACTTTGGCTCACAGGCATAGATTAGATTTTGACTCGCTTCTAGATTAATACGATCTTTAATTCGTCGCTCAAAATCGATCATCTCAATATCAGAAAATGCATTGTCTAGCGACAACATAGGCACTTCATGCCTTACCTGCAAAAAACTGTCTAAGGCGATACCACCTACCCGCTGACTTGGTGAATCTGTGGTTTGCAGCTCGGGATACTGCTGCTCTATATCTTGAAGTTCGCGCATTAGACGGTCGTACTGACTATCTGGAACAGACGGATCATCGAGCACGTAATAGGCGTGATTATGTTGATTGAGTTCGCTTTTAAGGCGCTGGTAATGCTGATGAACGTCTTCTGGGATATTTAGCATGATGCTATCGCAACTTTAACCGCTGCGCTCCTGAAGAAGTACCGCCCGTTGTGCGCGATGCCGATAGTGATCAATAGTTTGTTTTGTTATTGAGCTACGGGTCTCATCCATAATATTGAGCTGCAGCTTTTTAGCCATTTTCTCGGCAATATCTAACATTAAATCAAAGATTTCAGTGGGCTTATCAAGTTCTGAGGGTGCCATAAACAGAGTAACACCGATCATTTCTTGCTGCGCAATGGTGTTTAGATCAAAGGTTCCGGGTTTAAGCAAATTGGCCATACTAAAGAGTACAGGACCAGAACCATCAGAACTGGTATGACGATGAAATATTTTCATATTGCCATAGCGCAACCCGAGAGATACTGCTGTATCCAATAATAACTGACCATCACAGGCTTGATCTTTAGCTGCCATAAGATGAATAACTAATACCTCTGGCAACTCAACCTGCTCTGCTCTTCCAGTCTGTTCTTCGGGTTTTTTAGGCGTCGTGTCTAATCTTATTGGTGCAGGCTCTTTTTTAACTGGCTCATCGTCCCAATTAAATTTTCCCTGTTCCGGTTGATGGAAGAGTGAGCTTTGCTTTTCATTTTCTACTGGGGCTGAATAATCGTCAACACGAGTTCCTGCAACCCATGATCCACCAGAAGGGAATTCACTCACTGCAAAGGGGTCGTCTTCGTTTTCAAAGCCAGAGCTGCTGTTGAAATCGCGAGACATTTGTATGCCTTTGTAACGATTGTGTTTTTTTCGGCGCAGAAAGTCGAGAACAATAGTCAAAAACACCATTGAAAAGACTGCAATCACTATCGTTTTCGGTTCAAAGTAATCCATAAATAAAGAATACTCTAATTGCTCTCGTTAAAGCCACAAATTGTAACTGAATAGAGGATTATGCCCCTGCTAGTTCAGCCGCTTGGTTTACATCCACAGTTACCAGTCGGGATACACCTGGCTCATGCATGGTGACACCCATCAATTGATTGGCTGCCTCCATTGAAATCTTATTATGCGAAATAAAGATAAATTGAACTTGATCTGACATTTCTTGCAGCATGGCTGCATAGCGTCCAACATTAGCATCATCCAATGGAGCATCAACCTCATCTAGCATACAGAAAGGTGCAGGATTAAGCTTAAAGATTGCGAATACCATAGCAATCGCAGTTAGGGCTTTCTCACCACCTGAAAGTAGATGAATCGAGCTATTTTTCTTACCTGGTGGTCTAGCCATTAATGCTACACCGGCATTGAGAAGATCATCGCCAACCATTTCAAGATAGGCATGACCGCCGCCAAATAACTTTGGAAATAACTCTTGAATATGAGTATTTACAAATTCAAAGGTATCTTTGAATTTGGTTCTGGTTTCGCGGTCTATTTTTTGAATAGCATTTTGCAATGTAGTTAATGCTTCTTCTAGTTCCGCATTTTGCTGATCCAGGTATTCTTTGCGCTCAGACTCCAGCTTATATTCATCAATTGCCGCTAGGTTAATAGGCCCCAGCCGCTGAATTCTATTGGCCATTTCCTGTATATTTTCTTCCCAGTCGACAATCGCAGAATCTTCATCAAGGGTGTCGAGCAGCTGAGAGAGATCACCCTGCTTCTCTTGAATTTGGCTTTCAATAGTTCCACTTAAAGTTATGATTTCTTGAGCAGAAAGTCTTTGTTGCTCAAGTTTGCCCTGAGCCTTTTGGGCTTCTTGCTCCAACTCAGAGCGAGTTTTTTCTTGCTCGCGCATTTGAAACTCGACCGTCTCAACCGCGGATCGAGCCGCGGTTAATGTCTCTTCCACAGCTAGGCGCGAGGCCAGTGCATTTTCAAGCTCTACCTTGTAATTTTCTGAGGGATCTTCTTTGATATTAAATGCCGCTCTGAGTTGCTCGCGACGCTCGCCAAGGCGTTCCACCTGAACCTGAAGCCGCTGGATACCTTCACGCACCGATTCTAGCTGAGTGGTTAAGGAACGCTGACGCATTTCTAGCTGTTGGCGCTGAGAACGGTCTTGATCAGCGGTCTGACGACTACTATCTAGTTCGGCTCTAAACTGGTCGCGCTGCTGAACCAACTGTTCGCGCTGTTGACTGTCGACATCCATTTTTTCAATGGCCTGTTCTAGAGTCTGGCGCGCTTGCGATAGGTTTTGAGTTTCAGTTTTAGCCTGACCTTCAACCTCTGCTAATTCTGTTTCTGCTCTTTGTTTACGCGCTTTAAACTGCTCAATTTGCACCTCAAAACCACTTAACTTGGAGCGCAACTCTGTATATTTGTGCTGTTGCTCAGTATGTTTTGCATCTAACGCTTGACGATCTTGTTCAAGCTGCTTACGAGTGGCTTCATTTTTGGCCCGAGCTAACTCAAGCTCATCAACTTTTTTATTGGTTTCGCTAATCTGTTGCGCAATTTTTTCTAATTCTTGCTTACGCTGTAAGAAGCCAGCGGTGGCATCTTTATCTCGCGCTACCCGCAACCAATTTGCACCCAACCAAATACCCTCTGGGGTAACTACTGATTCAACCGCGCTTAATTTTGATTGTAATTTAAGCGCTTCTGTCAAAGTATCTGCGGCATATATATTAGCCAATAAGCCATCAATACCCTCGGCTTTAACCAATTCACTCAGTAATCGACCTTTATCGGCTAAATTGTTATCTGATTTGCCCTTGCTGATAAGTAGTAATTCACCTTTCTTAAAATCATCCAGTAGATCAATACTGGATACCACATCATCTACCGCAATTGCCTGCAAATAACTGCCCAGCACGGTCTCTACCGCCAGTTCCCAGCCCTTAGCTGGAACTACCGAGTCAGCCAATCTAGGTTTATCGGCTAAACCTTTATCGGCGAGCCACTTTCTTTCTGACTCATCGCCTTTTGCCGCCTGTTGCAAGGCCGCTAAAGAAGCCTCTCGACCTTTAAGAGTCTGTTGCTGGCTTCGCAGACTATCGTAATCAGCGCTGGTTTGTTTTTCTTGCTCACGCAAATCTTGAATCTGTGCAATTTGTGCCTGACGTTGTTTATCAATTTGAGTTCGCACTGATTCAACCTCGGTTAATTCAGCTTGAACAGCCGCCATTTGTTTTTCTGCAGGGCTTGCTTGGAAACTGCTTACCTCAGTTGCCAAAGCAGTGCGGCGCTCATCAAGCCGACGCAGCAACTGTTCAATATGCTGAATGCGCGACTGCTGAACTTCCGCTTGCTGACGTGGATCTGCCGCTGACTGAGTAAACTCATCCCAAGATTGCTGCCATTTTTGCATGGCAGTCTCGGCAGTTTGCAATAATTCTGATGAGGCTTTTTCGGCCTGTTGCGCCTTGATTAGCAGCGGCTCTAACTCCGACTGTTCTGCTTCCCAGCCAGCGGCTTTTTGTTTGTCGCTATTTAGATGCTGTTCAGCTTCCGTGAAGTTATGCTCGGTTTGCTGCAGGTCTTTATCCAATTCTTGGGCGCGCTGTTGGGAGTGCTCGATCGCCTGTTCTAGGCGGGCAACTTCACCACCAATTTTATAAAAATTAGCTTGAATTTCATTGAATGAATCACTGGCTTGGGTAAAATCAGAGCGCAGTTTTTCAATCGCTGTATCGCAGGCACTGCGTGCGGTTACTAGTTTTTCATGCTCCAGCTCAAGCTGGCCAATAATTTGCTTTTGTTGCTGGCCAGATTGATCATAATCGCGCCAACGCAGGGCCAGTAATTCAACTGTTAATTGACGCTCTTGCTTCTTGTACTCGGCGTACTTTTCGGCGGCTTTAGCTTGACGCTCAAGACGACCGATCTGTCTACCCAATTCATCGCGAATATCGGTTAAACGCTCGAGATTTTCCATGGTGCGATTAATACGCGATTCAGTGTCTCGACGACGTTCTTTATATTTGGATATGCCTGCCGCTTCTTCAATATAAACACGCAGTTCATCGGGCTTAGATTCGATTAGACGCGAAATCATACCCTGCTCGATAATGGCATAGCTTCTAGGGCCTAAGCCGGTGCCCAAAAAGATATCGGTAATATCGCGACGACGGCACTTATTACCATTCAGGTAGTAGTTAGCTGAGCCATCACGGGTGACTTTACGTTTAATGGCTATTTCATTGTAAGAAGCGTACTCACCAACAATACGTCCCTCAGAGTTATCAAATACTAGCTCGATAGATGCCTGACCCACTGGTTTGCGCGCACCTGAACCATTAAAAATAACATCGGACATCGACTCGCCACGCAAATTCTTGGCTGAGCTTTCACCCATCACCCAGCGCACCGCATCGATAATATTTGATTTACCACAACCGTTAGGGCCGACAACAGCGCACAGATTACTAGGAAACTGAGCATTGGTGGGGTCCACAAAAGATTTGAACCCAGCTAATTTTATTGATTTAAGCCGCATTTATAGGTCGTTTTTTTTGGTCAATTTTATTCGCCATTTTTGATGGCTAAAGGCTATTCTACACAGTATAAGCACAAGGCAAAACCATTAATCCAATTTTATGGCAGAAATATTAAAACAAATTTATTTGAACTATAAGAAGGCCTAAATCACAACTTTTTTCGGGCTTTAATTTGTGATTATTTGACGGGATATTTGAAGACTTACTGAGCGCTTTTCCGCGCTTAAATCGATAGAATCCATAGAATCTTCCCAATCTCCTACCTGTGGTGTTGCCGAACCTGACTGAGATAACCTAGCCACAGCTTTAACCTCGGAAGCACTAGACAGGTTATAGCCCGCCATAACTGCATCGGCATTACTTAAAGTGATGGTCATAGGCAAGTCACCTGCTCTAAGTTTTCTTGCCGCCAATGGCATAGGTGCGCCGGAGGTTGCAACCAAGGCAACAAAGACGCTTTGCTCTGGCTTAAAGGCTATAGATTGATCGATACTAAGTGCAATCTCAACCTGCGGTGATACTGCCACCTGATCGGGCTGAATACCCAAGCGTTTTTGCGCTCGAGCTATTCCTGCTTTAAGCGCATTGGCGGTAGCGGAATTTTGGTCCATTTGCCTCTGTGCTTCTTGCCAGTAGGTAATTGCCAACTGCCATTGCTGACTTTCAAAAGACTGAATGCCTTTTAAACCCAGAACCGTGGGGTTGGACGAGTCAATGGCAAATGCCTTGTCTAAGGCTTGTAAAACCTCATCGGCAAACTGACTGTTGGCAAGCATAAAGAGTATTTCTGCATATTGACCAAGCAAATAGCCATCATCAGGGCTTAGCTTAATGGCTTGAGCATAATTATATTTAGCACCCACTAAATCATTTTGCTGGATAGCTCTCTTAGCTAGCAATATCCAATAATAGATATTATCTGGGCGCTGTTGAGCTCTTTTTTCAACCGCAATATAAAGCTCAGTTTGCAGCTCTGCTGCTTGCACCTTATCGCTAGACTCTGATGCCTGTTGAATTAACTGGATAATTCGCTGGTCGGCAGAAGCACCTATAGAGTGATATACCGCAAAACAAAAGCAAGGTACCAATAAAATCAAAATTGGCAGTAACCTTTTGGCTTGATTTTGCCCAGAGGGTATTGGCGCTGGAGTGGCCTCTTCACTGGTATTATTTAACAGCAATTGTTTTGCTTCCGCTAATAGCTGCTGATACTGCGTCTGATTGATTTGTTTTTGCTCTAATTGTGCATCTAATTGATGTTGCTGGTCGCGAAAAATCTGAATATTGGCTTGTAATACCTCGCCCTCAGCAGAGTCTCCTCTTTTTACAAAGGGGTAAATCAAAAAAACAGAAGCAAGCACTAAAAGCCCTGCAAAAAGCAACCACAGCGTCACGATTTATGCTCCTCATCCAATAGCTTTGATAGCTGTTGTTGCTGACTGTCGCTTAGTTCTGTTGTATTGGTGGTTTGTTGTTTGATTCGATTTTTAGAAAAGGCATAACGCCACACAATCAATCCACCAAGAAACAAAATTCCAATCGGGGAAAGCCATAAAAACCAAGTATTGGCATTGACCTCAGGGCGATAGAGTACAAACTCTGAATAGCGCGAAACCAGATGCTGTTTAATCTGAGCATCGGTATTTTGCGCTTCTAGCATAGTGTGAATTTGCGCCTTCATATCTTGAGAAATTGGCGCATTTGAATCAGCTAAATTTTGATTCTGACATTTTGGACAGCGCAGTTCTTGTACCAGTTGATAATAGCGCTCTCGCAATAGCGGATCGGAGAACTCGACCACTTCGCTAGTTGCCCAAACTTTAGCCTGGTCACTAAAAGGAGCCAATGGCATTAGCAATAAAGTTGCCGTCAGCAAAAGCTTAAAACAGTAGGCTGGCATTATTCTGACTCACCGATTAACTGCTGATAGAGGCTGTTAATCTCATCATCCCAAACTCGCTGATCCACCACCCCTACTCGGCGATAACGAATAATGCCCTGATGATCGACCAAGTATGTCTCTGGGGCACCAGTAACCCCCAAATCAAAACCTAAACTACCCTGAGCATCGACAATATTAAACAGATAGGGATCTCCCTTCTGCTCAAGCCACTGCAATGCCTTATCATTTTGATCCTTGTAATTAAGACCAATAATACTGACCCCCTCAGCGGCTAATTGATTAAGCATAGGATGTTCAATTCGGCAGGCAAAGCACCATGTTGCCCAAACATTGACTAACACTACTTTGGAATCAAGATCGCGCTCAGATAACAGCTTTTGCTGATTAGACAGCGATGGTAAAACAAAGGCGGGAAATGCCTCACCTACTAGTGCCGAAGGCAATTCTGTTGGATCTCTATCTAATCCTTTCAGAAGAAACAGCGTTAAAATGGCAAAAACCACTAGCGGTACAGATAATGCTATTCGATTCATGCCGCAACCTCATTGTTGATTGCCGATTTTTTGCGACGACGATAACGACGATCTGTAGCAGCCAATAGTCCACCAACAGCTACCAATACACCCCCCAGCCAAATACAGCGAACAAAAGGTTTAACCTGAAGGCTTAGCGCCCATGCTCCACCGGCTAACGGCTCTCCCAAAGAGACATAGATATCCCTGGCCAATGAAGGATCAATAGCGGCCTCTGTCATCACCTGACCACCAGCATTGTAATGCCGCTTTTCAGGATACAAGTTAGCTATTAATCGCCTATCTTTAGTCACTTTAATGTGCGCCTGAAACGCGGTGTAATTCGGCCCAGCAACAGGATTTACGGCAGAAAAAGTAAACTCATAGCCTGCAATTACAGCATTGTCACCCGGCGCCATTCGCAACTCTCGAGACTGGTCATAAGCCGAACTTAGGCCCACACCTAGAATACAGATGGCAAGGCCGGTATGGGCTAGCTGCATTCCCAAATAACTGTAACTTAATGTCGCTATACGCTTGATGTTACTGCCGACCTTTTCGATAAGGTCTTTAACAATTGTTGCCACCAACCACAGACTCATAAAAAGGGTTAATCCTGCTGTGATTGAATAGCTATAATCAGTTGCCAAATAAAATGGTAAAATACCTGCAGTTATCATCGCAATAAGGAGAGGAACAGGAATCTTACCCAGTATTAGTCTAGGTTCCGTAACTTTCCATTTAGTAAATACCGCAATACCCAGCGCCACAACTAAAGCAAAAGTCAGGGGTACAAAAAAGAAATTAAAATAAGGAGGCCCTACCGAAATCTTGCCCAAATCAAGCACATCGGCAACTAAGGGATACAATGTGCCAATTAGAATCATGGTCATTGCACTGACCAGAATCACATTGTTGATTAATAGCATTACTTCTCTAGACCAGCCACTGTAGGCGGCAACCTTTTGCATTGCCGGACCTCGAATAGCAAACAACACTAGCGACCCACCAATAACAATAGCCAAAAACATCAGCATAAACACCCCGCGTTCTGGATCAGTGGCAAAGGCATGTACCGAGGTTAAAATTCCAGAGCGAACCAAAAAGGTTCCTAATAAGCTGAGTGAAAAGGCAAAAATCGCCAACAACAGTGTCCAACTGCGAAATACACCACGCTTTTCACTAGCCGATACACTGTGCATTAATGCGGTACCCACCAACCATGGCATTAACGACGCATTTTCCACTGGATCCCAAAACCACCAGCCGCCCCAGCCGAGCTCATAATAGGCCCACCAGCTCCCCAGAGTTATACCTATAGTAAGAAACATCCAGGCCAAATTAATCCATGGTCGAGACCAACGCGCCCAAGCACTATCGAATTGCCCACCTATCAAAGCGGCGATAGCGAATGCAAAGGGAACAGCAAAACCCACATATCCCATATACAGCATAGGTGGATGGATAATTAATCCAATATCTTGCAGAAGTGGATTAAGATCTGCCCCCTCCATCGGTGCCATCGGCAATAGTCGCTCAAAAGGATTCGATGTGTAGAGTAAAAATAGAGCGAAACCAACAGATATAGCCCCCAATATTGACAGTATTCGCGCCCGAAGCACTATGGGCAGCGCTTGACTAAATAGTGCAACAGCTGCAGTCCAGCCGGCTAATATAAGCGCCCATAATAATAGTGAACCCTCGTGAGCCGCCCAAACTGCACTAATTTTATAATGGTCTGGCAGTGCTGTATTTGAGTTTTGCGAAACATATTTAAGCGAGAAATCATCATTTAAAAATGCTGCAGTCAAGCAGACAAAAGAAATTGCGACAAACGCTAATTGACCCATTGATAGGGAACTGCCCAACCGCATCCAGCTGGTGTAACCCTTAAATGATCCAATCATTGGCACTAGTGACTGCAATAGCGCCATAGCCAGTGCAATAATAAGGGCAAAATGCCCCAACTCTGCTATCACTTTTCAGCCTCTTCAGATGAGTACTTGCTTTGCTGCTTCAACTTGTAAGCCTGATTCATAGCATCTGCTACTTCCGGAGGGGTGTAATTTTCATCATGCTTTGCCAATACCTGTGAAGCGCGTAAGACCTTGTCGTTATCTAATTTTCCGGTGGCAATTGCTGCTTCGCCCTCGGCAAATAGATCCGGCAGAATACCACTGTAACTCACTTTTAAATTACCCAAGCCATCGGTTACAAGAAAACTTACATCAAGAGAATCTGTGGATCTTTGTATAGAACCTTCCACTACCATGCCCCCTGCTCTAATAGTGATATTTTTTGGCGCCTCACCCTGCAGAACTTGCGATGGGGTAAAAAAGTAATTGGCATTCTGACCTAACATATAGGCAATTAACCATGCCGCCAGCGAACTGGCAATCACGATCAATACAACAACCTGTAATCTTTGCTTACGAATGGGGTGCATCGGAATCCTTTTGCTGCATAGCTGCTTCGTTAACCTGGTGCAATTTTATATGTAATCTAATATTGTTAAATTCTTTCTTTGACTGGCATAGCGGCTGTAATACCAGACTCACCATAACCACTATCGATATACTAAACGCAGTCCATACATAGACTCCGTGACCGTTCATACTAATTAGCTGCTGAATACTATCAAAATACATAGTTATTTCTCTGTTGAGTCATCTGCTACTAACTGTTTTACCCAGCTTGCTCTATATTCTCGCCGAAGAATCTCTGCTCTGGTAAAAAGAATCAAACTGACTGCATAAAATAAATAAAAACCAACAATCATTACCACCAAAGGCATAAACATATCGGGATGCATGCTAGGCGCACCGGTAAATTTAATCGTTGCTGGTTGATGCAAGGTCTGCCACCAATCAACAGACTTATAAATAATAGGTACGTTTACCATCCCTACTAAGCCCAAAATAGCTGCCGCCTTATCTGCCGCCTCATTACTTGAGTAAGTATGGCGCAGGGCCATCACTCCAAGGTAAAGGAATAATAGAATCAGCATTGATGTGATACGCGCATCCCAAACCCAATAAGCGCCCCAGGTTGGCTTACCCCATATAGCTCCAGTTACCAATGCTATAAAGGTTAGCGCGGCGCCAATAGGTGCCGCCGATCGCATTAACATGTAAGACAGTTTAATGCGCCAGATTAAACCCACGGCACCGGCTATCGCCATTAGGTAATAGCCCGCTAGCGCAACCACAGATGCTGGTACATGAAGGTAAATAATACGAAAGCTATTCCCCTGTTTTGCATCCGGTGGTGCATAGGCAAGCCCCCAAACTAAACCAGCAATAAGAAGAGACAGTGTTAGTACACTTAGCCATGGCAACCAGCGCTGAGTTTTTTGATAAAACCAGCGCGGCGATCCGAGCCGATGAAACCATGTCCATTGCAAATTAAAATTCATTTATCGTTTATCCATTTTTCGCAAGTCTAAGACTCGCATTTATTGCCAGTGGGCAGAGCGCAATAGCAATGGCTAGTAACGCCGCTAAAACTGCTAATGGCGCAGTCCAATCAAGGCCATCAACGGCACTTTGAATAGTTGCACTACCAAATATAAGCACTGGCATATAAAGCGGCATAACCAACAGAGCTAATAGTACACCGCCCTGCCGCGGTAGCGTCAAAGCTGCTCCAACGGCTCCAATTAAACTCAGTACCGCAGTACCTATAGCTAAACTAATCATCATGGGTAACATCGCAGTAGTAGGCAGTGAAAACCATACACCAATCACTGGGGACAACATCATCAATGGAAGTCCGATCATCATCCAGTGAGCAGTGACTTTACCCAAAATGGGCATTATTAATAAATTGGGCGACATCAGCATTTGCTCTAGCGAGCCATCTTGAAGGTCATCACTAAATAAACGCTCTACCGACAGCAGCGTCGCCAGAACTGCAAAAATCCAAATAATACCTGGTGCAAGTTGAGCTAATCGCTCAGCTTCTGGGGCAATGGCCAGCGGCACCAACACTGAAACTAAAAGAAAGAAAATTAATGGTTTTATCAAATCGGTCTTATTTCTAATACCAAGCAATAAATCCCGCGATAAGTAAGCTACAAAACCTGCAGAGAGATAATTATGCATTTACAGTACCTCTCTAAAGGGGCTAAGCCTATAGCTACGTGCGGCTATATTGACTAGATCTTGATGAGAGGAAAAGACGATGCTGCCACCCTTATCTAAATGCTTTTGCATACAGCTTTCAATAAAGGCAACGCCCTGTTTATCTAGTGCGGCAAAAGGCTCATCAAGGTACCAAAGTGTCGCTTTGGTTGTCATCAAGCGCGCCAACGCAACACGACGGTGCTGCCCTGCTGAAAGACGATAACAGGGAACGCTGGCGTAGTGCTCTAAACCCACAGATTGCAATGCAGCGGTTATTTTATCTGGTGAGGTATTATCTGGGCTCATCCACCTAAGATTTTCTTCTGCCGTGAGGGCCGCCTTAACGCCGGACTGATGACCTATAAACAAAATATCCGAAAGATACTCAAAATGACATTCACTAACATTTTGACCGCGAAAGCATAAATTGCCGGCACTGGGTTCTAGCACTTTAATAAGCAATTGAAAAAGCGTTGTTTTACCCGCGCCGTTAGCACCTTCAATATGCAAGGCTTCGCCAGAGTTTAATTCTAAACACACAGGATCGAACAGCAACACATCGTTGCGCTCAAAGGCTAGATTTTCTATTTTAAGAATATTTGTGGCGGTCAATGGACTTCGTCAATCCCATAAAAATTTGAGGGACTATTATGCCAAAAAACTCAGCAGGATGCTGACTGTTATGGAAATGAATTTATATCTTGTGCGCTAGTCGTCAAAATCATCAAAATCAAAGTCTCGAACCTGCCGATAAACCCTACTATCTTCAAGCTTTTGCTCAAGTCTTTTTCGCGAACTTGAGTCCTGTTTAAACTTATTTTTCAAAGCAGTACTATCGACAACATTGCTGGTTTTACCGCCAGCGGAATCAGTTTCAAAAGCATGCTGAAATTTGTTGTCGATTTCTTCTACATTTTCAATATCGCTACTCATGGGCTCCACCAGTGAAAAAAGAGTGATTTAATATAGCTTTAAACTATTAACCTTATATTTTTTCATTACGATAATTTAATAATAGTCGATCACAAGAAATATTCAGAAAGTTCACAACTCTTTGTATCTATTTATTTATGAAATAAAAACTATGGGTTTATAGCCTAAGTAAGCGATTGAGAACCTGTAGCTAGGCAACTACAATGGGTAAATATTATAAGAGGTTAGTATGCAAATTTATTTGGTTGGTGGCGCAGTTCGCGACAGCTTACTTAATTACCCAAGTTCGGAAAATGACTGGGTGGTTGTGGGCGCCACCCCTGAACAAATGACTAGTCAAGGATTTAAGCCAGTAGGGCAAGATTTCCCAGTTTTTATTCACCCTAAAACCAGTGAAGAATACGCCCTAGCTCGCACAGAGAGAAAATCAGGTCATGGCTACAAAGGTTTTGAATTTTATACCTCTACAGAAGTCACTCTTGAACAAGATTTAATTCGTCGAGATCTAACCATTAATGCTATGGCTCAGGATAATGCCGGCAATATTATTGACCCCTATGGTGGTCGACAGGATCTTGAGAAAAAATTACTGCGCCATGTTTCCCAAGCATTTATTGAAGACCCATTAAGAGTCTTAAGAGTTGCAAGATTTGCCGCCCGCTATCACCACCTTGGATTCACCATCGCCGATGAAACTATGGACCTATTAAAATCTATTGTCGCCAAGGGCGAAATGGAATTTTTAGTTGCAGAAAGAGTATGGAAAGAAACCTCCAGAGCGCTTAGTGAGCAGTCACCGCATGTTTTTATTAAAGTATTGAAAGACTGTGGCGCACTAGCCGTGCTATTGCCAGAAATTGATGCCCTATTTGGGGTGCCGCAACGAGCTGACTATCATCCAGAGGTGGATACTGGTATCCATACTCTGATGGCATTACAACAATCTGTCAAAATATCACACTCAGGAGCTGTCAGATTTAGCGTTTTAGTTCATGATGTTGGTAAGGCGCTAACGCCAGAGACAGTGCTTCCAAGCCATACAGGCCACGAAACCTCAGGCATGCCAGTTGTTCAGGCTATATGTGATCGACTGGGCGTACCCAATCAATATCGTCAACTAGCCATGGCTGTTACCGAATATCATCTTCATTCCCACAAGGCTAAGGAGCTTAAACCTGCAACTATTTTGAAGCTTTTTCAAAATATTGGCGCGCTGCGAAATACAGACCGGCTAATGGATTTTCTATATTGTTGTGAAGCTGATGCCCGAGGAAGAGCTGGATTTGAAGATATCACGTATCACCCCAAGCAATATTTAATGGATGCACTATTAGCCGTACAAAAAGTTGATATTTCTGACCTTGTTGCCGATGGCGTCAAGGGAGCAGAAATCGGAGTCCAATTAAAGCAACGACAAATAGCGCAACTTAAGAATTTTAAATCGGAATACATGGGATAACACTATCAGCATGAATAATCACAGAGTAAAAGTCGTACTTATTACCGGTGCGGCACGACGAATAGGCGCCAATATGGCGCAGCTTTTTCACAACGCCAATTATCGTGTTGTTATTCATTACAACAATTCCGCCAGCGCCGCTGACAAACTGTGCCAAACTCTAAATCAAACTGATGCCGATAGCTGCTTAATGGTCCAAGCTAATCTAAGCAGCCCTACTGGAATAAAAAAAATCACTGATTTAATAGTTAATATGGGGCGACTTGATGTACTGGTAAACAACGCCTCTAGCTTTTATCCAACCCCGCTAGAAAAATGCGATCAAGAGCAATGGGACGACTTAATTGGCAGCAACCTAAGGGGGCCTTTTTTCCTTACCCAAGCTCTTAGTGGATTACTTAAAAAGCAGCAAGGCGCTGTGGTTAATATTTCAGATATGCATGCTAGACAGGCACTGGCCAACCACCCTATTTACACCATTGCCAAAGGTGGAAATATTGCCATGACAAAGACCATGGCGCTCGAGCTTGCGCCTGAAGTAAGAGTCAATTCAGTAGCTCCCGGTGCTATTTTATGGCCCGAACATGAAGAGGACGATATCGAGAAACAACAATCGGTGTTAAAAAATGTACCCATGGGTAGGCTTGGAAGCGAATCAGATATTGCCGATACGGTATTCTTTTTAGCGGTAGAAGCTAGCTATATGACCGGACAAACAATAGCTGTGGACGGCGGAAGTTCAACAAGCCTTTAAGCAGAGGGTTGCCAGTCAAATTTTACTGGCCATAAATCCTGACTAGCCTTATCGAATTCTTGCCAGTGCTGACCAATGCTTTTTTGGGTCAATGGATGGGTCATATCACAAGCTAACTCAGCTAAGGGTTGAAGAACAAAGGCATTTTTCAGCACTTCACTTCTGGGCAACTTGATACCATCGATTTCCCCGACTAAATCATCAACCGTCAATATATCTATATCTAAGCTTCGAGGACCAAATTTTGGCGCACTGCGATCGCGACCATTGCGATCTTCGATATGCTTTAAAACTTTAGTAATTTCGCCCACGGGTAAATCAGAATTAATACCCACCACTAGATTATAAAAACTATCACCCTCAAAACCGACAGCAACAGATTCATAAACAGTTGAAATTTCAAGAGACCCAAAACAATCGGCAAGAGCATCTAACGCCGCACCTATATGGCGCTCACGATCAATATTACTCCCAAGACTCAGGTATACCAGTGCCATTAAATAGCAACTCCCTCTGGCTTTTCACCGCGTTGAATTAGAATGCCGACATCCTTAGATCCGCGCAGTGCCCCGGGCTTGCTAACACGCAATTTTAGCCAAGGGACAGAAAACTCATTGAGTACAATGGCAGCCACCTCTTCTGCCATTCGCTCCACAAGTAAAAACTCACTGCCTTCGATAAAAGCAATTAATCGCTTTGCGATGGATTTATAATTGAGGGCATATTCAATATCGTCGGTCTCACCAGCTTTGCGTATATCGTGAGCCATCTCCAAGTCCAAGCTAACTGTTTGCTTTACTTCGCGCTCCCAGTCGTAGATACCAATAATGGTTTCAATACGCAAATCTCTTATATATACAATATCCATTAACTCTATACCTCAATTGAAGAAAGGTTTTGCAACGGCCATCGGGGTGTAACCGAAAGCGCTAAATCGCTAGTTTCACCCGCCAGCAGCCTTTGGCAACCAGCATAGGCAATCATGGCGCCATTGTCGGTACAAAACTCATGACGCGCATAAAAGACTTCAGCATTATTTTTGGCTAATTCTGACGCTAATTTCTCGCGTAAACGCTTATTAGCAGAGACACCACCAGCAATAACTAATTTACGCATGCCCGTTTGTTCAAGTGCCCGTTGGCATTTTATCACGAGCGTATCGACCACGGCCTCCTGAAAACCAGCACAAATATCCAGTACAGTTTGGTCATCAGGAAGTACATCATCATCACGGTATTTTTCAATTAGATTTCTAGTATGGGTCTTTAACCCAGAAAAACTAAAATCTAAACCCGGACGATCGGTCATGGGTCGAGGAAAATCAAAACGTTGTGTCTGCCCTTTTTCAGCCATATCCGCTAAAACAGGGCCGCCCGGATAGTCCAAATCAAGCATTTTGGCCGTTTTATCAAAGGCTTCGCCAGCGGCATCGTCAAGAGACTCGCCAAGTAGCTGGTAACTGCCAATGCCTTTTACCAAAACTAACTGGGTATGGCCACCAGAGACCAATAGTGCCACAAAGGGAAATTCTGGTGGCGTATCCTCTAACATAGGCGCTAATAAATGTCCTTCCATATGATGAACACCAATCACTGGTACATCTAAGGTAAACCCCAGAGCAGTCGCCATAGAACCACCCACCATAAGCGCACCCATTAAACCAGGGCCTGCTGTGTAAGCGACACCATCAATCGATTGCTTATCAATGCCAGATTTAGCTAAAACTTCATTCAACATGGGTAAGATCTTACGCACATGATCGCGGGATGCTAGCTCTGGCACCACACCACCATAGTCTGCGTGCAGCGCTACTTGTGAATAAAGACTGTGCGCCAAAAGACCTGTTTCGCTGTCATAGACGGCAAAACCAGTTTCATCACAAGATGTTTCAATTCCAAGTACAAGCATTGGTGATCTTTTTGGGCGATTGTGTAGGCTGCAACTTTAACCTCTATGTTAGTTGGTGTGAACCCATTGGCTTATTTTACGCAACAAAAAGCCCTCTAAGATGCAAAAATTCGTCCACAGCTCTTGGCTTTTGTCTAGAATTTATAACTAAACCGCTAAAAAAAGCTTAAAAAGGCAAAAAGATTTTGCATCAATAGGGGTAAATGTATAGACTACGCGCCCTTACAGAACAGCAGTTTTTACTATCTGCTGATTTTACTTTTTACAACAACAGGATTATGCATCAATGCCAAGTGTGCGTATTAAAGAAAATGAGCCGTTTGACATAGCCTTAAGACGTTTCAAACGATCATGTGAAAAAGCAGGAATTCTAGCTAAGGTTCGCTCTAAAGAATTTTATGAGAAACCAACCTGGGAACGCAAGCGCAAAGGCGCTGCAGCGGTTAAGCGCAACCTTAAAAAGGTTTCTCGCGAATCACGCAAGTTCCAAAGGTTATACTAAGCCCTCGCACACCGCGACGTTTAGTTTAGTTATCTAGCAAAGAGCGCCTTGAGGCGCTTTTTGTGTTTCTAGCAATCGTAGCTGTATATTATTGTTTAATCCCTACGGAGTTTAACCATGAGTCTTAAAGCAGAAATCAACAACGCAATGAAAGATGCCATGCGAGCAAAAGATAAGCCGCGCCTTGGCGCAATTCGCTTAATCCAAGCAGAAGTAAAACGCATCGAAGTTGATGAGCGCATTGAGATCGATGACCAACGACTTATTGCGATTATGGACAAAATGATTAAACAGCGTCGCGATTCCATAACCCAATATGAAGCTGCTGGCCGCGACGAATTAGCTGCTATCGAAATTGCAGAAATCAAGGTTATACAAGAATTTCTTCCAACGGCACTGACAGAGCAAGAAATTGATCAACTAGTCCAAGCAGCGATAGCCTCAACTGGCGCTGAATCAATGCGCGATATGGGTAAGGTTATGGGCATATTAAAGCCGCAAATTCAAGGCAGAGCTGATGCTGGCGCAGTAAGTGCTAGCGTAAAAAAAGCACTGGTTTAATAATCGCGGTTTATTTCCTGCCATAACCAGTTACACTATAGTCCAAATTAAATAGCTTTCACTGGAATCATGGCAGGCTTAATACCGCAATCTTTTATAGATGATCTGTTAGACCGCGTTGATATAGTCGATGTGGTTAATAGCCGTGTTCCGCTAAAGAAAACCGGAAAAAGCCACAAAGCTTGCTGTCCTTTTCATGAAGAAAAAAGCCCCTCTTTCACCGTTGCACAAGACAAGCAATTTTATTATTGCTTTGGTTGTGGGGCTGGCGGTAACGCCCTCAGTTTTGTAATGGAATTTGACCGCTTAGACTTTCTTCCTGCAGTTGAACTATTGGCAAAAAATGTCGGCCTTGAAGTCCCTAGAGAAGCAACTGCTAACCCAAAAGCTAAACAGCATCGTGACGATTTATATTCGGTACTCACCGAAGCCGATACGTTTTACCGCCAAAAATTGCGCTCAGAAGAAGCAAAAGTGGCCGTTAATTATCTTAAATCCAGAGGATTAACTGGCCAAATTGCCGCACAATTTGGTATCGGCTTTGCCCCTCAGGGCTGGGATAACTTGATCAAATCCGTAGCAACTAGCGACGAAAAAACAAAATTGCTGGCAGACTCAGGCATGCTAATTATTAAGCCTGAAGAAAAAAAACAATACGATCGATTTCGCCACCGAATCATGTTCCCAATCCGTGATCAACGCGGGCGAACTCTCGGTTTTGGTGGTCGAGTCCTAGACGATGGTACTCCAAAATATCTCAACTCACCAGAAACACCAGTATTTCATAAAGGAAGAGAACTGTATGGTCTTTATGAAGCGCGCCAAGCGCTAAAAGAAATACCTTATTTACTTATGGTTGAGGGCTATATGGATGTTATTGCTCTTGCTCAATACGGCATTCATAACGCCGTGGCAACTCTGGGCACTGCACTCACCGAAAATCACCTGCAAAAGTTGTTTAGATATACCAGCGAAATTGTTTTTTGTTTCGATGGTGACAGTGCTGGACGACGCGCCGCCTCGCGTTCATTGGATATAGCCCTACCCGAAATGCGTGACGGTGTCACAGCAAAATTTTTATTCTTGCCTGATGGCGAAGATCCAGACACCATGGTCAGAAATCTAGGTACAGAAAAATTCAAATCCCAGATTGAAAATGCCACACCACTCTCAGAGTTTTTATTTGAAGAGCTAACAGATGACATAGATATTGAAACTGGCGAAGGCAAAGCCAAGCTTAGCAAGTTAACTGCGCCAAAAATCAATCGTATTCCACAGGGTGTTTTCAAACAACTGATGCTAGAAGAATTATCGCGAAAAACAGGTATAGGGGTCGAAGATCTAAAAACCTATGTCGGCAACCAAACAACAGGTTACACAGAAACAAAAGAAGCTAGCCCTAGCAATCCTCAATCAAAAACCTCTGAGGATTGGGCATCGGAACCTATCCCTGCCGGTGATGACTATGGTTATGTGACTGAGATGGGCGAAGAAAGAACCTCAAAAATACGCCTTACTCCGATAAAACACCTAACTGCACTGCTTATAAATCATCCACAACTAGCTGAGCATATAGATAATATAGAGCTACTTGAAACCTCGACAGAAACAGACACAGCGCTATTTTTAAAACTTCTAAAAGTTGTTAAAAGTAATCCAGATTACAAACCGTCGCATATATTTGCCTACTGGCATGGCACTTTCAGCAATTCTCAGGAAACTCAGACGCTGCAAGAACTCGCCGCAATTGAGCTCTATCATCCACCTTCAGGCACCGGCAGGGATGATAATCAGGAGTTTTGTGACGCATACAAACATGTGCTTAAAGAAGCTTTTTATAGCCTTCCTGCAGCCGATAAAGCCGAGCATTTATTAAACCAAGAAAAACTGGATGAAAGGCAAATAAAACAACTACATAGGCTGAGAATAGAACTGCCAAAAGATGAAAAATCAACACAGCTTAAAGAACAAATTAAACAAAGATTACTCACCCTATAGCAAAAAAAGCTAATATCTACAGTAAAATCTAAAATTACTGCGACAATAGGCTTTTTTTTCGATATAATCACGCGCCATTTCAAGCGCATAAAACAGTATTAAAACTATGAGCGAAAATCTAAAAAATCAGCAATCCGGAATTAAAGATCTTATAGCCAAAGGTCGAGAACAAGGCTACCTGACTTATGCTGAAGTAAATGATCATCTCCCTGAGGGCATTGCCGACCCTGAACAGGTCGAAGATATCATCCAGATGATCAATGATATGGGCATCACAGTATTTGAAACTGCACCCGATGCTGAGTCACTTCTAATGATTTCTGGAGTCAATACTCCCGATGAAGTAGCAGCAGCTGAGGCAGCAGCGGCACTAGCCTCAGTTGAGTCTGAGCAACATAGAACCACAGACCCAGTTCGTATGTACATGCGTGAAATGGGCTCGGTAGAGCTACTTACTCGTGAAGGCGAGATTGAAATAGCCAAAAGAATTGAAGAAGGCACACGCGAGCTGATGTCAGCTATTTCAGACTGGCCCTCAACCGTTGGTGCGATTATTGCTGAATGGGACCTTGTTGTTTCTGGCGAGCGCAAACTAACTGACGTTATTAGCGGTTACCTCAACCCTATGGAACATGTCCCTTCTGCCTTAGCACAACAGCAAGCAGCAGAAGCTGAAAAGCTCGCCAACGGCGGCAGTGAAGATGAAGAAGACGAAGAAGATGAAGAAGAGGAGCACGAAGGTGGCCTCGACCCAGAAGAAGCAACCCGTCGCTTCGAAGAAATTCGCGAACAGTTAGATAAAACTGAACGCAGCATTGCACGCTATGGTAGAGATGGCAAAGCTTCTCAGCAAAATCTTGAAGGTCTAGCTGACGTCTTTAAATATCTTAAACTGACTCCACGACAGTTTGATCCGTTAATTGGAATGGTTAGAAATGCGGTAGAGAGAATCCGCTCCCAAGAGCGCGCCATTATGCGACTCTGTCTTCGCTACGCCAAAATGCCACGTAAAGACTTTATCAAAAGCTTTCCCACCAACGAAACTAATATGGAATGGGTCAGCAATCTAGTTGAGTCCAATGCAGACTGGGCCAATGGTTTAAAGAATCAAGAACATGAAATCACCCGCTGTCAGCGCAAACTTGCTCAAGTTGAAGCGGAAACACAGCTGAGCATAGCTCAAATCAAAGATATTAATCGTCGAGTAACCATGGGTGAAGCCATGGCTCGCCGCGCGAAAAAAGAGATGGTAGAAGCCAACTTGCGACTAGTAATCTCTATCGCCAAAAAATATACCAACCGCGGCTTACAGTTCCTTGACCTTATTCAAGAAGGCAATATTGGCCTTATGAAAGCGGTCGATAAGTTTGAATATCGTAGAGGTTATAAATTTTCTACCTATGCTACCTGGTGGATTCGTCAGGCAATTACCAGATCCATTGCCGACCAAGCGAGAACTATTCGTATCCCTGTGCATATGATTGAAACCATTAATAAGCTCAATCGTATTTCTCGCCAGATGCTTCAAGAAATGGGTCGTGAACCCACTCCCGAAGAACTCGCAGAACGCATGGAAATGCCAGAAGATAAAATTCGCAAAGTACTTAAAATTGCCAAAGAGCCAATCTCAATGGAGACGCCGATTGGTGAAGATGAAGATGCCAACATTGGTGACCTTATCGAAGATACAACTATTGCCCTGCCGGTAGATGAAGCAACCAAATCAAATCTTACCGATTCAACGCGCAATGTATTGGGCAGTCTAACCGCTCGCGAAGCTAAAGTACTGAGAATGCGCTTTGGTATCGATATGAATACAGATCATACCCTCGAAGAAGTAGGCAAGCAGTTCGATGTAACGCGTGAGCGTATTCGTCAGATTGAAGCCAAAGCACTTCGCAAGTTGCGCCACCCTACTCGTTCAGATCATTTGCGCAGCTTTATAGACGAATAAATTAAAATAACTAAAACTATCCCTTTGTAGTTTAAAATAAATACAAAGATCCTTAGTATGCCGCTTTGCGACACCGTCTAACGGCAAAAAGACAAGTTAAGGGCCCATAGCTCAGTTGGTTAGAGCAGTCGACTCATAATCGATTGGTCGTAGGTTCAAGTCCTACTGGGCCCACCATTTTCCCCAAAGTAATTCAATCAGTTATACGTAATCTCCTTACGTTCCTAATTCATTTTTGTTAATTAGGTACAGTAGAGGTTACAGTTTATGGCTACATTCATAGCGATTAATGGCAAAACAAAAGCAGTCATACGCAAACAGGGTTACCCTACCCTATGTAAAACATTCATAAAGAAAACTGACGCACTCTCATGGTCTAGAAAGACTGAATCAGAGATGGAGCGAGGTCTTTATGTAGACCAATCAAAGGCTAACACAGTCACATTGGACAGGTTATTAGACAGGTACTATCAGTATTGTCAGACAAGGCAGCTTAAAGCCCTTAAGTTTATCCTTGCCCACTCACGCATTATCAGGCGGCACATTGGTCATCTGACTCTAGCTAATATCTCATCACATCACCTGGCAGCCTACAGAGATAAACGATTACTTACAGTCTCACCAGCAACGGCCAAAATAGAACTAGGTATTATTCTTAGAACAATAAAACTAGCAACTTCAGAATGGGGTTATAAGTTAGCTGACACCCCTAGGGTTGAGTATCCAAAGATTAACAATGCTAGAACCAGACGATTAGCTGATGGAGAGATTGAAAGAGTTTTAGGCACAATAACTAACGAGCAAATTAAAGTGATAGTCGAACTAGCTATTGAAACTGCAATGCGAAGAAGTGAGATACTTAATATTAAAGAAAACGATATTAACTGGTCTTTAAAAACGCTGAGAATACCTAATACAAAGACACACACTGCAAGAACAATACCCCTGTCTAATAAAGCCATTAGGCTACTTCGCTCACTGAGTGTAAATATGGACGGCAGATACTTCAGCATCAAAGCTGACTCTGCCTCACAAGCATTTAAAAGAGCATGCGAGAAGACAGGTATTGATAACTTAAGATTTCATGACCTACGACATGAGGCAACTACAAGATTTTTTGAGTACGGTTTAAATGTTATGGAAGTTGCCACAATAACTGGCCATAAAGACCTTAAAATGCTTAATAGATATACTCACCTTAGGGCGGAAACCATTGCACTCAAAATAAACCATAACTGATTGATATTAATAGATTAAATTAAACTAAAACCTCAAGAGTAAGTGGCTAATAAGGTACTTATTTAAGCCATTTATCACCCTAACAAATCAAACCTTACCTAAACCTTCTAAACGCCAATCTAAGCCCATTTAACCCTCAACATCAGTAACTTATCGCCGTCTCAAGCCCTCCTTTAAAACGTCTTAGAATGGGTTCTAAAGGAAGTTATTGTTGGTGGCTACGGAAACGTATATCAGTAATAAAACTCAATATTCGTTTATATCGCTGTCATCCTTTTTGTTGAATATTTTTTTTAGTATAACTAAAGCAACAAGAGACATTAAAGAGCATAGAAGAAGACTGTCCACAAAACCGTTCATGGTAAGTGTTAATTCAAAGCCCATTTCTATTAGAGCGAATGTCAAAATAGACCCAATTCCAAAGGCCAAGAAAATATAACCTGGAGCGAATATTTCAATTGCAATTAGAACTAGCCCTACAAGAAGCCAGCCCTCACCATTTAAAAAATAATTAATCATTTTTCGATTTCACTGTATCCATAATAAGGTCAAGTGAGCCAAATACTTTAGTAACGTCAGTAGGGACAATAACAGTCTTTGTATTTTCTGAGGTGCTAACTTTAGCAAGTGCCTCTACTTGTTGTTTTACTAATTCAAATTGTATCGCGGACTCACCGTCGTTATTAATAGCATTGGCTATTAGAGTTGTTTGCTTCGCTGTTGCCTCTGCCTCAACTGTAATCGAATAAGCATCTGCATCTGCTGCAACCTTGACCGCCTCGGCTCTTCTTTTAGCTTCATATAATGTAGCGTCAGCTGCAAGTTCAACTGACCGTTTTTCACCTTCAGCTTTAGCGACTGCGGCTCTGCGCTCACGTTCTGCATTAAGCTGTTGGCGCTGTGATTGTTTGGTGGCTTCATCAACAATAACATCAGTAATTTCTGTTCTAGTTATTTCTACTCCCCACACATCTGAAGCCTCACGGAGATTTTCCAATATCTCAATACTCATTTTTTCTCTAGCCGATTGAATTTCATCCAGCTCTAACTTACCTGCAGCGCTTCTTATTATTGATTCTGCTGCTGTTTGGATAGCTCCATCAACATCTCTTATTCTATATACTGACTTTGCAGAGTCATTTATTCTAAAGAATACAGTTGTTTGTAGCTTAATTTCAACATTGTCTCTAGTTATTACTGAAATACTAAATTCATCAAGCCTTCTTTCTAAAATTATAATTTTGTGTTTAATTGTCTCAAGAAAGGGAATGATTACATTTATGCCGCTCTTGAGGGTCTTGGAATATTTTCCTAATCTTTCTACAATGTATTCTTCTGATTGAGGCACGATGTTTAATGCTTTTTTAACAATTATTATTAGCAATAGAGCTAAGACTAATGTTGTTGCATAATCATCAATAGCGCTAAAAAAATTAAATCCTGCGTCCATAAAAATTCCCCTAAATTAATATCTAAATCTATCTTATGATTATTCATTTTTAAATTACAATATTTTTAGAATTTTAACAAGATATTTAATGCCGCGACGTAAGGGTGATATGGATGAGCCTAAAGGTGGTGTTAGAGGGGTTATACCTGACAAAAGGACTTATTAACAAGGTATATAAATAAAGGTAAATAACTAAATGTATATCATTAATGGATATATAACTAAGTAACGATACGAAGTACCTAAGTATCCTAGAGGCGGTCTTAAGCCCTCCCTCTAAAACGCTATAGATTGCGTTCTAGGCGAGGTTTAATATTGGTCTTTTTGTAGGTTGTAACTTGGTGAGAATAGCTATACATTTGTGATTATAAAAATAATCAAGACTTAATAGGTGAATTAAAATGAAAAAAATTATCTGTTTTTGTTATTTCTCTTTTTTACTTTTGGTTGTGTAATCAGTTGAGCAGATTGAAAAAGAATTTTGCCGAGATAAGGCAGGACAATGAACTAAGACAGTCATCAATGACCCTTGAAAGCGTAAATGAATGCATTTCAGTTAGCGGTAGTGGCGATGAAATGACCGAAACATACAGATTCTCCACTCAGGACTGTTACGCGGCAATTGACCCTATTTATAAGTCTGTTAAAGGTGACTACTTCATCCGAGCTAACAGGTCAAAAGAGTCTGGAAACTACTTTGTATCAAGTTTATGCAGTACTTTTTTTCACCGAGTTGGTCTTACCCCCTTATAGTGCAACCTACCTTAAACCGCTAAAAAAATGCGGAGCAAGAACTTGTTAGGGTAGATACAAACAGAATTCATACGGATGTAGAATGTTCGTATGGTATATGTATCCACGAAGAACACTATACATTCCCATTAAATTCTTCTTACTTAAAAAGTCTAAGTGATAACTACAAAAAACATCATTTCCAATGACAGTCAACAGAAGATGAGAATATTCCGCAAGGCACAGGGTGACGTTGATTTTGTGTTTAACATAAAATGAGCTAGTTGGTATTTACAGAAAAAGTTGAGGCTTTCCAATAGTAATACAAGTGCAAAGAGTCCTTATACTTTTGATTAAAATCAATTTAATAAAGCAAATTTAGGGGCAATAATAAAATAATGAAGGACATACTCAAGATTTTAGCTACGCTGACAATACTCTTTTCAGGCTGCCTATGGGCAGTAGGTAAATATTAGGTAACTTATTGATTTATATGGTAGCTACGGGTGGACTTGAACCACCGACCCCAGCATTATGAATGCTGTGCTCTAACCAGCTGAGCTACGTAGCCACTATGAGTTTGGAAGTCGTTCCATCTGTTGCAGTTACTGTTGGAACGGGCGCGCATTTTCGCTACAGATAGCCTGTTTGTCAAGCCATTCCCCTGTTATATCAATGATGTGAGGCTATTTTTTATATTCGCTATTTATCGGTGGTTTTTTTGTTAGGCTTTTTTGGCAATAGCAGTGGCAATGGATCCGCTGACCACTAGTATTGCACCTAAAATAGATATTCCTGTCAGTGGTTCTACAGCCATATCTGATATAGGTATTAGCTGGGCGATGGCAATGGTGAAAAGCGGGGTGATGGCGATGATTGCGCTGACTCTAGAGGCTTCTAGGTGCACCATGGCCTCGGCAAAGCATCCGTAGGCAATGAATGTGTTTAGCCCGCAAAATAGCAGTGCGGCCCATTGCAGGCTACTTAATTGTCCTAATGTGGAGAAGTCGCTTAGGGTAAGAAACACTAGGCTACCTATACAGTAGAGAATGACCATGGTTTCGGATGATTGGAAGTCATTGAGCAGGAACTTTTGGATGATGGCATAGCCGGTCCAAAAGATGGCTGACAGGATGATA
>JBJKZE010000002.1:0-136888 GCA_045560645.1 Porticoccaceae bacterium | reverse complement strand
CGCCGTTACCATCACCTACTTTAACTGTGCCTGAAAGTACATACTCAGTACCAGCAACCATTGTATAGTCTTGGTCGATAGTGCCGCTTATTGTACATACACCAGCGTCGCATGAAGCGAAACTTGCATCTGAGCTAGGGTCACCATAAACGCCAGTCATTGTAAGCACTGATGCTGCAAACAGACCTGTTTTAAGAATTGTTTTCATAGTGTTACCTCTAATTTTAAATAAATTAATAATTTTTTCTTTTAAAGCTTCCTAGCCAAATATCACTCCGATAAAAATAAGGGACCCCATAGGATCCCGAATAATGGTGAATATACCGATCAATAATGACGGTGCAGTGTATGTTTGATTGCAAATGTGTGATAAAAATATTTCACTTATATGTTGCTTATAAAACTTTCTTTCACAAGCCATTAAAAGTCATAAGTAAGTGAAGCGCTTACCGACGCCCCGTCTCGTAGCGTTCAACTACACGATCATTTTGCGAGTATGAAATGGGCTCGTTGGTTATATTATTTGCCTTGATTTTCAAACTCCAAGACTCAGAAAAATTCTTTTCATAATTAAGGTCAATCTTTGTTCTTCCATTTTCTATAACAGAACCCAGAGCAGCCCCACGCGCAACTTGATGGATTCGGTCATCGAAGTAATTTACAAGTAGTGTGAATTTTTGTCGCGATGGATAATGGTTGTAACCTAACTGGATATTAGCTAAAAATTCTGACTGCCCTTGAAGAGGTCTTGTAGTGATTCCCTCTAGGCGAATTGAGTCATCATCAAGACTTACTTCTGAGTTAATTTTTGACCAATTGGCATTCAAAAAAACATGATGAAGATCAGTGTCAATAAGAGTTGAAACAAGATCTAGCTCAACACCTTTAATTATGGCGCTGTCTGAATTCCTAAAAGTAATGCCTGTAACTGCACTCCCGGAACCATCACCAACACTTCGCTCAATTGGATTTGAGATATCTTTGGTGAAAAATGCTAAAGACAGCCTATTGCCATTATCAAAATATGACTCAACTCGGAGATCATAATTTTCAATATCGGATGCTAATAGTGAGGGATTACCGATAATTTTTTTATCGGTATCAGGATCGTAAGAAACAGATTCTGATCTTTCAATTAGCCCTGGATATGAGACTGTTTCACTATAGCCCAAACGAAGCTGCGTAATTTCATTTGCATAAACAGTTATATTTAATGCAGGATAATAATTGGATTTTAATAATGGCGTTCCAGATACCTCATTTGACTGAGAAGACTTAGGATATGTCAAGATTTGATCAAATTCTTCATGCCTCCAACCAGCCTCAATAACAGCAGTATCAGATATCTCAGCATTAATCGTTAAGTATTTTGAATTGATGTTTTCATCCGAAAAATACGTATCAGTAGTATCAGTTTTACCTGTCATACTAAAAATATCGTTGTACATATTTTCTCGAGAAATAATATTGTCTATACCTGAATTAAGTCCAACGGCATTGGTTAAGTCAGAAAGAAGATCGTCAATTATTATATTATCGTTGGCATCCATATAATCTTCGTCATAGAAACCATTAGCAACATCAAGAGATACCCCATTTGTAAACAGATCTTGATAGCTAGGCGGTAAAAAACCGAACCTATATAGGTAAAGCGAACGACTCTTATCAGAGTTCAACATCCCTAGCTTAAGGGTAAGATAATTTTCCCCAAACTCCCTGCTTAGCTTTAGATCGATACCACTATCCGTACTTTTTTC
Source organism: Porticoccaceae bacterium (assembly GCA_045560645.1). GTDB lineage: Bacteria > Pseudomonadota > Gammaproteobacteria > Pseudomonadales > Porticoccaceae > HTCC2207. The sequence goes on along the minus strand of JBJKZE010000002.1, from coordinate 135,131 downwards.
ATCGAGATCTGACCATCTTTGCTCAACAGAACCAGGAATAAGTTGGAAATCGCCACCGCCATAACTCTCAGATTCATATTTCTTTCTTCCTGGCTCATCTCGGGCAGTTTCAGATTCACCCACACGCCAATCTAGCTCTGCAGTAAACTCAGATGTATCAAAAAGATATGACCCATTTAGACTATTGGTAACAAGCTGGCGTTCAACATATTCAATGATTGCATTGTTAAAAAATTTAACGTCGTCAAGGTAGATTGAATGCCTAATTAAATCATCCGTTGATCTAAGTAAAGTTGATTTGAAAATGGTTTCACCATAATCATTCTCATAACCAATTGCACCGTATATATTAAATGCAATATTGCCCTTAGTTCTTTCATAGACCCCTTGAGTTCCAGCGGGATCTGTTAAATTTGCATTACCTCTATTAGATGTGCCTTTTTCATAAGAACCCGCAAAGTAGTAGCCAAGGTCCCCTGCCTCAAAATTTAATCTATCCCCTATACTTGCACTAAATCCCTCTTTTAATGATTTATCAACATGGGAAATTGAATAGTCATGGTCAAAAGAGAGAGTAAACATTTTTCGTTCAAGATCTGTTGCACAAAATCCAGAAGAGGCAAAACATCTTTCCTTGCCACCGATAATGGTGTAGGAGTCAAGACTTTTTCCACCATCAGTTATATCAGGTACGCCACCTGTTAGTTCAAGTGCTCCAGCTGGCAAACTACGCTTTCCATCATCATAGCCCTTCCAGTCATGTGAGGAGCCAGGATATGATTGGGCCATACCATTAAGGGAGTTTGTTCCAATCGAAACACTAAATGAGTTAACTTTTTCGTCTGGCATCCCTTTTGTGTGAACTGATAAAGATCCACCTGTAGTTGTTGCTGGCTGGTCAGGACTGAATGATTTTTGAACTTCGATTTTTTCAACAATATTTGAGGGAAATAGATCAAGCTGAACATCGCGTCTCATTGGATCTGTGCTTGGCATCAATATTTCATTAAAAGTAGTTGCTATATATCTTCCATCTAGCCCACGCACATTAGCGTACTTGCCTTCATTTATACTCAAACCCACCATTCTTTTAATTGCATCAGCGACGTCACTGTCACCGTATCTTGATAGCTGCTCAGAATCTATAGCAGTTTTAACCGTAGTTGCATAACGCTCAATATTTTCAGCGCCATCAGTTGGGTTAAAGACGCCAAGAGTAACCACCTCTTCAAAACTACTTGCTACAGTTTTGTCAAAATCATCACCTAATTCTTTGACCAACTTAAATCCAGCATATGAACCTAAGCCCGACATCACACGAATATCGTTTATCATAGATGATGAGTAGCCATCTAAAGAAACACTTACGCTATATAGACCTCGAGGTAGTTCGAGCGAATAAATACCTTCCTTATTTGTGCTTATAACCCCGAAATCAACAATATTAACCTCAACATTAGCAATTGGAACGCCGGATGGTGAAGTCACAATCCCAGCCAAAAAACCTTTTGATGTTGAGCCTGGCTCAAAAACCTGAGCTGTTACAACGGGTACTTCACTATAGTCTCTGTTATAAACTACTGAAATTTCGACCTCATCATCACCAGATAAAGAAAAATTAACTGGTATCGCCGTTTCGTCATCTATTAAATATAACTTGTGCTCCCCTTCACCAATTTCAGCTTCAACGACACCATTTCCGTCTGTAACTCCTATAATCACTCCGTCTACAGCGACTTTAATATGGCGCAGTGGTGCATTCTCTAGAAATGCCTGCACAAAGATATTTTTAGCTAAAACTTCAGGGGCTAACAAAGAAAGTAACAGCGTTAGAACCGCAAACCATTTTTTGGTCATTTTCACTCCAGTCAATATGCATGACATAAAAATATAGGAGCCCGTCTGGCTCCTATATATCAAGCAAATTAACAATCAAAAATGACACCGATGTGTATTTTTTGTTGCAGAAAAATGATGTAAGTATGACGGAAATGTGGTCGGAGTAGCAAAGTCTTTGAAGGCAAGCTACTCAGTAAAATTGACGGTATAAAAAAACGGAGGTCTAAGCCTCCGTTTTGATAGCACTATAAAATCATCAGTTATTGATGCCTTATATCTTTACCTTTAACAACATAGACAATTTGTTCGCACAGGTTTTTGGCATGATCGCCAATACGTTCCAGAGATCGAACAACCCATAGAATATTAATTGCGCGGCTAATGCTTCTTGGGTCTTCCATCATATAGGTAACCAACTCACGCAATGCACTTTTGTAGTCCAGATCAACCTGAGCATCTTCCTCTAGGGTTTTCATTGCGGCTTCTACATCAAATCTAGCGAAGGCATCCAGCGCATTAGCCAACATACCAGACACTGAATCGCCCAAATGGCGAACTTCTTTATAGCCCTGTGATAAGCCATCCTGCTCTGACAGAATCACTGCATGGTTGGCAATTTTTCTTGCTTCATCACCAATGCGCTCTAGGTCATTAATAGCCTTGGTAACCATCATCACAAAACGCAGATCACTGGCGGCGGGCTGACGTCGAGCAATAATCAAAATACAGGCTTCATCAATATCCACCTCCATTTCATCGACCAAGCGCTCTTCTCGAATAACTTCTTCGGCCAGACTGCTATCGGCTTTAATCACAGCCTGTATTGCATTTTTCAGCTGTTGCTCGACTTTACCACCCATTTCCATTAGCTGAGTGCGAATCTCTTCAAGCTCCTCATCAAACTGGGTCATAATATGATTTTCAAATGACATTTTTGGCATATTTAGCTTCCTTTAAACTGCTTTACTTCAAATTTTTTGGCATCTATTAACCAAATCGGCCTGTAATATAGGCTTCTGTTAACTGATGCTCAGGCATGGTAAACACCTGCTCAGTTGGGTTCACCTCAATTAGCTTACCAAGATGAAAATAAGCTGTACGATGTGAAACACGCGCTGCCTGCTGCATACTGTGCGTCACTATAGCAATAGTGAAATTCTGACTTAGCTCTTCAATTAATTCTTCAATTCTGGCGGTAGCAATGGGATCCAACGCTGAGCATGGCTCATCCATTAGAATAACCTCTGGGCTTACAGCAATGGCTCTGGCAATACAGAGTCGCTGTTGCTGACCACCAGAAAGACCAGTTCCTGGCTGATGAAGCCTCTCTTTTACTTCCTCCCAAAGTCCAGCCTTTTTCAAGCTGCCCTCAACTATCTCGTCGAGATCAACACGGGAATCTGCTAAGCCATGTATTTTTGGCCCATAGGCAATATTTTCAAAAATTGATTTTGGAAATGGATTGGGCTTTTGAAATACCATCCCGACTCGAGCGCGCAGCTCGACCACATCCAAATTCTTTTGGTAAATATTATCGCCATCAAGCAAAAACTTTCCCTCAACGCGACAACCATCAACCGTATCATTCATTCGATTTAACGACCGCAAAAAGGTTGATTTGCCACAGCCCGACGGACCAATCATTGCAATCACTTCGTTCTTGGCGATGTCGACACTCACATTATGAATTGCCTGCTTATCACCATAGAACACATCGACGTCCCGCATACTCATTTTTGGATTTTCACAAAAACGATTACCTACCGTAGCCTGAGTTGTATCAACTTCCAAATTTTGTTTTGGGTTTGATGTTTTGTCTGTCGCAGATTTAACTGCGGCTTTAGCTTGCTTCATAATAAATCTCTTTTACCAACGACGTTCTAAACGCTTTCTCAGCCAAACGGCTGATATATTCATAATCAATAGAAATGATAACAGAACCATAATGGCTGCTGATGTCTTTTCAATAAAAGCCCTTTCAGGGCTATCAGCCCAGAGGAAAATTTGTACCGGCAATACGGTAGCTGGGTCGGTAAATCCCTGCGGGATATCGACAATAAATGCCACCATACCGATCATCAACAATGGTGCTGTCTCACCCAATGCCTGAGCCATACCAATAATTGCACCAGTTAACATTCCCGGAAGCGCGAGGGGTAATACATGATGCAGAACCACCTGATACCTAGAGGCGCCCATACCCAGTGCAGCTTCTCTAATAGAGGGGGGCACAGATTTAATCGCCGCTCGACTGGTAATAATAATGGTCGGCAAAGTCATCAAGGTTAGCACCAAGCCTCCCACTATCGGAACAGATCTAGGGACATGGAAAAAATTAATAAATACCGCCAAGCCTAACAAACCAAAAATAATAGAAGGTACTGCGGCTAGATTATTGATATTGACCTCAATAAAGTCGGTAAATCGATTTTTAGCGGCAAACTCTTCAAGGTATATTGCCGCGGCAACACCTATAGGAAATGACAGCATCAACGTCAACAATAAAGTTAGAAGAGAACCCATCACAGCACCATAGATACCCGCCTGCTCTGGCTCTCTTGAATCCCCTCGGGTGAGTAGATTGGTATTTAACTGCAGTCGTATCTGCCCCTGTTGATGAAGTTGATCAATCCACTGAATCTGTTTCTTTGTCATCCGAGCTTCATAGGCTTCACCATCAAGCCACGATTTGTAATAGGTATCAATATCATCGTCAGCAAGTAACCATATGGTCTCGGTTTTACCCAATAGAAGCGGGTTAGCCACTAAATGTTCTTTAAGGTCAAAGCCTGTGCCATTACTTAGTAGCTTATATAACTGGCGTTTATCCCGACGGCCAGATACCTCGGTAAACTTTGCACGCAGTGAAGATTTTGGCAACGCATCCCAATTTGCTTGCATCAACTGCGACTTATCCCCAAGGCTAGTAACACCCAACAAATCAGCATCATAATGAACTTCAAGTTCAATATAGGTCGCCTTAAAAGCACCGTGACCCTTGCTAATAATATCGACAAAAAGGGCTAAAACAGCTGCTAGACCAAGAATAATGGCAACGCGGCCATACCAGCGAAAACGGCTTTCTGAGCGGCTTCGACGTTTTAGCGAACTTTTAATTTTTTGTAAGTTATCCATGGAATTACTCATATTGCTCCCGATATTTTTTAACAATATGCAGTGCAAATATATTTAACAGCAAGGTAACCGTGAACAACATAAGACCCAATGCAAAGGCTGCTAGTGTTTTCGGGCTATCAAATTCTTGGTCACCGGTTAATAGGGTAACAATCTGTACGGTCACCGTCGTGACTGACTCGAGTGGATTAGCCGTTAGCTTGGCCGCAAGACCTGCCGCCATCACTACAATCATGGTTTCACCAATGGCTCGAGAAATAGCCAGCATCACACCGGCCACTATGCCCGGCAATGCCGCAGGGATAACCACTTTGCGAACTGTTTCTGAATGCGTCGCGCCCATGGCAAGAGAGCCATCGCGCATGGTTTGAGGGACGGCAGTAATAACATCATCCGCTAAGGAGGAAATAAATGGAATTATCATTACCCCCATCACCAATCCAGCTGCAAGCGCACTTTCTGAAGAAATAGTTAAACCAAAATCAGCGCCTAAATCACGCAAAAATGGCGCAACAGTTAATGCCGCAAAGAAGCCATATACAACAGTTGGTACACCAGCTAGAACTTCCAGTGCCGGCTTGGCATAGGTTCTAACTGATTGACTTGAGTACTCAGCAAGATAAATTGCCGACATCAAACCGATGGGTACTGCTACAAACATGGCCACAGCAGAGATTAAAAGTGTTCCTACAAAAAGTGGCACCGCACCAAAACTACCCGAAGAACCCACTTGATCCTCGCGAATTGCCATTTGTGGGCTCCACTCTAAGCCAAATACAAAATCAAAAAATGGTACTGATCTAAAAAATTGAATAGACTCAAACAGCACGGAAAATACAATGCCTACTGTAGTAAAAATAGCCAGACAGGCACAGCCGAGAAGAAGATTTTCCATCACCCTTTCAACCGACTGTCGCGCTCTAAAATCAGCGGCAACCCTTCTCCAGCCCCAATACAGGCCAATGGTGGCTAATATTAAGCACAGCGCAGTCAATACCCACTGGGAAATCACACGAAGACCCGCCATAGACTCAGAAACCGCAATCAAAGCCGGCAGCTGACCCTGTTTATCCATAATGCCATCGGCGAGATTACTAATTTTATTGAGTAAAAGATTGTAGTCCGCTTTAGTCGATGGAACTAATTCAGCGGGAAGCGCCCCCATAACAATGCTATTGATAACTGGCTCATCAAAAACTAGCCATAAGACTAAAATAAACATAGATGGCAAAGCACACCATAACAATGCATTAAGCCCATAGTAATTTGGTAGAGAATGAAGGTGTCTAATGCCACCCAGAGGCGTTGCTAATGCTAGTGATCGGCTACGGCCAATATAGAAAGCAACTGCTCCTAGAGTGAGCATTAATAGAAATATATTCGAAGATTCCATAAATAAAATATTAATCCACTATAAACAAAACAACCCGGCTACTTGAGCCGGGTTGTACTTTGACAACTTATTGCAATTATTTCAATGGTTCTTTTCCATTCATTGGCGTTAATGCTCTCACGCTAGCTGCTTTTGCTTTTCGAATATCTTCGGGCAATGGAATCATGCCTTTTTCAGCCAAGTACCCGTCTTCTCCCCAAGCTCTTTCACTGGTGAACTCTGTTAGGTAGCCAAGAATGCCCGGCACTACATCAATATGAGCTTTTTTAACATAGAAATACAGCGGTCTTGAAATTGGGTATGATTTATCGGCAATTGACTCAAAGGTTGGCTCTACAGACTCAATGAGAGAGCCCTGCACCTTGTCCGCATTTTGATCTAGGAAACTAAATCCAAATACACCCAGTGCTGAAGGGTTAGCCTGTAGCTTCTGCACAATAAGATTATCATTTTCGCCCACCTCTACATAGCGACCATCTTCACGAACTGTGTGACATACAGACTTATATTCACTCTTATTAACTTTCTTAAGTGCTTTGATCCATGCAAACGCCTTACAACCACCTTCAAGACCTAGCTCGGCAAATGCATCTCTAGTCCCAGATGTTGGTGGAGGACCCAACACTTCAATCGCAACATTTGGCAGTGAAGCATTGACTTGTTTCCAAGTGGTGTAGGGGTTATCAATCAACTCACCTTCTTTCTCACCTGGCACTTTTGCCGCTAGTGCTAGGAAGATATCCTTGCGGCTGATTTTCATCGGCGTAGATTTGATTGAGTTAGCAATTACAATACCGTCATATCCAATTTGAACTTCAATAATATCTTTAACGCCATTTTTTTGACACTTATCAAATTCAGATTTTTTCATACGTCTTGACGCATTTGTTACATCGGGATAGTTTGTTCCAACACCCGAACAAAATAGCTTCATACCACCACCAGAGCCTGTAGACTCTATTTTTGGTGTAGGCTTGCCACTGGCGCGGCCATAGCGCTCAGCAACAACGGTAGCAAATGGATATACAGTAGAAGAACCAACAACTTCTACATTTTCACGCGCTATAGATGAAGAAGCTCCGGTAAGAGCAACAAACATCAATACTACAACTGGGATTATTTTATTTATCATAGTTAGACTCCGGTTCCTTTAAACTTGCAAATTAAAAATCAATTCTTAACTAACACTGTGGGTACTTTATTAAAGTTTTATGACATTTATATGACAGCCCTAAAAAAACACTCTGTCATATTATTGTCATATTATTGTCATATTTCTATCATATATTTTTCACATTGCTGTCATAAAAGCTTCATGTCAGCTGTAAATGAAATACTAATTTAATTGTTTTTGGGGAAAAATTATGAACAAAGTAATTCTTTTAGGCACTGCTACCGCAATGCTTGCAACCGCACCTTTTGCTGCAGCTAACGGACCTATTGATGGCAAGCTATATGGCAAGGTTAATGTTTCAGTTGTTAACTCAGATAGTGGATCTGAAGATACATGGAAACTTAACAGTAACGCATCACGTATTGGTCTTAAGGGCTCAACCCAAGTTTCTGAGGGCTTAACGGTATTCTATAAAACAGAATTTCAAGTTGATGTTGATGGCGATGGCGATGTATTCAAACAACGAAATATTTTTGCCGGCGTTAAGGGTAGCTTTGGTTCGGTACTAGCAGGTAAAAACGATACACCTACTAAGTTAGCACAAAAGAAAATTGATCTATTTAATGACCTTGAAGGCGATATTAAGAAAACATTTGCTGGTGAGAACCGCATGTCTAACATTATTGCCTATACCACACCTAAGTATGGCAACTTTTCTGCTACCTATGCTGTAATGCCTAGCGAAGGAGATAACGGCAGTCTCAGTGATGCAACATCTTACTCTGTAAGCTACAGCAAAGATGATCTTTATGTGGCTGTTGCCAGTGATAGCGATGTTAAGGGCGCTGATCTGCTTCGAGTTGTTTCTCAATATAAGGTTGATGCTTGGCAGTTAGGTCTAATGTATCAAGAGAATGATACAACTAACCAATCTGGTTATTTTGCAAGTGCTGCCTATAAGTGCGACACAATTACTTATAAAGCTCAGTACGGTAATAACGAAAATGATACTGATGGTTCAGAAAAAACCACCCTATCTCTGGGCGCTGATTTTAAATTGGCTAAGAACACCAAGAGTTTTGTATTTTTTACTGATAACGAAGGTTCATCATCTACAGAAACTTTCGGCTTAGGATTAGAGCATAAGTTCTAAACAAGTAAGCAAGTATTAAAGGGCGCCTAGGCGCCCTTTTTTATTGCCCGGCAAATGTGCAGGTAAATTTTGCACCATTGCCCAGACTAGATTTGATTTCAAGCACAGCGCCACTGCGAGTTAATGCGTGCTTTACAATCGCCAACCCTAAACCACTGCCGCCGGTATTGGAATTGCGACTACTATCGCCGCGATAGAATCGTTCAGTTAATCGCGGAATTTCATCGCTATCAATACCGACACCATTATCTTCAATAACCACCACAGTATTAAATTTAGTCTGGGTAACTTCTATCGCTATTTCTGCACCCTGAGGGTTGTGGAGCACCGCATTAAATACAATATTACCCAGTGCACTGCGCAGCATTTTCAGTTCAGCTTCAATCGTTACTGTCTCTGGGCAATTGAGTTTAATCGAATGTTTGCCAGTGCTTAGCTGTTCTGCTTCAGAGACTATTTCGGTTAATAGTTCGTGAATATTAACCTGTTGTTTAGTTGCAACAATACTTTCAGATTCCAATCTTGATAAAAGGATAATATCATCTGCCAAATCCTTCATACGGTCGACCTGATTAGACATCTCTTGATAGGCTTTAGTTGCCATAGCGGAATTGCCTTCAATGTCGCTTAAAGTATCTATATAGCCGCGCATAACCGTTAATGGCGTGCGCAGTTCATGAGAAATATTGCCGACAAACTCTTTGCGAACCTTTTCCAAATCATTGATATGGGTAGTATCAGAAATCACAACCACAATTTCGCTATCGCCAAACATGACAGCTGAAAATGCTAGCAATCGCCCATTGTGCAGTGAAGATGGTAATTGAGTTAACTCATCAAGCTTGTCGCTATTGATATAGCTGACAAATTTAGGGTCGCGGATTAAATTGGTTATAGCCACCCCGCGATCGCTGGATCTAAGACCTAAAAGCTTTTTACCCGCACTGTTCCACCAGTCTAGGGTTCTGTCACGGCGCAGAACAATAACTGCATCATCTACCGCCTCGGTAACACGTTTGGCGCGATTTATGGCCCGACGCATTTTTTCTTGGGTTCCACGATGACGTCGACGTTGACGATTTAGGGTATCGGCTAACTCACCCCATACACCATCCATATCAGGAGGCACGCCACGCATACCTATATCGATCCAATCAAAAAGACGACCAATGGTTCTCGAAGCCCAGATAATATATAGCAAGGCCCCAAATAGAAGCGCCTCTACAGGTCGCTCAAGACTAATTCCAAAGATAAGAGAGAACAGCGCAATTGCAATAATTCGCCATATCTCGTTTTGCATTCCCAGTCGCAATGAAAGTGTATCCTCTATGCATGTGCTAGCTTAGTTGAAAATCGGTACCCCGCCCCCCTTACAGTCTGCACATAGTTTTCGTGACCTGCAACTGAAATTGCCTTTCGCAATCGTCTAATATGCACATCAACGGTTCTTTCATCCAGGTATACATTGCTTCCCCAAACATAATCGAGGATTTGATCACGCGAATAAACGCGCTCTTGATGAGTTAAAAAGAATTGTAGCAACCTATATTCGGTAGGACCCAAATTTAGCGGTTCTCCCGAGATACTCACCCTATGACTTATGGGATCAAAGATAAGCTCGCCCACCGCTATTGGCTCAACCAAATCCTCACGACCCAACCTTCGAAGTATTGCCTTAACTCTGGAAATAAGCTCTCGCGGCGAAAAGGGCTTGGCAATATAGTCATCAGCGCCTGAATCAAGACCATAGACTTTGCTATCTTCTTCAGCTTTCGCTGTGAGCATAATCACTGGAATTTTTTCGGTTAATTCATCGCGTTTGAGTCGTCGCAACAGTTCGAGACCCGAGGTGCCAGGCATCATCCAATCTAGCAGCACTAGATCGGGATGACGATCTAATATAATTGCGTGTGCTTGCTGTGCATTTTCTGCTTGCAGAACATTAAAGTCCGCAGCATCAAGAGAGATACTCAGCATATCTCGAATTGCAGGCTCGTCATCAACAACCAGTACCGTATGTTTGGGCATAAACTCAATCTCTTGTTTCACTCTTTGCCCTCCCATTAAAAAACCTCTTTATGACACAATTATGACGATGCCATCAACCTTTGTTTAATTTTATTACATTATTTGATCATAAGTTGATCGATATTTATTCACCAATATGGATAATGTACAGCTGATTCAATTAACGGATAAATATCATGAATATTCAGAACAACAGTGCTGTTAGCTTTCACTATAAACTTACCGATGATGATGGTATTAGTATTGATAGCTCAGAGGGCAAAGAGCCTCTTGATTACTTACACGGCGCAGGAAATATTATTCCCGGCTTAGAAAAAGCCCTAGAAGGCAAAACCATCGGTGATTCACTAACCGTTGCAGTCACAGCGGCTGAGGGTTATGGCGAAGTTCAAAAAGAGCTTATTCAAGAAGTGCCGCGCGAAGCGTTCCAAGGCATAGATACCATTGAACTAGGCATGCAGTTTGAAGCTCAAACCGGCCAGGGCGGGACTGTGCCAGTGACTGTGGTTGCGGTAACAGACGAACTCGTTACTGTTGATGGCAACCACCCCCTAGCAGGTAAAAACCTAAATTTTGATGTCACTATTGAAGCAGTGCGTGATGCCTCAGAAGAAGAATTAGCTCGTGGGCATTTGCATGATTTAGACGCTGAAGAGCAGTAAATCGAGACTGTCATAAAACTGTCATCTTTTGTGATTAATTTGTTTATTTTGTTAGCTTAAGAAATATTATGTCGATTAAAGTTGCAATTAACGGGTTTGGCCGCATAGGCCGACTCGCACTAAGAGAGTCTTGGGGCTGTGCCGATTTTGATATTGTGCATATCAACGAGATGGCAGGCGATGCTCAAAGTGCAGCACATTTGCTGCGCTTTGATTCCGTTCATGGTCAATGGGATAAACTAGTTTCTGTTGATAATGATCACCTGATGATTGATGACCATAAAATTAGTTACTCGCAAAATCAGGCTATCGCCGATACCGACTGGCGCGGTGCAAACGTCGATATCATTCTCGACTGTACTGGCGCTTTTAAAAGCCCTGAGGCCCTATCGCCCTACTTTGAACAAGGCGTTTCAAAGGTAGTGGTATCTGCGCCTGTTAAAGGCTTCCCCAGAGATCAGGTGTTAAACGTTGTTATGGGTATTAATGACCATGAATATACGGGTCAGGATATTGTGACAGCGGCTTCATGTACTACCAATTGTATTGCGCCGGTGGTGGATGTGATGCATAAGTGTTTTGGTATTTCCCATGGGTCAATGACCACTATTCACGATATGACCAATACGCAGAGTATTATTGATCAATATCATAAAGATTTACGCAGATCGCGAGCTAGCAGTATGTCTTTGATCCCCACCAGCACTGGCTCTGCAACAGCAATTACTGAAATTTTCCCCGAGCTAAAGGGTAAAATAAATGGTGTTGCTGTTCGCGTTCCATTAGCCAATGCCTCATTGACTGACTGTGTTTTTGAAGTAGAGAAGTCGGTTACGATTGACGATGTAAATTCTGCACTGCAAACCGCTGCAAATGGACGTCTCAAAGGTATTCTGGGCTATGAGGAATTACCCCTCGTTTCTGTTGATTACACCAATGATATTCGCTCAGGTATTGTCGATGCGCCATCAACTATGGTGATAAACGGTACTCAGGTAAAATTATTAGTCTGGTATGACAACGAAATTGGCTATGTAAACCGTATGATGGAGCTAGTATCTAAAGTCGCTCTATCCATGTAGCTATGAAGATCAAATCTGTTCAACAGCAATATCTGACAATTACCCTTAGCTACTGGGCATTTACTCTATCTGACGGCGCACTGCGCATGTTGGTACTTTTTTTCTTCCATGGCTTGGGCTACTCACCGCTAGAGCTTGCTAGTTTATTTATTCTGTATGAGTTTTTCGGCATTCTTACCAATCTCTACGGCGGATGGTTGGCTACACGTATTGGCCTAAATACAGCATTACATATAGGTTTAGGTCTACAAATAGTCGCTTTAGGTATGCTGACCGTCGATGCCTCAATTTTAGGTATTACCTATGTAATGATTGCCCAAGCCATTTCTGGGGTTGCCAAAGACCTCAATAAGATGAGTGCTAAAAGCAGTATTAAGCTATTAGTGAGTGATCATCAGAAAACCAAGCTTTATCGTTGGGTGGCACTGCTAACTGGATCAAAAAACAGCCTTAAAGGTCTGGGGTTTTTTCTTGGCGCCTTTTTGATGGCAACTCTTGGCTTTGCTAATAGCCTATTTGTACTAATGGCTTTATTAGCCATTACACTGTTACTTAGCCTGATATTTTTGCAGTCGCAAACAACCTCTTATAAGCCGAAATTTACTGAAACACTGTCAAAAAGTCGTGATATTAATCTGTTATCTGCTGCCCGCTTCTTTTTGTTTGGCTCCAGAGATATTTGGTTTGTGGTGGCCCTGCCCGTTTTTCTCCAGAGCCAACTTCAATGGACTCACCTTCAAGTTGGGAGTTTTATGGCATGTTGGGTCATCGGCTATGGCATGGTTCAAGCTCTTGCGCCCAAAATTACTGCCAATAACCAACAACAAGTCCCTAGCGGTTCCGAACTAACATTTTGGGTCGCAAGATTAGCCCTTATCCCTGCTTTGATTGCGGGCGTGATGGCTTATGGTCTTGATCCAGCAATGGTGCTAATAATAGGCTTGCTACTTTATGGCGGCGTTTTTGCCATCAACTCTAGTATTCATTCATTTTTAATTGTAGCTTTTTCAAAAAGAGATTCTGTTTCAGCTGATGTCGGCTTCTACTATATGGCCAATGCCGCAGGGAGATTAACAGGCACACTGCTATCCGGTCTTATTTACCAGCAATATGGTCTGGCAGCTTGCCTTGTTGTCTCATCAATAATGGTTATTGCCAGTGTCTTGCTTAGCGCCAAAATTAGCCGCTAACAGCCACTGATATACTAATAACTGCCTATTCACAGCTGCTAATCTCTGATACATTTCGCATTACATTTAACTAATATTTTTGGCGACAATTTATGAGTAATGAAGAAAGTAACGCAATGAGCCCGGACGAGCTTTTCAGAGAAGAAAACTATACCGACCAAAAAACTGGTGCAATTCGAAAATTGATTCCCGTATTGGCAGATGGTTCTGATGACCCTGATCGCACCACTGCATTTTTTGGCTCAGCTCAGGTAATGACTCCTATGGGTGCTATTCCACTAAACTTTGCCCTCGACGGTGAAACTATTGGCGAAGCCGCCCAAGACTTTGCAGGCAAAGCGGCAATTGCCGTTGAAGAGGCTGGAAAAGAGCTTGAACGTATGCGTCGTGAACAGGCATCAAAAATAGTAGTGCCCGGACAAGAGGGTAATAATCCCGGTGGCGGCATTATTACTTAGTCATTAGCAGGGTTTTATCAATCGGATAAAATTCGGATGCGGCATTCACTAGGGATGCCGCAGTTAACTGAGGGACACCATAGACTACTGTGTCCTTATCATTGCCGCTGGAAATGCGCTGTAATAATCTATCAAAATCACCATCGCCCGATAACAACACTAGTTTATCTATATCCTGCCTAGCTGCGGCATCCATCATATCTATGGCAATGCCCACATCCCAATCACCCTTAGCCGAGCCATCAGAGCGCTGAATATAGGGCTTTAAATTGACCTCAAAGCCAATATTTCTAAGGGTTTGCTGGAAGCTTTTCTGCTTAGAGTTAACACTCTCAATAGCATAGGCATTCGCTAAAACTATGTTGTGTTGTACAGATAGCCTGTTCCATAGGGTTTGATAATTAAAAAAATCTTGATAGGTATCCCTGACGGTATAGTAGATATTTTGAACATCGACAAATACGGCAATTTTTTCCATTATTTAATTTCCTCAAAGTCATCACCTAAGAAGTAACTATCAGCCGGATGCAACATAATTGAAAAACTAAATACGGAATCACCTGACCATTCTCTACGAGACAGTTGCAGACAACTGGGAGTATCCTGATTTGGTAGCCTTAATTCCAATCGTTGGCTTGCACTCGGGGTCACCGCTTTAAGCTGATAATCCGTCTTTTGTGGGGGACAAACCCAGTGAATATAGTTATTTGGGTCAATTTTATCCAATTTTTGCTTCAATAGAGCAGGCGCAAAGGTGCGATTAACCCAAATTTTCTGCCATTGTATGGGTTGATCATTGCTTAGATGCAATAAAATCAACTGAAATAACAGAGTTTCAGTTTGCAAACCCATTAATTTAGCGATTTCCGAAGTGGCCTGAACAGCATCCACTGAAATCATCTTGTGGCTATGGGTATTTTTTTGCTTTGCCGCCTCTACAACATCCTTAAGCATTATATGTGGTATTTGTTTGGGTGTATCAGCGACAAAAGTACCTGAACCCTGAGTTCTTATCAGCAATCCTGCATCCGCTAACTCCTGAACTGCGCGTCTTGCCGTCATTCTACTAACGGAAAAAGTATCGGCTAAGGATTGCTCGGTGGGTATTCGCCGACCCGGCGCCCATTGCTCAGATTTAATCTGCTGCTCTAAAAACTGCTTTATCAGCGCAAATTGAGGTAGTTTTTGATCTTTTACACCCATAGAGATCAGCCATATTTGTATATACATATTATTTGTATATACCTTTTAAAATAAATAAAGCACCTATTTAACAAGGCAAATAGATTTATTATTTGTATATACAATATAGTTTTTATAATAACAGATCTTTTTGCTGTCGGGTCATTTTTTTTATTTGCGCCTCACGAATAGAGGCGCTGCTTCGATTATGCCCAGATTCGGTATATACAAAATCACAGGCTTGGCGCCCACGAAAATACTTGGCACCGCCTTTACCGCTTTGATGCTGCTTGAGCCGCCGCTGCAAATCAGTGGTTATACCGGTATAAAGCGAATCATCATTGGCGCGAATAATATATACATGCCAGTTAGACTTTTGACGTGCGGTCATTATGAGGTAGCCTTCAAAAGTTGCTGACAGTCTCTGCATCGGTATTCTGACTGACCGGATTGCACTCTACGATGCCTAATAAGAGACAGTTGATGTATTTTACAACCACAACTATAGGCCACACGCTGATATTTCTTGACTGGAATGCCAGTTAGATCAAAATCACCCGTGACCTTTGGCTCAACGCCAAAAGCATGCATAACTGATTTCCACTCCTTACCATGGGGCTTAACCTTGCGAAAAGTCCACAGGCAATCAGTTATATAATGCGCTACTTCATGGGGTATGGTTTGCTCTATGCTGTGTTTGTAGTATTTTGCGAACAGCCAAGGATTAAAACGAATTAGTTTTTCGCGACCATTGCGTCGGTACATACCGGCACATTTGCCGCGCAAATCGAATCTTATTGGTATAGCGGCAAAGCTTTTGCTATAAATCTGACTAGCACAAGTAATATAGTTTAGGGTCAACTCTTGCACTTCAGCTATTTGCTTATCAGAAATAGGTGCAATAGAGTCTGTCTTTGTGGCTATGGAGTGCATCATTCGATTATAAAGAATCATGCCATCGGCACAAGAGAGAGTTATAATAGAGTTAACAACTGAGCAAATATACTTATGAACGTAGATTTACATTGCCATACCAACCTATCTGATGGTTCTTTAGCCCCTAAAGAGCTTATACAGCTGGCTATTGAGCGAAAAATCGATGTTTTAGCTATAACTGATCACGATAATATTGACTGTTATTCTGAAATCACTGCTCCTAAAGAAGGTTTAACCCTAATTAGCGGTATTGAGTTTTCTACAACCTGGAATAATATTGGCGTGCATATTGTTGGTCTTAATATGGACCTTAGTAACCCTGAATTACTGAAAGGGATTGAATTTCAATCAGTCGCTCGAGAAAAACGCGCAACTTTAATTGACGAAAAATTACATAATTTAGGCATTAAGGGCTGCCTTGAAGGGGCCAAACGTTTTAGCAGTGGTCAGCAGGTAGGGCGCCCACACTTTGCACAGTATCTTGTCGAGATAGGCGCTGTAAGTAATATTCAACAGGCATTTAAGCGCTATTTAGGTGCCGGAAAAGCTGGCGACATTAAGCAGCAGTGGGCCAGTCTGGGCGATGTTGTATCCTGGATACGAGGCGCTGGCGGAATTGCTGTTTTGGCCCATCCAACCAAGTACAAATTGACTAGAACTAAGCTCTGCCGCCTTTTAGAAGACTTTGTCGAGCTTGGCGGAGAAGCTATGGAGGTTATTTCAGGCAATCAAACCGCCTCTGAGACCCAGTCTATGGCGAGACTATGCAAGCAATATAATTTACTCGCCTCGCGCGGCTCAGACTTTCATGCACCAGGACAACCATGGGCTGCTTTAGGCATGGCATCTGAATTGCCGGCGGACTGCGAGCCAGTATGGAGCAGATGGACAGAATTAGCTGACTAAATTCAACATTACGACAAAAGCCTGCACCCAATTCCACCCCAGACAAATACTGTGTATACTTGCTTCCGCTATAATGCTCTGTTTTTAAAACTATCCTTTTTTCAATGAGATTCTAAACGTGAATATCTTTATTTTTGTAAGCCAAGAATGGCTTCTAATTACCTTTCTTTTTGCACTTATTGCCGCATTAGTGGCAGTGACACGAAAAAACAACGGCTTACCCATTTTTGCTAGCGAGTTAGTTACATTAATGAACCAAGATAAAGCTGTACTAATTGATGTGCGATCTGCCAATGACTTTAACCAAGGCCATATTCACGGATCTATTAATATACCGCATAATGCCATAGCCAGCAGAACCAGTGAGCTAGAAAAATATAAATCATCGCTGATTGTTCTAGCCGACCAAATGGGGCAACAGGCTGGCTCAGCCGGCGGGTTACTAAAAAAACAAGGCTATAATATTCGCCGTCTGAGCGGCGGTATTTCGCAATGGCGACACAGTAACTTGCCTCTAGTTAGCGGCAAGAAGTAGTCGACATTGGCAAATTTCGAAGATTTAAACGCAGTTACCGTCTATGGGACTAAATTTTGTCCTTACTGTATAGCTGCAAGGCAGCTTCTTGATGCAAAAAATGTGGCATATCAGTATACAGCAGTTGATAACAATTCCGATCTTAGAGAGAATATATTAAAGCGGAGCGGTCAGAGGACAGTTCCACAAATTTGGATTGGTGAGCAGCATATTGGCGGCTTTACTGATCTGCGAAAACTCGCATTAAATGGTGATTTAGATCGCCTTCTAAGTGCCTAATCAAAAGTTAAATTTAAGGGTTTTACCATGGCTAAAAAAGATACAGAAAAAAAACAAGACGCTGAACAACCGCAATTTTCTATACAGCGCGTTTATCTAAAAGATCTCTCTTTTGAAACTCCACAGGGTGCGGCAGGCTTCCAGAAGAAATGGCAGCCCAAGGTTAGCCAAGATCTTAATACCAAAACCAGTCAAGTAGAAGATGGAATTTTTGAAGTTGCTCTTCGCATTACTATTAATGTCACCGATGGTGATGACACAATTTATATTGTTGAGGCTGAGCAGGCTGGGTTATTCAATATCAAGGGCTTTACAGAAGAGCAATTGCCGCAAATTCTAAATACAACCTGTCCAGGAATTTTGTTCCCATATTTGCGTGAAACACTGGATAACGTGGTGACTAAGGGCTCATTCCCCGCACTACTACTTCCGCCTATTAATTTTGATGCACTATTTGCCAATGCTGTACAACAAGCGGCAGCTGATGCAAAAGAAAATGCCGATGGCACTCAGCATTAATCAAGGCTGCGCCTTGAAAGCAAAAAAACCCGCCTAAAAGGCGGGTTTTTTTTAACTTAAGAAAATTTAGCCTCACTTTTCAATACTGTATTCCTGTAACTTTCTAGTGAGTGTATTACGCCCCCAACCAAGCAATTGTGCAGCATCTTTTTTCCTGCCCGCTGTATGCGCTAATGCCGCCTCTATCATGGTGCGCTCAAAATCAGGAATAGCCGAAGATAATATATCCGCTCGACCCGCACCCAACTCTTTATCTGCCCATTTTCGCAGCATTGTCTGCCAATCACCTAAAATACGTTGATCCTTATCAGACTGTTCAGCCCTTAATTCTGGAGGTAAATCAGAGAGAAGCACCTCTCTACCTGCCGCCATAACTGTTAACCATCGACAGATATTTTCTAACTGCCTAACATTGCCCGGCCATGGCAAACTGAAAAGAAATTCTTCAGCCTCAGGAGAGAGTACTTTGGGTTCCATCTCAAGCTCTTTGGCAGCGCTATGGAAAAAATGCTGCATTAATTCAGGTATATCTTCTCGCCGGTCTGCTAATCGCGGCAAGTGAACCCTAATAACATTTAAGCGGTGATAAAGATCTTCCCTGAAGCGATTCCCTGTTACCAATGTTTCAAGGTTTTGGTGGGTTGCAGCAATAATACGAACATCCACTTTAACCGCCATATGGCCACCTACACGGTAAAATTCACCATCAGCCAGCACTCGCAATAATCGGGTTTGCGCCTCAGCGGGCATATCGCCAATTTCATCTAGGAACAAGGTGCCGCCATTAGCCTGCTCAAAACGCCCCTCGCGCCGCTGCGCAGCACCGGTAAAAGCGCCTTTTTCATGACCGAAGAGCTCTGATTCAATTAAATCATGGGGGATAGCCGCCATATTCAAGGCAATAAACTTATTATTACGTCGCGGACTGTGCTTATGTAAGGCTTGGGCAACCAATTCTTTACCCGTTCCCGACTCGCCATTAATAAGCACAGTGATATTTGAGTTGGATAGCCTGCCAATGGCTCGAAAAACCTCCTGCATTGCCGGCGCTTCACCAATGATTTCACTTTGCGGCGACTCAGCCACCTCAGCAGATACTTTTTGTTCGTTAGCAAAGCTAATGCCACGTCGTGCCACGTCTACTAATTCTTCTAGATCAAATGGCTTTGGTAAATATTCAAAAGCACCACTTTGATAGGCTGAAACCGCACTATCTAAGTCAGAATGGGCGGTAGTAATTATGATCGGCATTTCAGGGTGGTCTGCGTGAATACGCTGCAAAAGCTCTAATCCATCCATTCCGGGCATTCTTATATCCGAAATAATTATCTCAGGCTGGTCTTTTTCTAATGCTTCCAGCAGATCTTCACCATTTTCAAAGCTTTTAACATGAATATCTTCACGCCGAATCGCTTTTTCCATTACCCATCGCAGTGAACGATCATCTTCTGCAATCCAAATTTCTGAAGTCATTTGTAGCTATACCTTTATTGGTAAATAAATTGAGAAGCAGGTATCACCTGCTCTCGAATCACATTCTATAGTGCCCTGATGGCCATTAACGGCATTTTGCGCAATGGTTAAACCAAGACCTGAACCCTGTTTTCGGCCACTAATCATTGGAAAAAATATCTGCTCTTTGATTTCTTCCGACACGCCGGGTCCATTATCAATTATCTCTATCTTACAGATCATCTTGTGGCGCTCACCAGCAATGGTAAAGCTTCGATTAACTCTGGTTCTAAAAGTTATCTTTGGCTGCTTTTGGTCAGAGTCTATCAATGCCTGCATGGCATTTCGCGCCACATTAAGCACTGCCTGAATCAACTGTTCTGCGTCGCCATCAATCGGCGGAATACTCGGATCATAATCACGTATAATTTCAATTTGACCCTGCAACTCGGCTTGCATTAGCACCACAACACGTTCTGTTACCTCATGAATACTTATTTGCGTATAGGTCGGCACTTGATTAGGTCCTAGCAATCGATCCACCAAATTTCTCAAGCGATCAGTTTCAGTCATAATGATTTGACATAGCTCTCTAGTCTCGCCATCCAAACTCTGCTCAGCTATTTCGTCGTCTAGTAGCTGTGCAGCTCCACGAATACCACCCAAAGGGTTCTTGATTTCATGAGCTAAGCCGCGAATCAATGTTTTTGAGGTATCCTGAACAGACAACATTGCCTCTTCGCGATTAATTTTCAAAAAACGATCTATGGGCTGCAGTTCCATCAATAACTTTTTTTGCCCATCTAGCTCAATCGGAATCCCTGAGTAATCGACTTTGATAGGGCCGGCCGAGTAGGTGTCTAAAAACTCGTGCCGCCTTGTATAAGGGCGCCCCGTTGCCAAAGACTCTTCGATACTTTTTAAAACATTCCCCGCATCTCTAAATAAAGCACTTGCTGGCAGTCCCTTAAGGCGAGAACTGCTTACCTGAAACATAGCCTCGAATGCAGCATTTATATATTCAATCTTTAGACCCTCATCTAACAGCAGCACTGCTGTATTGAGGTTATCGATCAAAAGATGATGTATTTTATTTGAACCCACCTAAGGTTATCTCCCAACTGAATTATCAGTGCTTCTGGTTATCTTGCAATTTGCGAGCCAATTATTTTAAGAATTTTGATCAATTCTATAAGTTAAAGCATTAATTACATCAATATTTGATGTAAATTAGCCATCAAACAACTAACTGAAAAACATTATGCACTATTATGGTGCAAATATATAATTAAAAGGACAAAAAAAACCCGCCGCCACAAGGCGCCGGGTTTTTATATGCAGCGCTTTCACGCGGCATTGGGACATCTTAGCAACTGTAGTACATATCAAACTCAACTGGATGAGTTGTGTGCTCAACTTTGTACACTTCTTCCATCTTCAGCTCTATGTAAGCGTCAATCATGTCATTAGTAAATACACCGCCAGCAGTTAGGAACTCACGATCCCCATCTAATTCATCAAGCGCTTCTCTCAAGCTACCAGCAACCTGTGGAATAGCGGCTGCTTCTTCAGCAGGAAGGTCATATAGATCTTTATCAGCTGCATCACCCGGGTGAAGCTTGTTCTTAACGCCATCGATACCAGCCATAAGCATAGCCGCAAACATTAGGTATGGGTTAGCTGTTGGATCACCGAATCGTGCTTCAATACGTTTACCTTTAGGGCTTGGCACATAAGGAATACGAATTGATGCAGAGCGGTTACGCGCTGAGTATGCCAACATTACTGGCGCCTCAAAACCTGGGATCAAACGTTTGTATGAGTTAGTTGAAGCATTAGCAAATGCATTGATTGCTTTAGCGTGCTTGATAATACCGCCAATATAGTAAAGCGCAGTCTCACTCAAACCTGCATAGCCGTCACCTGCAAATTGGTTTTCACCATCTTTCCAGAAAGACTGGTGACAGTGCATACCAGAACCATTATCACCAACAAGCGGCTTTGGCATAAAGGTTGCTGTTTTACCATAGGCATGGGCCACATTGTGAACACAGTACTTAAGAATTTGTACTTCGTCAGCTTTCTTAACTAGGGTGTTGAAACGAATACCGATTTCGCACTGACCAGCAGTACCAACTTCGTGGTGATGCACTTCAACATCAAGACCCATTTGCTCCATAGCGCCACACATAGCAGCACGCATATCGTGAAGGCTATCAACTGGAGGTACTGGGAAGTAACCACCTTTAACACCTGGACGGTGACCCATATTGCCATCAGGAAGATCAGCAGATGATGACCAAGCAGCTTCTTCAGAAGAGATCTTATAGAAAGCACCGCTCATGTCTGCGCCCCACTTAACATCGTCAAAGACGAAGAACTCAGGCTCTGGACCAAAATAAGCTGTATCACCTAAGCCTGTTGACTCCAAGTACTGCTCAGCGCGTTCGGCGATTGAACGAGGATCACGCTCATAACCTTGCATTGTTGAAGGCTCAACGATTCCACAGCGAACAATGATAGTTGTCTCATCAGTAAAAGGATCTAAAACTGCAGTACTATCATCCGGCATTAGGATCATGTCTGATTCATTAATACCTTTCCAGCCAGCAATAGATGACCCATCAAACATTTTTCCTTCGACAAAGAAATCTTCGCCTACTTCAGAAATGGGTATAGACACATGTTGCTCTTTACCTTTTGTGTCGGTGAAACGTAGATCAACCCAGCGGGCTTCACTTTCTTTAATAAGATCTAGGGTCTTGTTAGACATTTTTTTCTCCACTTTACTTTAATTCGTGTAAAACTTACTTAATTGTTATTTCATTGGGCTTCGCACTTGGGTTACAAGCAGCAAATACCTATTTAATCCCTTAGGGGACTTGCAATTCTTATGCCAAATATTTGCAAGGAGTTAATTAAACTCTAATTTTTGGCAACTCCACTAGAATGCGCAGCTAAGCTATAAACTTTTAATCAAACAATAACTGCTTACCGTTTACTCGCACTAATATAGTGCTTTCAGTAAAAATAAGCACCATATTGGTGCTTATTTGGTAAATCCAAGCCAATCAGCTCAGAATTGCCCCAGTATAAAGCATACTGATGCTAAATATCTCATCTAAATTAAAAGATAGTTAAAATCCTGAAGTAAAAAACTTAAAAAGTTAGATAAAAGTAATTTTTTATCTCAGAAAACTGAATTTTTTACAGCCAATATCTTCTTACATTTAGTATATTGCACAACAAAATTTAGCAAACATTGAAAACTTTTATAGCAGTTCCCTGAGATTCTCGTATAATCGCGACTTTTTCGCCCCTCACGGCTAACATCAGGTATCATCATGTCTATTGAAAATTTGCGCAATATTGCCATTATCGCCCACGTAGATCACGGCAAAACGACTCTAGTTGATAAACTTCTGAGCCAATCTGGCACTCTCGATCGCAAGGATGTTGGATCTGAGAGGCTAATGGACTCTAATGACCAAGAAAAAGAGCGAGGCATTACTATTCTCGCCAAGAATACTGCAATCAATTGGAATAACTATCGCATCAATATTGTAGACACCCCTGGTCACGCAGATTTCGGCGGCGAAGTTGAGCGAGTACTCTCTATGGTTGACTCGGTACTACTTCTGGTAGATGCCGTCGATGGGCCTATGCCGCAAACGCGGTTCGTAACTTCTAAGGCTTTTGAGCAAGGTTTACGCCCCATTGTTGTTATCAACAAGGTAGACCGTCCAGGCGCTCGCCCCGATTGGGTAATGGATCAGGTTTTTGACCTATTTGATAGCCTTGGTGCTACCGATGAGCAGCTCGACTTCCCTGTTATTTATGCTTCAGCTCTAAACGGTATCGCTGGAACTGATGTTGATGATATGGCGAAAGACATGACGCCCCTGTATGAAATGATCGCAGCTGATGTCCCCTCACCAAAGGTTGATGTAAGCGGCCCATTCCAGATGCAGATTTCCGCTCTAGCCTATGATAGTTATGTTGGCGTTATCGGCGTCGGCCGAATCACCAGAGGGATATTAAAGCCAGGCCAGCAGGTCATCGTTAAATCCTCTGATAACAAAGAGCGCAAAGGTAAAGTGCTTAATGTTAAAGGCTATCTAGGTCTTGACCAGGTGGAAACAGAGCTAGCAGAAGCCGGCGATATCGTTTGTATAAATGGTATCGATGGTCTAGGCATCTCAGATACTCTTTGTGATCCGGATAATATTGAAGCTCTGCCAGCGCTAAGCGTTGATGAGCCAACCGTAAGTATGACTTTTATTGTAAATAACTCGCCTTTTGCTGGGTTGGAAGGAAAGTATGTTACAACAAGAAATATTAAAGACCGCCTTGATCAAGAGTTGATTCACAACGTGGCATTGCGGGTCAAACAGGGCGACTCGCCTGATAAATTTATTGTTTCAGGCCGTGGTGAACTTCACCTGTCTGTGCTGATTGAAACAATGCGTCGTGAAGGCTTTGAGATGGGCGTTTCACGTCCAGAGGTGGTGACCAAAATTGTCGATGGAAGCGTTCAAGAACCTTATGAGCAAGTTGTTATTGATGTGGAAGAGCAGCATCAGGGATCGGTGATGGAAGAGCTGGGTATTCGCAAGGGCGAAATGACTAATATGGAGCCCGACGGAAAAGGGCGTGTTCGCCTTGAGTTTATGATTCCCTCTCGAGGACTCATTGGCTTTCGCGGCGCCTTTCTAACCCTAACCTCTGGCTCAGGCATAATGACTAGTGTGTTCGACCATTATGGCCCGGTAAAAGAGGGTGAAGCTCACAGTCGCCAAAATGGT
This sequence comes from Porticoccaceae bacterium, assembly GCA_045560645.1. GTDB lineage: Bacteria > Pseudomonadota > Gammaproteobacteria > Pseudomonadales > Porticoccaceae > HTCC2207. Next base: position 110,463 of record JBJKZE010000002.1, on the reverse strand, counting down.
GCTCTTGTCAGTATGGTTAAAGGTAAAACTGCAGCTTTCGCACTCTTTAACATTCAAGCTCGTGGCCGTTTATTTCTTGGGCATGCGGTTGATGTCTATGAGGGACAGATTGTGGGAATTCACAGTCGAGGCAACGATCTTGTTGTAAACCCCATCAAAGGGAAGCAACTCACTAATGTACGCGCATCTGGTACTGATGAAGCACTTACTTTAGTACCGCCTATCAAGCACACCCTTGAGCAGGCATTAGAGTTTATTGAAGATGATGAGCTGGTTGAAGTAACACCTGAAAGCGTCAGAATTCGCAAAAAATTATTGACTGAGAATCTGCGTAAACGCGCACCCAAATAAACTATTCAGTAACTATTTAAAAATCTATGCAGCGATAGGCTATTCTTTGTGAGTAGCCTTCACGGATTCTTTGCATGGAAATACAACAAAAAATTGATAAGTTTCTTTTGCTGTGTTTTCTTGTATTCCAACAGCTAATCGCCATCGTCTGCGCTATTTATTACTTTCATAGCGATCAAACCCATATGGTGATATTTTTTATTGCCATCTGCAGTGGAATTTTGCTGACTCTGGCCTTTTACTGCGCCTTGTCGCTCTATACTTTAGCAAAGTGGACTCTATTGCTAATAATGGTAATAGGCCACATGCTATTAATCGCAATATCATCAGATCAGGTATCTTCAATTTGGTGCCTAACTACGGTGCCAGTTATCGGCTTGCTTCTGGGCCATATACACGGCGCTATTGTCCTTATAACTATTTTTATTTGTACCTTTCTATATCTATTAGCTGGGTTATCTCCGTTTGTAAGTATTAAATATGATGGCATCCTTGTATTGCGGTTTTTATTTTCTTATGGACTACTCATGATGCTGTTAAATACCATGGAAAAATATAGATTTCCCGACCTTAAACAGCGAAACTTTGCACTATCTAAAAAGAAAAAAATCGAACTACAGGATATTCTTACTAAATCACCTCATCGACACTGTATGGAAGAGCATCTCAGATTAAGTTATCGAGAATATGAGCTAGGTATTAGCTATTTTTGTGTCATCCTGGCAGATATTGATAATTGCAGAGAAATTAATGACCGCTATGGCAGAGCGCTGGGTGATTTAGCATTAAAAAAAGTTGGCCAGCTACTTCTAACTGAACTGAGAGAAAACGATATGGCTGGGCGCTGGAGCGGCAACCAATTTATACTTGTTCTGCCCGAAATCGCTCAAAATGTCTCCGTAGCAATAGCCGAGCGTATTCGGCAAAGAGCCCATCAAATAGAATTATGCTCTCAAGGAGATCAGGTAAAAATTACCCTTAGTATTGGCATTTGTTCAACAGCAAAAGCCTCAGGACTAGATGATCTTTTGTCATTAGCTGAAAATTGCGTGTATCAAGCCAAGCAAATGGGACGCAATATGGTGATTACTGCCTAGTGACTTGCAGGGCGGCATAAACAATCAACTATATGATCGTTTACCACCCCCATAGCCTGCAAGTAGGCATAGCAGATAGTAGTGCCAAAAAATTTAAACCCACGAGATTTCATATCTTTACTAATGCGGTCTGACAACTCAGTGGATACCGGAATCTGATCTTCATTACTCCAGTTATTAACTATTGGACTGTGATCAACAAAGGCCCATAGATAGTCGGAAAAACTCCCTTGCTCTGCCTGCAACCTAAGAAAACATCGGGCATTATTTATCGCGCTTTGTATTTTTAAACGATTGCGCACAATGCCACTATCAGCCATAAGCCGCTGAATATCAGCATCAGCAAATGCCGCTACTTTTTTAACGTCAAAATCAGCAAAAGCTGCGCGATAGTTTTCGCGCTTGCGCAAAATGGTAAGCCATGAAAGACCCGCTTGAGCAGATTCTAAAATCAAAAACTCAAACAGTTTTTTATCATCGCGACAGGGCACGCCCCACTCATTATCATGGTAGTGTTGGTAGGCTTCATCCTCACCACACCAAGAGCAACGAATCTTGGAATTGTGCATGTTCTCACTCGCCGATTTTTTCAATAGTATAGTCTAAACAAAGCAATCAATAGCACTGGTGAAATTTCTGGCTATAATTGATTATCTTTTAGATAAGGAAAAAACCATGCTAGGTTTGATTCAGCGCGTTTCATCCGCTTCAGTTTCAATTGACAACCATATTGCCGGTCAGATCAATAGGGGCATTGTGCTTCTTCTTGGCATAGAAAAAAACGATAGCGAAGAAAAGGCTGATCAACTTATACAAAAGATTCTCAACTACCGAATTTTTAATGATGAAAACGGGAAAATGAATTTATCATTGCAGGATATTGGCGGTGATTTACTAGTTGTCTCTCAGTTCACCTTGGCCGCAGACACACAAAAAGGATTGCGCCCAAGCTTTTCCTCCGCCGCGCCTCCTGCCGAAGCGAAAATGCTTTATGAATATTTTCTTAACCAAGCAACCAGCTGCAATAATGGGGCTGTCGCTAGTGGTCAATTTGGCGCAGATATGCAGGTATCTCTATGCAATGATGGACCTGTCACTTTCTTACTAAAAAGCCACTAGTTAACTGAGCTTTTCCAGTAATAATTGATGCAGGCCCTCAAAACCACCGTTGCTCATAATAACTATATGCATGGGTTTATTTAATTTTTGCACAGCTGTGATAGCTTGAATAACAACATCCAATAAACTATCGATATCCTCAGCTAGCTTTGCGACAACGCCACAATCTTTGGCTACAGCGGATAAATCCCAGTCTACACTGGCGTTTTGATACCACAGCACCTGATCTGCAGCGGCCACCGACAATCCCAATGCCTGCTGGTGCACACCTAATTTCATAGTGGCTGACCTAGGCTCTATTACCGCCATTATTTCAGCATCACCTACCTTCGCCCGCAATCCTTCAAGGGTAGTTTTTATAGCTGTTGGATGATGGGCAAAATCATCATAAATAGTGATATTGTTATGGCTATAGATTTGCTCCATACGGCGCTTGATACCAACAAAGGCACTTAGCGCATCACAGGCTTGACCAACACTTACGCCAATTTCAAAGGCTGCTGCTACAGCTGCTACGGCATTTTTCACATTGTGAAGGCCTGAGTGCTTCCAATTGACGGTTGCCTGCTGACCAGACTCATGGTGGATAATTGTAAATTGAGAACCGTCTTCAACTAGCAGCTGATAATTCCAGTCGGCACCTGTTTTGCCAATACTGCGCAACTGGCTCCAACAGCCCTGCTCAATCACTTCAAGTACAGCCTTATCATCGGCAGGAAAAATTACTGAACCACTACTTGGCACCGTGCGCACACAGTGATAAAACTGCCGCTGAATAGCAGCCAAATCATCAAAAATATCTGCATGATCATACTCAAGATTATTAATAATCAGGCTATTGCTGTGGTAATGAACAAATTTAGAGCGCTTATCGAAAAAAGCCGTGTCATATTCGTCTGCCTCAATCACAAAGTAACTGTTGCCATCAGAGGCTGTGCCACCCAATCTCGCCGACACGGCAAAATCCTGAGGTACACCGCCTATTAAATATCCCGGGTGATAGCCGGCAGTATCCAAAATTTTTGCCAACATACTACTAGTAGATGTTTTACCATGGGTGCCCGACACCGCAAGAACATGTTTATGCTTTAACAAATTATCTCCTAACCACTGAGGACCAGGGGTGTAGGGCAGTTTATTATCGAGCATATATTCGACGCAGGGGTTGCCGCGAGAAAGGGCATTACCCACCACAATCAAGTCTGGTGCAGGATTTAATTGCGCAGGATCAAACCCCTCAATTAGCGCAATACCCGCATGCTGAAGCTGGGTACTCATAGGGGGATATACATTGGCATCACAACCAGACACCTGATGGCCGGCGGACTTAGCTAACTGAGCCAAGCTTCCCATAAATGTGCCGCAGATCCCTAAAAAATGCAGATGCATAAACTGTCCTAATTATTTAGGTGTCTATTAGAACAATAAATCGACCGCTAGGATAGTGTCCATTGCTTACAGCGCTTGCTGATTAGGGTATTTTTTAGCTGCGGATACCAAGGTAAGCCATTTTTATACGGTGGATAGTCCTCACCAGCAATCAGCGGCAATAAATAGTCTCTCGCTTTCCTAGTAATACCAAACCCATCTGATCTAATATATGCATGTGGCATCTTTTTCTCGCCATTGGCAACCTCGGCCAATGGCGCCTCAGCCAAAGACCAGCCATAGGACTTGCCAGTATCTCGCTTAATACTGATCATTATGGCATTTTTGCCTTCTAGTGCTTTTTCTACAGCAGCCATACCCACCGCATAGGCCTGTTCAACATCGGCTTTAGATGCGATATGCCGAGCTGAACGCTGTAAATAATCAGCCACCGCATAATGGTACTTATAACCTAGTGAATGTTTGACCATACTACAGAGTGCTGGCGCTACACCGCCCAATTGCTTATGACCAAAAGCATCTTCCGTCAAAGAGCCTGATAGCAGCCCACCATCAGCATAGGTCACCCCCTCTGAAGCCACCACGACACAGTAGCCAAAGTTTGCGACAGTTTTTTTGACCTTAGCAATAAATGCCTCCCGATCAAAAGCCACCTCTGGAAATAAAATAATGTGCGGTGGCTGGCTTGGATTATCTGCAACAAGCCCTGAAGCTGCAGCAATCCATCCAGCATGACGCCCCATTACCTCTAAAATAAAAACCTTGGTTGAAGAGGCTGACATCGAAGCTATATCCAAACCAGCCTCTTTGGTGGATACCGCCACATATTTGGCCACCGAACCAAACCCTGGCGAGCAATCGGTCAAAGGCAGATCATTATCGATGGTTTTAGGAATATGAATAGCCTGAATCGGATAGCCCATAGCCTCAGATATTTGAGAAACCTTTAAGCAAGTATCCGCCGAGTCACCGCCGCCATTATAAAAGAAATAACCTATATTATGGGCTTTAAAGACTTCTATTAGACGCTGATATTCGCTGTTATCATCCGCTATATTTTGCATTTTATAGCGGCAGGAGCCAAATGCACCGCCGGGAATATGCCGCAATGCAGCCACAGCATTATCTGACTCTAAACTAGTATCAATTAAATTTTCCTCAAGAGTTCCAATAATTCCATTTTGCCCAGCATAAAGCGTGCCTATTTTATCCCTGTACTTACGACAGGCCTCAATCACACCGCTAGCTGATGCATTAATTACCGCAGTAACACCTCCAGATTGAGCATAAAATGCATTTTTCTTCATAAACTTCAGTTTCCATTGATATAAAGTATTTGATAAGCGCTTTGGGGCTTTCCCCAAAGCCAGTATAAAAGCATAATGTAATCCTTAGTTATGGTATTAGGAAAATCACAAGCATGCCCAACGCTTTTTTAGCACTGTACCAACGAATAATCATAGACCACCCATGGCGAGCTATAGTTCTTGTTTTGGCTGCAACCCTGTTGATGAGCCTTGGATTGCCCAATTTTAAGTTAGATGCCTCTGCTGATTCCTTGACGCTAGAATACGATGAAGATCTAAATTATTTCCGCGAGGTTTCCAAGCGCTACGGCAGTGATAACTTCTTAATCATCACATTCTCGCCTAAATCTGGCGATATTTTTGATCAAAATAATCTCCAAACATTAGGCTCAATAAGCAACCAATTAAAAGGTGTCAGTGGTGTAGAAGCTACTATTTCCATGCTCGACGCTCCTTTGCTTTATAGTCCCAAAATAAGTATCAGCGATTTAGATCAGCCGCTAAACACTGTCCTTTCCGATGGCGTGGACAAACAGCTTGCCAAGCAAGAATTTTTAACTAGCCCAATCTACAAAAATATGCTGCTTAGCGCCGATGGCAAAACTACCGGCATTGTTGCTACTTTAAGTTTAGACCAACAATACCTGTCACTGGTAACTAAGCGCGACAATCTTAGACTATTGCGAGATACCCAAGGGTTAAGCTTGCAGCAGAACCATGAATTAGAAGCAATCAGTGCTGAGTTTCTTAAGTATCGCACCGAAAAAACTGCTGAAGATCACCTGCGAGTAGCTAAAGTGCGTGAGCTTATGGATCAATATCGCGATCGCGCTACCATATATCTCGGCGGCCCCGATATGATTACAGCGGATATGATCGCCTTTATTAAAAGTGACCTAGTTATTTTTGGCATTGGTATTTTGTTGTTTATGGTAGTCACCCTAGCCTTTATTTTTCGATCTGCTCGCTGGGTTATCCTGCCTTTGGTTACCTGTGCTATTTGTCTAACCCTGGTGTTAGGATTTTTAAGCTGGATCGACTGGCGTTTAACAGTTATTTCTTCTAATTTTGTAGCGCTATTACTAATTATTACTCTTGCATTGACCATTCATCTGATTGTGCGCTACCGCGAACTTCATGCAGCTAAACCTAAAACAGCGCAGCGCCAACTGGTTATAGACACTATTGAGTCAATGGCTAAACCCTGCCTTTATACAGTTTTAACCACTATTGTTGCCTTTAGCTCCCTGGTGGTTAGCAATATTCGCCCTGTTATAGATTTTGGCTGGATGATGACCATCGGCATTATTGTCGCCTTTATAGTTTCATTTACTATAATGCCTGCTGGCATGATGATACTTAGTAGTGATCAATCAACTGCTAAAAAGGATCGAAGTAGTACTATAACTTCAGTTTTTGCCAGCTTTACCGAGCGCAGAGGCAGCTTTGTAATATTTTTGGCTTTAATACTTACCCTATTATCAGGTTATGGAATATCTCGCCTAGAAGTAGAAAATCGCTTTATTGATTATTTTAAAAGTGACACCGAAATCTATCGCGGCATGGAGGTTATTGACACCTCCCTGGGCGGCACTACGCCTTTAGATATTGTTCTGCAAGCCCCCACTTTTGAATCGCCGTTTGCGATTTCTGATAATCAAGCAGCCAAGGATGATGACTATGACTTCGATGATGAGTATGGGGAATTTGATGAATATGGCGAATTTGACGAGTATGGCGATATCGAAAATAAAACTGAGCCGTTAAAAGATAGCTACTGGTTTTCATCCGCGGGCTTAGAGGTTCTCTCAGAATTGACTGATTTTTTACAGTCTCAACCAGAAATCGGCAAAGTCAGCTCTCTAGTGCAACTCAATCAAGTTGCCTCTGATTTAATGGGCCATAAACTCAATGATTTCGAAATTGCTTTTATGCGCCAAAGCCTAAGTGATGATATTTATCAGCAGCTTGTAGCACCCTTTCTTATTGAAGATAGAGATGAGGCCCGTATTCAATTGCGAGCCATGGAAACCGCCGGTTTAAAACGCAAGCAATTACTCGCTAAAATCGAGCAATTTGCCACACAAGAAATAGGCATTGCCGAAGATAATATCCGCTTTACTGGATTACTGGTTCTCTACAATAATATGCTGCAAAGCCTATTTAAATCTCAAATAATGACCCTTGGCGCGGTATTTGTCGGTATCCTGCTAATGTTTTTGATTCTGTTCCGATCTTTAAAACTATCATTAATAGCAATTATTCCCAATTTTTTGGCTGCCGGCACGGTACTTGGCGGTATGGGAATCTTTAAAATACCCTTAGATATGATGACTATTACTATTGCCGCCATTACTGTGGGGATAGGCGTAGATCATAGTATTCATTACATCACTCGTTTTAAGCGAGAGTTTGTCAAAGATGGCAACTATATAGCCAGCATGCATCGAGCTCACAATAGTATTGGTCAGGCACTGTTTTATACCGCTATCACTATTATTATTGGCTTTTCAATTTTAGCTTTATCTAATTTTATCCCCTCAATTTATTTCGGCCTTTTAACTGGCTTAGCAATGATTGCTGCGCTACTAGGCTCAATGACGCTGTTGCCGAAGCTAATTCTTATGATAAAACCACTCGGGAAATAATCGACAACAAGTTATGGCATTAGTTACCTTGCAAGATATTTATTTAAGCTACGGGCAACCCGCACTGATTGATGGTATTAACCTATCCATAGAACGTGGAGAAAGGGTATGCCTAATCGGTCGCAATGGCGCTGGAAAATCCACTTTACTTAATATACTAACCGGAAAAATAATTCCCGACGATGGTGTGGTTAAGTACACTGACGGCGTCAAACTAGCTCAGCTAGAACAGGCAGTGCCAACAGATACTGAAGGAAGCGTCTATGAGGTTATCGCCCAAGGCCTAGGCAAGGAAGGCGAATTAGCTCAAAGCTACTATCGTTTAAGCGGTGAGGTAGCAAACAACCCAACCAATAAAAATATGGCCGAACTAGAGGCCTGTCAGGCCGAGCTGGACCTGGTTGATGGCTGGGATGTTAACTCTCGAGTGGATGCCATTATTACTAAAATGAATCTAAATGCTAGCACCGATATTGCTGATCTTTCAGGGGGCTATAAACGGCGAGTGCTTCTTGCGCGGGCGCTGGTAAGTGATCCAGATCTACTGATTCTCGATGAGCCCACCAACCATTTGGATATCGAGGCCATACAATGGCTAGAGTCCTTTTTAAAAAAATGGGAAGCGGCATTATTATTTATCAGTCATGATCGCCAATTTATGGATAATCTAGCCACCCGATTTATTGAAATAGATCGCGGCAAGGTGATGGAGTTTGACTGTAATTACAACACCTACCTTAAGCGTAAAAAAGACATGCTTGAGACTGAAGACAAGCATAATGCGTTATTTGATAAAAGGCTTTCTCAGGAAGAAGCTTGGATTCGAGAGGGTATTAAGGCGCGTCGTACTCGGAATGAAGGTCGCGTACGCGCTCTAGAGGCCATGCGGGTTGAATTTGCAGAACGCCGCAAGCATCAGGGCAAAGCCAAACTCAATGTTGTACAGGCTGAAAAATCTGGAAAAATTGTTGTTGAAGCCAGAGGGGTAAACTTTGTATTTGATGGTGATCCAGAAAAAAAACCCATAGTAAAAGACTTTTCTACGCTAATTCAGCGCGGTGACAAAATTGGTCTTATTGGCGGCAATGGGTCAGGAAAAACCACCCTAATTAAATTACTTCAAGGCGAACTTGAGCCTAGTACTGGAAACATTAAAATAGGTACTAATCTGAATATTGCTTATTTTGATCAGTACCGAAGCGCCTTAAACGAAGAAAAAAGTGTGCAAGACAACGTATCAGGTGGTCGTGATATGTTAGACATTGGCGGCAAATCGCGTCATGTTGTCAGCTATTTAAGGGATTTTCTTTTTGCCCCAGAGCGTTGCCGGCAACCGGTAAAAGTATTGTCTGGCGGAGAGCGCAATAGATTACTCTTAGCCAAATTATTCACTCAACCCTCCAACATGTTGATACTTGATGAGCCGACTAATGATCTTGATATAGATACCCTAGATCTTTTGGAGGAGTTATTAATCGAATATAAGGGTACCATTATCTTAGTGAGCCACGACCGTGCCTTTATCAACAATGTAGTGACTAGCACGCTAGCCTTTGAGGGTAATGGCACATTTAATCATTATGTTGGCGGTTACAACGATTGGTTGCGTCAGCGCACCAAACAATTAAATCAAACCAGTAAGCCGAAAAAGACCGATACCAGAATTAAGAAAAAGACCGTAAAACTATCCTATAAGGATCAACGCGAATTGAATGAACTGCCCGGCCAAATTGAAAAATTGGAAACAGAAATTGACAAAATATCCCAGCAGATGAGTGAGCCGGACTTTTTCAAGAGTGCGCGCGAACAGGTTCAAAAAACAGAAAACCGGCTGTCGGAACTACAAAATATGCTAAGTCACTGCTATGAACGCTGGGAAATACTAGAAAATCACTAATATTTTAGTGATCGGCATAGCGAAAACCTTGGTAACTCTTTAAAATTACTCCTATATTCATTTAGTGCGTATAACAATTATGAGCTCGAAAAAATCACCCAAAGTGTTAATTATTGTCGACGGTTTTGGCTACAGCGATAGCGGCAAATACAATGCAATCTCAGCAGCCAATGCCCCCTGCTGGCAAAACCTGTGGCAAAATAACCCCAAAACATTAATCAGCACCTCAGGAATGGCGGTAGGTCTGCCCGAGGGTCAAATGGGCAATTCAGAAGTTGGCCATATGACTCTAGGCGCAGGTCGGGTGGTATATCAGAACTTTACTCGCATCAACAAAGCCATTGCCGACGGTGAATTTTTTAGCAATCCAGTATTTTGTGATGCTATTGATGGCGCAGTCAAAAATGATAAGGCCGTACATATTATCGGCTTATTGTCACCAGGCGGCGTTCACAGCCATGAAGACCATATCAACGCTATGCTTGAAATGGCTGTTCAACGAGGTGCAAAAAAAGTCTATATACATGCCTCACTAGATGGTCGCGATTGCCCACCGCGCAGCGCCAAACCATCATTAGAAAAAACCCAGGCCCTATGCGATAAATTGGGTACCGGAAAAATTGCCTCTATTATCGGCCGCTTCTTCTCTATGGACCGCGACAACCGCTGGGACCGTGTAGAACAAGCCTATCACCTTATGACTGAAGGCCATGCTGCCCATACTGCTAAATCCGCGATAGAGGGCTTAGAAGCTGCTTATAGCCGCGATGAAAATGATGAATTTGTTCAGGCAACGGCTATTATTGCAGAGGGCGAATCGGCGGTTACAATCGAAGACGGCGACGCGATTATTTCAATGAACTTTCGTCCCGATCGTGCGCGGGAAATTACTCATGCACTGGTTGATGAGCAATTTGATGACTTTAATCGTCAAAGAGTACCCAGCCTATCAAGCTTTGTAATGACCACTGAATACGAGGCAACTCTCAATTTGCCCTGCGCTTACCCCCCAGAAAATTTAGTGAACTCACTAGGCGAATATCTTGCCAATCAGGGTAAGCAACAGTTACGTATTGCTGAAACTGAAAAATATGCCCATGTGACTTTTTTCTTTAGTGGTGGGCGCGAGGCTTTATATGATGGCGAAGAGCGAACCCTTATCCCTTCGCCCGATGTAGAAACCTACGATCAAAAACCAGAAATGAGTGCTTTTGAGGTCACTGAAAAATTAGTAGAAGCTATTAATTCTGGACGCTTTGATACTATTATTTGTAATTACGCCAACTGTGACCAGGTTGGTCATACTGGTGATTTTAATGCCTCTGTCAAAGCTGTTGAAGCAGTCGATAGTTGCTTAAAGCTCGTATTAGACGCCGCCGCCGCACAGCAGGGCGAGGTATTAATTACTGCGGACCATGGCAATGTTGAAGAAATGTTCGATGAGGCGAGCAATCAACCTCACACTCAGCATACTACATTACCTGTTCCACTAGTTTACGCAGGGCCACGACAAATTTCTCTTGATTCTGGTGGCTCTCTGGCGGATATAGCACCAACTATCCTCGATATGATGGGACTTGATAAACCTGCCGAGATGTCGGGTCGCTCACTAATTCGATAATGGTTAAGCTAAAGCCAAGGTCTTTTTTGGCATTGCCTCTAATAGGCCTTATTTGCTTTAGCCTTAGTTTTTATGGATTCGCTGATCACCATCAAGAATCTGAGTTAAAACAACTTAAAAGAACTATTTCAGCACTTGAGAAGAAGCTACAAACTCAACGCCAAGAAAAGAGTCAACTTCAAACACAAATAGAGTTAATTGAAATTGACTCAAACCAGCTCAGCCAAAATATTCGCAACCTTCAAACTAAAATAACCTCTGCTAGTCTCAAGCTTAAAAAACTTTCCGCTGAAAAAGACAGCTTGGAACAGCGGATTACCAACCAGCGTCAGGCCATTGCACAACATATCAGATCCGCTTACAAAACTGGTAACGAAGAGCCTTTAAAGCTACTACTCAATCAGCAGGATCCACAAAAGCTTGCTCGCACATTAAAATATTATGATTATCTTCTGCAGGCACGCAGTCAAAAAGTTACTCAGTTTAATGCCGACATCAATCAGCTTGATAAAACCGTTGCAGATATAAAAAAAACAACAGCTGATCTAGCTAATTCAAAAAAATCACTAGAAGTCGATCGAAATAAACTTGCCAATAAAGTTATACAACGTGAAAAAATACTAACCGCGCTGAATAAATCACTAGTCGCCGACAATAGCAAATTAGCTGAATACCAAACACAACGTAAGCAACTTGAAAACCTAATTAAAAGTGTTAAGCAGGCAGCTAAACAAATAGCTCCAGCCAAAGATTACCCAGCATTTACCTCTAAAAAGGGTAACCTACAGTGGCCACTAAAAGGCAAACTAAGCAAACGATTCGGCACGCCACGCGGCGGGGATCTTCATTGGGAGGGCTGGCTGATCAGTGCCCCTAGCGGCACTGCGATAAAAGCCGTCCATCACGGTCGCGTAGTCTTTTCAAATTACCTTAGGGGGTTTGGCTTGTTGGTGATTATTGATCATGGTGCTGGCTATATGTCGCTTTATGCCCATAATAAAGAATTAATCAGTACCACCGGTGACTGGATACAGAGTGGTGAGATTATTGCCCGAACGGGAAATACCGGTGGTATAGTCGATACTGCCCTATACTTTGAAATACGGGAAAAAGGAATACCCGTTAATCCAAAAACTTGGCTGAGTAAACGCTAAGTATTTTTGATACGTATATAGAGGAATGATTAGGTTTTGCAATATGTATAAGATTATCCTTACCGCTAGTTTGATTTTGGTCAGCACACTTAGCTTTGGCACTGAAAGTAACAGCCAACAAAAAGACGCTGAATCGCAACTATTTTCTCAGGTTTTAGAAAAAGTGCGGACAAGCTATGTTGATGTCCCCTCGGATAATCAACTCCAAGAAGCATCTATTGAAGGCCTACTAGATAATCTCGATCCTCATTCAACCTATCTCGATCAAGATGAGTATAAACAGCTTCAGGGCAAAACCGCAGGCAATGCCGGCGGTTTAGGTATTGATATCAGTATTAATAAAAAAGCCATTCAGGTGGTTACAACCCTAGATAATAGCCCTGCAAGGCAAGCGGGAATTCAATCAGGCGATCAGATCATAGATATAAATTACCAAACCATTGAAGGCATGGATCATAAGCAAGTAACTGCGGAATTGCGCGGTAAACAGGGCTCTGAAATTATTTTAGGGATCGCAAGACCCGGTCAGTCTGAAAGAATTGAATTCACCCTTGTGCGTGAATTAGCATCAAAGAGTTCTGTGCGTAGCCAAATGCTTGAGCAGGGTATTGGCTATATCCGCATAGCGGTCTTTCAACAAGAGACCAGTGAAGAATTTAAGTCTGCAATCAATCAACTCCAAGTTGATAGCCCTCTTCAAGGCTTGGTATTGGATCTAAGAAATAACCCGGGTGGATTGATGCCTATATCGGTTGAAGTGGCAGATACTTTAATTGATCAGGGACTGCTGTTATACACCGAAGGTCGCTTACCGGACGCCAATAAACAGTACTATGCAACCTATGGCGATCTCACCAATGGTGCACCCATTGCGGTTCTTATTAATGGCGGCAGTGCATCAGCTTCAGAAATTGTAGCTGGTGCGTTACAGGATCAAGAGCGAGCAACTATTATTGGCACACAGAGTTTTGGCAAGGGCTCGGTTCAATCGGTTATCCCACTGGGAGATGGTCGAGCCATAAAGCTAACCACTGCCCACTATTTGACGCCTAGTGGCCGTTTTATTCATGGATATGGAATTGAGCCGGATATTATAATTGAATCGACCAAGCCGAAAACTGGCACTAACGACCCCCAGATCACTCAGGCAATTCTTAGTCTAAAGCAATCTTAGCAAACCTAAGATTACTCTGCTTCTAACCTATCAACCTTCTGGAAACCTCGAGGTAGTTTATGCCCGCGGCGTCCGCGCTCTCCGCGATAATGCTCTAAGTCTTTTGACTTCATCACTAGGTAGCGCTTACCGGAGTGAACTACTAGCGAACCACCCTCTGGAATCACCGCAAAGTCGATTACAAATTCTTCTCGAGACTGTATGCGTGAACTAGGTATATTAATAATCTTGTTGCCCTTACCTCTAGATAACTCTGGCAAATCACTTAGCGGAAAGGCCAGTAGCCTGCCCTCATTACTCACTGCGGCAATCAACAAGTTTTCATCGGAAACTAATTTAGGACTTAGTATTTTCGCGCCTTTAGGAATCGATACCACCGCTTTACCGGCTTTATTTTTGGTAAATAGATCGCCAATTTTAGCCACAAAACCATAACCGGCATCGGTGCCCAGTAGAATCTTCTGCGAATCATCACCCATAACCAAATGGGTAAATAGCGAGCCTGCAGGAGGATTTAGCCTACCCGTAGCCGGCTCACCCTGACCTCGCGCTGAGGGCAATGTATGTGCAGATAGGGCATAGAATCTGCCCGTTGTATCTTGAAGAAAGACATTCTGATTACTGCGCCCTAGGGCTGAGGATAAAAACTTATCTCCGGCTTTATAGTTCAGGCTAGTGGGATCAATATCATGGCCCTTGGCGGCTCTAAGCCAGCCTTTATCCGAAAGGACGACCGTCACCGGCTCTGCAGTAACTAAATCTTTTTCACTAAAGGCTTGAGCTTCAGTGCGCTCTTTAAGCGCTGAGCGACGCTCATCACCATATTCTTCAGCACTGGCTTTTAGCTCTTTTTTAACTAGTGTTTTAAGTCGTGCATCAGAGCTTAGCAGCAATTCTAACTCGGCTTTTTCTTTGGCCAGTTCTTCTTGCTCAGCACGAATTTTAACTTCTTCAAGTCTCGCCAACTGACGTAATTTAGTATCGAGAATATAGTCCGCCTGCAGATCCGACAGCTCATACTTTTGCATTAATGCGGGTTTGGGGTGATCCTCAGTTCGAATAATATGAATCACTTCATCAATATTTAAAAAGGCAATCAATAAACCATCTAATAGGTGCAGACGCTTTTCGACTTTTTGTAATCGATAATCCAAGCGTCGACGAGTGACATCAATTCTAAAACTTAACCATTCTTTTAGAATGCGCCTTAGATTCATAACCGCCGGCTTACCATCTACCCCAATAATATTGAGATTGATTCTGTAACTACGCTCAAGATCGGTGGTGGCAAATAGATGATCCATTAAAATATCTATATCCACACGATTGGATTTTGGCGTAATTACCAAGCGTGTTGGGTTTTCATGGTCTGATTCATCGCGAAGGTCCGCCACCATTGGCAATTTTTTATTGCGCATCTGGGTGGCAATCTGCTCTAAAACCTTAGAGCCTGATGATTGAAATGGCAGGGCAGTAACAATTACATCACCATCTTCTTTATCCCATACCGCACGCATTTTTACTGAGCCACGGCCAGTTTCGTAGGCTGCTTGAATATCAGCTTTTGGGGTTATTATTTCGGCATCTGTAGGGAAATCTGGCGCCTTAATAAAGTTCATTAATTCGGGGATATCCGCCTTTGGATTATCCAGTAAATGCAAGGTAGCACTGACTACTTCATTAAGATTGTGCGGCGGGATATCCGTTGCCATGCCCACAGCAATACCAGTGGTGCCATTGAGTAAAATGCTCGGTACTCGAGCGGGCAATATTTCTGGCTCCTCCAGGGATGCATCGAAATTAGGGCGCCAGTTACTAGTCCCCTGACCTAATTCGGCAAGCAATAATTCTGCATATTTTGATAACTTAGATTCGGTATATCGCATGGCGGCGAAAGACTTTGGATCGTCCTGAGAGCCCCAGTTACCTTGCCCATCAACCAGTGGATAGCGGTAAGAAAAAGGCTGCGCCATTAATACCATGGCTTCATAGGCGGCACTATCGCCATGGGGGTGGAATTTACCAATCACATCACCCACAGTTCTGGCTGATTTTTTATATTTAGCAGTAGCCTTTAGGCCCAGTTCGCTCATAGCATAGACAATGCGTCGTTGTACCGGCTTTAGGCCGTCACCAATATGCGGCAGGGCGCGATCGAGAATTACATACATTGAATAATCAAGGTATGCCTGCTCGGTGTAGCTACTTAGTGATCGACTTTCAAGGCCCTGATCATTAAAGGTTACTGTATCGTTCATTACCCTTCCCTTATTCTGTTTACAGATTACCGGTATCGGCTAAATTGCCTTTAGTTTCTAACCATTGACGTCTATCTGGCGAGCGCTTCTTAGCCAGCAGCATATCGAGTACCGAATTGGTGTCATCCCCCGGCTCTAAAGTTAGCTGAACTAGGCGTCTGGTATCAGGATCCATTGTGGTTTCACGCAGTTGTGGCGGGTTCATTTCACCGAGACCCTTAAAGCGTTGAACATTGATCTTACCGCGCTTGCCCTCAGCCTCAATGCGGTCGAGAATACCCTGCCTCTCGGCATCATCGAGAGCATAATAAACATCTTTGCCCACATCGATTCTAAATAACGGTGGCATTGCCACATAAACATGGCCACTGGCAACCAATGGGCGAAAGTGACGAACAAATAGCGCGCAGAGTAGGGTGGCAATATGCAGCCCATCAGAGTCCGCATCGGCAAGAATACATACCTTGTGATAACGCAAATCATCGACAGACTCTAGACCGGGGTCCACCCCCAAAGCGACAGAGATATCATGTACTTCTTGAGAGCCAAGAATCTCCTGAGATTCAACCTCCCAGGTATTTAGAATCTTACCGCGCAACGGCATAATGGCCTGATTTTCTCGATTGCGCGCCTGCTTGGCAGAACCACCTGCAGAGTCACCCTCTACCAAAAATATTTCGCACTGCTCAGGCTCATCGCTGGAACAATCAGCCAATTTGCCCGGAAGTGCCGGCCCCTGTGTGATCTTCTTGCGCACTACTTTTTTACTGGCACGCATACGTCGCTGAGCATGGAGAATACATAGCTCGGCAAGCTTTTCCGACTCTTCGGTATGCTGATTAAGCCAGAGACTAAAGGCATCTTTAACCACCCCAGAGATAAATGCTGCTACTTCTCTTGAAGATAAGCGATCTTTAGTTTGGCCAGAAAATTGAGGATCAGCCATTTTTGATGAAAGTACAAAACTACAACGATCCCAAATATCATCTGGGGTAAGCTTTACCCCTCGAGGCAACAGATTACGGAATTCACAAAATTCACGCATGGCCTCTAAAAGCCCTGTACGCAGACCATTAACATGGGTGCCGCCTTGAGGCGTTGGAATTAGGTTAACATAGCTTTCTTGAACCAGCTCGCCGCCTTCGGGTAGCCATTGCACAGCCCAATCTACCGCTTCATTTTCTGCAGCGAAAGCACCAATAAATGGCTCTACCGGTAGCACTTCCCAGCCATGCAAAGCGTCAGCAATATAGTCTTTTAGACCGTCTTCGTAGAACCATTCTAAGCTTTCACTGGTGTTTTCATCGTAAAAACTCATGGTTAGGCCGCTACATAACACTGCTTTGGCTCTCAACACATGGCGCAATCTTGAAACGCTAAATTTCACTGAATCAAAATATTCAGGATTGGGCCAGAAACGTAAAATAGTGCCTGTATTGCGCTGACCACAGCTATCGACTATTGCTAAATCTGAGGTTTTATCCCCATTAGAAAACTGTATTTGATGTACATTGCCGCCTCTTTTTACGGTGACATCTAGTCGATCTGATAGGGCATTAACTACAGATACACCTACACCATGTAACCCACCCGAAAATTGATAGTTATTGTTAGAGAACTTACCGCCAGCGTGAAGTGTAGAAAGGATAACCTCAACTCCAGGCAAGCCCTGTTCCGGATGTATATCGACTGGCATACCTCGACCATCGTCACAAACCGACAGAGATCCATCTTTGTGAAGTGTGACATCGACTCGTCGAGCGTGGCCGGCCAACGCCTCATCCACACTATTATCGATAACCTCCTGCGCCAAATGATTGGGACGACTGGTATCAGTATACATACCGGGACGCTTTTTAACTGGGTCTAATCCCGTTAGGACTTCAATATCTTCTGCGTTGTAGTTGCTCATTATTTTTTGGCTACTTTTCTATTATTGGCATGTTTTCACATGGGTTAAAAACTTTAAAATGGCTGATATATGTCTCTGGTAATCAACAAAACTATGATCCCCTCCAACCTCAGTCTCAATAGCACATCCTTCATATCTTTTTTGCGCATGACGATAATCCAATACCTCATCACCGGTTTGCAAGAGTAATTTATAATTTTGTTGGCGCTTAATATATTTTGGATCCAAGTCGCTATATTGTTCAATATGTTGCGGCTTAAAAATCCAGCGCTCACCAGTCATAAAATTGCTATTTTCTCCCAGCCAAGAGTGTAACCCAGAACTGGGGTTGACGGCAGGGTTTATCAGCACGGCGGGCAAGTTATATTGCTCTGCAAGGCATGTGGCAAAAAATCCGCCCATTGAACTGCCTAGCAAATAAACTGGTTCTGGTATGTAAGCCTCTACCAATGGTTTTAGCGTATCCATAACCTCAGAGGCATAGGGTGACAATTGGGGACAAAAAAACTGAATGTGCGGCGCATTGAGTTGCATCCACTGCTCAGTCTCCATCGCTTTTCTTGACTGTGGAGAACTATTAAATCCGTGCAAGTAAAGTAGCATTGCCATTACTTAAGCCTTTGCATTGTCACAAAATGACGTTAAAAATCTCACCCCTGTGTTCACATGCCCATCGTCATACAACTCAATCCATCGATAGGCGGGGGGCTGGTCGCCTAGAGTAAACTCAGCTGCTTTTGGTTCAAATTGAAAGCAGGTAGAGGGCGTTGCATAAACAGGTATTTCACCCCAGTAAGCTTCATTTTGCTGATGTATGTGGCCATTAATCACCGCCTTCACTTTACCGTGAGACGCTAGTCGTTGATATAACTGCTGATAATTACTGATACGGTGTTGGTCGACCCAATAGCTTCCAACCTCGACCGGACTATGATGCATGGCAACTAAAATACTTTTATCTGCCATATCAGAAAGATACTGCTCTAAGCGCTGTAACTCAACTTTAGAAATTATACCCCCAGGCTGCTCTGGCATTGAACTATCTAGCATGATGATTGCCCAGTTATTAGCCT
Organism: Porticoccaceae bacterium; assembly: GCA_045560645.1. Taxonomy (GTDB): domain Bacteria; phylum Pseudomonadota; class Gammaproteobacteria; order Pseudomonadales; family Porticoccaceae; genus HTCC2207. Next base: position 91,463 of record JBJKZE010000002.1, on the reverse strand, counting down.
TAAAAACCGGCATAAATGGGAAATTTTTTAAATTTTTCTGCATCAGATCCATACAATCATGATTGCCGGGAAGCCACAGCGCCTTTTTTTCTTCGGATAATAATAGTTGGTCTACTAGCTGATAAGCTTCAGATTGAGCATTGCTCGCAATATCGCCAGTTAGCAACAATCTATCATCACCTCGCCCATCTCGCTGAATAGTTGCGAGGACAGACTTAAGCGTTTTATATGTTTTTAGGTTTCTACAGCTGAAATCTTGTGTAGGCCCTAGATGTAAGTCAGTTATTTGCGTTAGCTTTAAGACCGTCACTGAATTAGCTGCTTTGCGCTTGGGCAATTCGCCGATGACGTAAGGCTTGATAAAGTAATTCGCCTAAGAAAATATTCCACTGCCACTTTTCATCTCTTGACTGCGGCCCTTTGCGCTCAACAAGGGCCCAGGGGATTGTTCTATCTGAGCACCACTCTATCACCTCAGCCATTTTAGCATCGCGATAAATTCGTGCCTTAAGCTCAATACTTGGCAGCCATTTGGGACTGTTAGATTGAATCTTTACTAAAAGGGTAGTGGTAAATTTAGCGAGATCAATAACCTCAAAGTCTATTTTTGATTGATAGGCATTTTCGACTTGAAAGCTACTGCCCAAATAGAGATCATCTTCTATAAGGCGCGCAAATCTACTGTAGTTCAGCTCGCATTCTCGGTGCAAGCAAGCCAGACTAAAATTTTGTCTTTGCATAGGTAATTAAGACTGTAAAAGTAAGTAAAAAAATATACCTGATTTTGGCAACTTTTTCCATTATCAATGGCACCATTAGGCTATGATCCGCCTACACTTGTAGTTACGCTGTAATTACTTATAACTGATCACAAAAAGCTCACATAACGTAAGTTAACTGATTTCTGGTTATGCTGTCAGGTCTATCCGCAAGGCTTGGCCATTGTTTAATCACTAAGTTAAAGATTATGATAGAACAGTTATAACCTATAATATTCCCAAAAAATGGGTCAATTAGACCGCTAATAATGCATGGAGAAAATATGCTATCAATCAATAAAGTCGTTTCATTAACCGCCTTGATAGCGCTATTAAGCACAACTGCTAGAGCAGAAACTCTTAAAGATATCTATCAGTCGGCGGTAAAAAATGATCCTATTGCCGGAGCAGCCAAGGCTACTTACAAGGCCAACAAAGAAACTTTAAACCAAGGTAGAGCTGTATTGTTGCCGCAATTAACTACCTCTGCAAGCAAAGTGGAACCATCCTCCAATGATAATATTGATCCTATAAAAACGACTTACAGGGCAAGCCTAAGCCAATCACTGTTTAATGTTCCCGCTTGGTTCCAATTTCGCAGCGCTAAAAATATGGACCAAGTAGCTGAAGCTAATTTCGCAGCCCAGCAGCAATCACTGATTATTAGAGTGAGTGAATCTTACTTTAATGTCTTACGCGCCTATGACAATAAGCAAACTCGCAAAGCTGAAGAATTAGCCATTCAGCGCCAGTTAGAACAAGTTACAGAGCGCTTTGAAGTGGGTTTATTACCCATTACTGATGTACATGAAATTCGAGCTATTTTTGATGATGCCAGCGTCAATAGTTTAGAAGCCAATGGCGCACTTGATATAGCCTTTGATCAGTTACAGGTTTTAAGCGGAAAAAGTCATAGCCAGTTAACTGGCTTAAAAGATGGCTTTAAAGCTGAAGTGCCTATTCCAACTTCAGCAGAATCCTGGGTTGAATTTGCCTTAGCCAATAACTTAGACCTAAGAGCCAGTGAACTTACTCAGCAGGCAGCGAATGAAACAGCTAAAGCAGCCAAGTCTCAACACTTACCAAAAATCTCCATCTCTGCTGACTATACTAAGCGCGATACTGAAGCAAGCGCATCTGCTAGTGCCTTATTGACAGAGCAAACCGCTATTAACTTAAATCTAACAATGCCTATTTTTTCTGGCGGACTCACAAGCTCTCAAGCACGTCAAGCCTCTTACCAAGCGCAGGCCGCAGAACAGAATTATATAGCCGCTAAACGCAACACCATACAAGCCGCTCGCTCTAATTATCAGCTCACCATCACCAATACCGCCAGAGTTAAGGCGCGCAAACAGGCTATTACATCCGCTGAAAGTGCACTGATGGCAACTCAAGCCGGCTATGATGTCGGAACACGCAATATTGTGGATGTTTTATTGGCGCAGCGAACGCTGTTCCAAGCCAAGCGCAATTTTTCTAATGCCAGATATGATTATATTCTTTCGATGATGCGCTTAAAGCAGGTGGCTGGGCAATTATCGCCAGAAGATGTTTTTGAGTTAAATGATTGGCTTTCCTTAAATCTCTCAATTAAATAGGGAAGGCCGCCTCCAGCTTGTTTAAATCAAGATTTATTTCTTTCTTGCTTGTTGATTCCTCCAATTCTGCCAAGGAATTAATAGACATTATCTCAGGAAGTAAAAGGGGATTCTGGTTAAACGAACCAATTGCACTGTAGTAATCTTGAAACTTGAATTCGCCACCAATCAATTTATTAGATAGCGTCAACCAACGACTTGGAATACCATATGAATCGGCAGCGATCAGACCATGCAAAGAAGATGAAATTATTGTTTCGCACTGGCACAATTTATCCAAAAACTCCTCAACTGGAAGCTGAATATCTATTAGCTTGACTCCTAAACTTGATAAATAATGTACGGAATAATCTTTTTTTTCAGCATAATGCGCCACCAATCCTACCCTATATTTTTTGACTTTTTTTGGCATATAAAACCGAGGCATTAGAAGGGCTGGATCTCCGTATACTCCTGGATCATTAGCTCCGAGTTCCTCTAGGCGCGCTCCTGTTAAAGGCCCTCTAACAGCAGCTATTAATTTAGGCACTGATCTAAATTTTGATTTTTTAGATATAAATCCTGACCCCCAAACAATACTATTACTATTAGCGCTTCTAAGTATACTTCCTACCGCTAGTAGATGCTCCGTCATACCAAAAGTACTCTGTAAAATAGTTTTACCCGTGATTTTTTTTATTAAATATGGATTTATGTGGTCACCCCAATTAGGCACACCATCAAAGTAACGAATACGCTGATAACTTTCTTGGCGCGATCTAACTTGAATATAAGCTTTTATATTTTTTGGGAAATCTACCAAATTCCCTCTAGAGCCTCTCATGAAATCTCCTTGAAACCACTCTTTGGTGGCAATTATATTTGTAGTTAATCATCCAAATTTGGAAGAGGGAAGTTTTTCTTATTTATGCGTAGATTGAAATGATATTTTATACGAATCCAAATATTTCGGATAGAGCCTATAAAACTAGTTTTATTTTTTCTTTTTCCCTGATTATCAATATCGCTTTCTGCATTTTTTATTATGTTTACAGCTGATGGAAAAATTCCAAGCACATTTAAATCAGCTTCCCACCAATGCTGAATATCTTCATCTACAGAGCGCCCAAAAGTTGAGTAGGTTTTTAATAACTTTTTTGCTCCTTCAAGGGAAATGAGCTGGGCAAGGTTGCCGATAGGCACCTTGTTAAAACGACACAAGTCATATCCACCGCCCACTGCAACCCTCTCAATGATTTTAGGGTTTGTTTTTTTACAAAAAAACTTAACAATATCATAACTATTTGCAAATTTAGCCAGCTTCTTGCTTAGCATTTTAACATTTGATTCAATGAGAATGTCGTCTTCAATAACCAATGCGCAAGGGATTGACCTATCTACTATGATTTTCCAGGCTTTTAGATGACTCATGTAACAGCCTATTTCACCCATCGTTAAGGGACGCCTGTATGTTCTTGCATTAAGCCTTGAGCTGTATGCTGAATTCAAATCATACTCAGATAAATTGCTTCCATAGACTGCAGCCACTCGCTCAAAGGGTATATCTAACGCATTGAGACGCTTGGCGATTCTTGCCATGCGCTCCGGACTTTTATCCAGATTGATGACAAATACTGGAGGCATATCCATAACTTTGTATACCTTTGATCTAATTTTTAACTGAAGTTAACCATCCCTTGTGCTTTGCGCTTTTGCCACGCACCAAATCAAAGTATGCTGACTGCAGTGAACCAGTAACAGCGCCGCGGGCACCAGTGCCAATAATACGGCTATCATATTCACGGATAGGCACTATCTCAGCGGCTGTTCCACTAAAGAATGCTTCATCACTGATATAGACTTCATCGCGCGATATACGCTTTTCATGTACCTCTATACCCTGATCTTTAGCCAGTGTGAATACGGTATCACGGGTGATGCCGTCCAAACAGGACGTAAGGTCTGGCGTATAAATTGCACCCTTGCGAACAATAAAGAAGTTCTCTGCACTGCCCTCGGCAACATAGCCCTCAGGGTCAAGCATAATAGCTTCGTCACAACCCGAATCTAGCGCTTCACGCAGCGCTAACATTGAGTTGATATAGTTACCGCTGGCCTTAGCTTTAACCATAGTGATATTCACATGGTGTCTAGTATAGGAAGATGTTCGTACTTTTAGCCCTGACTCTAGGGTCTCTGGCGAGGTATAAGATGGCCACTCCCATGCGGCAATACCCAAATGAACCTTTAGCCCTTCAGCTCTAAGCCCCATACCTTCTGAACCCAGGAATACTAACGGGCGAATATAGGCTTCCTTAAGGTTATTCTCTCGAACCACTTCACAGATTGCCGCACTGACCTCTGCCTCAGTGTAGGGTATGTCTAAATGCAGGATTTTGGCAGAATTGAATAGGCGTCGCACATGGTCTTCAAGGCGAAAAATACAGGTGCCATTATCTGTTTCATAGGCACGAATACCCTCAAAAACACCCGTTCCGTAGTGCAGTGATGATGTCAAAAAATGTGTCTGCGCATCGCGCCAGTCCACCAGCTTGCCATCCATCCAAATAAAACCATCTCGGTCTGAAAATGCCATCGACCTAATCCTCTTTCTTGTGATTACTTAAAAAACTCTGCCAGCATAGCTGAACAGCTTCTCGCTGCTCAGTAAATTCTGACAACAAAACCTCAGCAGGTTGATTTTGCAATTGCAAATCATGTGCTGCCGAACGAAATATCTTATAGGCTTGAATCAATTGCTGAGCTTGATGCTCGCTAATGACTGCTGCATTCGACATAGTTTCTAACAATCGAACGGTATCTGTCCACTGAACTAACTGCTCAGATTTATGGGACCAAGCCAAGACCGCAAATTGAACCATAAATTCAATATCGACGATACCTCCAGATGCCTGCTTTAGGCAGTAGTTGCCATCTTTTGTGCTTTTATCAAGATGTTTGCGCATTTTAATACGCATTTCAGCTACATCATTGCGCAATTTTTCAATATTTCTTGTTGTTCGCAGTTGATCAACACGAATAGCATTGAACGCCTGAGCTGTTATTGTATCACCGGCAATAACACGAGAGCGAACCAACGCCTGATGCTCCCATGTCCATGCACTTTGTTGTTGGTATTTTTCAAACGCACTTAGACTGGAAACTAACATACCCGAATTACCCGAGGGCCTTAGGCGCATATCTATTTCATAGGCCATGCCGGCATGAGTTGATGTCGACAAAAGGTGGATTATTCGCTGACCCAGACGGGCAAAAAAAGTCGAACTATCAACAGACTTGGGCCCACCGATAGTTTCGCCAACTAAATTATCGTGCAAAAACACCAGATCTAAATCAGATTTATAACCCATTTCTAATCCGCCAACCTTGCCATAGGCAACAACAATAAAACCTGGGGTTGCGCCATCATAAGTCTTATCCATTGTCGGTACTGGCGTGCCATATTTAGCGGCCATCTGATGCCAGGCGACATTAGCCACATGCTCTACCACCACTTCAGCGGTCCATGTAAGCTGGTCGCTTGCTTCCATTAAAGAAAGACGGCCAGTAATTTCACTGGCAGCAATACGCAAATTACAAGCGCGTACAAAGTATCGAATGACCTCCATCTGTTGTTCTTGATCATTCGCATCAAGACGCAGCGTCTGCTGGCGAAGCTGATCCTGAAGATCAACTTTGCTCTGAGTAGCATACAAGTTTCTAGGGTCTAGTAATTCATCTAGCAAGTCTGGGAAAGCGGTGAGCTGATCGGCAATCCATTGGCTTCTTTGACACAACAGCGCCAATTGCTCGAGTGCCTGTGTATTTTCTATCAACAATGTTAGATAAACACTTCGGCGAATAACCGCCTGAATAAGATTAAAAACCAAACCAAAGGTGCGATCACTTTCCTCTTGAGCCGCACAAACACGTAATACCTCGGGCATTAAAGCATCTAAGCGCGTTCTTGGCACCGCGGCTAGCGAGACCACCGCGCGACTGGCATAAAACTGTTTAAGCGTTTCAATAATGGCGGCTGGTTGCTGATAATTTAGTGCCTGAAGCAGAGCCATGCTTTCATCTGCGTTCATCTCGGATTGCCAATCAGGCTGAGAGCCTTGCTGCTCGGTAGAAGTCTCCTCCTCATCGGCAATCATATTTGCAAAACAACGATGAACATTCTCTCTGTGAGCCTCTAACTGCTCTAAGAACTTATTCCAATTAGAGGCTCCCATCACTAGGGCTACACGCTGCTGCGATAACTCATCCATTGGCAACTGCTGTGTCTGCTTGTCATCTATAGCTTGTAATACATGCTCTGTGTTGCGCAAAAATTGATAGGCCTGCCAAAGCTGAGTTTTTATCGCTTCTTCTAACAACCCTTCCTCAGTAATTTGATCAAGGGCCTGTTTAAATGATTGCACCTGTAAGCGTTGAATACGGCCACCTCGAATAAGCTGGAAGCTCTGCACAATAAATTCCAGTTCGCGAATACCGCCGCGTCCGAGTTTGATATTATCCTGCATACCTTTGCGAGCGACTTCTAAATTAATTTTTCGCTTTAGGTCTCGCAATGACTCGATTGCGCCATAATCGAGATAGCGACGGTACACAAAGGGGTTTAGTATTTCTTGAAGTATCACGGCACTTGCTTGATCACCTGTCACTACCCTTGCCTTGACCATAGCAAAACGTTCCCATCCGCGACCCTGAGTGGTGTAATAATCTTCTAGGGCGGCAAAATTTTGCACCAACGGGCCACTCTGGCCATAGGGTCGCAATCGCATATCCACGCGAAACACAAAACCATCAATGGTTTGCGCATCGAGTGAGGCAATCAACTTTTGGCCTAAGCGCTCGAAAAACTGCTGATTGGATACTGATCTTTTTGCACCCTCGGTCTCACCTGCTTCTGGGTAGGCAAAAATAAGATCAATATCGGAAGATAAATTAAGCTCACCACCGCCCATTTTACCCATGGCAATGACAAGCAATTTTTGCTCATTTCCATAGCTATCCATCGGCTTGCCAAAATGATCGGCAACCATTGGGTGAAGATAATCTAATGCAACCTGAATACAGGCTTCAGCCAAAAGGGTGACATCTCGGGTAGTTTCGATTAAATCTGATAGACGGTTGAGATCGCGCCAGATAATGCGCTGCATTTCGCGTCGACGAAATAGTCTTAATTGCCTGCTCAGTTCTGGCTCATCATTAACGGTTGTAGTCTCTTGAACTCGCAGTCTAAGCGATTGTAACAAGCCATCCGCGGAATAAGATCTATCAAGATCGCCACTTTCTACCAACTGGCGAAACAAACAGGGATCACTGATCGCTTGATCAGCGGCAAAATCGCTACAGCCCCATGTAAGCTCAAGTTGCTGATGAAACTGAGAGTCTTCCAAGTATTTTTTTAACCATGCAGAATCCTGATCCCTATCAAAATAGAGATTTAACTTGGTTTCAAAGGACTGCTGTACGGAAACATTAATCATTGCGCAATCAATTTGGCGGTTCAGACTTAATCACTATCATAGCATGCAAAATACCCTTAATTCTTCATGGTTTTGCCCAGTAAATTCCAATTATAGACAGGTTTATATGCCTTCCATCACAGCACCACTGTTGCTTGGATGACAAAACACCTATAATCGCGGCATGAAATCAAATAGCTATGTGGAGTTCTTCCGCCAAACATCGCCCTATATCCATCATCACAGGGGCAAGACCTTTGTTATCGCCCTCGATGGCGATACGGTTGCGCACGCAAATTTTCACCGCACAATTCACGATATAGCGCTATTGCAAAGCTTGGGTATTCGCATTGTGCTGGTTCACGGTGGACGTCCACAAATCGATCAGCGCATAACTCAAGCTGGGGAAAAAAGTCAATTCCACAATCAGTTAAGAATCACTGACAGCAACGCCATGCACTGGGTTAAACAGGCCTTGGGTAGCACTAGATGGCAAATTGAAGCTGAACTATCCACTGGGTTGCCAAACTCACCTATGCACGGCGCACAGATAAAAGCCATTGGTGGGAATTTTATAACTGCTAAGCCTATAGGTATTGTCGATGGTGTTGATTACCAACATACCGGCGAGGTTAGACGCATTGATACAGAGGCTATTCAGCAACAATTAGAGCTGGGTGGGTTGGTGCTAATGTCGTCAATTGGCTTTTCACCCACTGGCGAGGCTTTTAATTTAAGTTACCAAGAGGTTGCGGCTGAAACAGCGATTGCGATTGATGCAGAAAAACTTATTGTTATCACTGAGGTTGCGGGCATTCTTGAAAATAAAAACCTTATTAGAGGCCTGTCTGTTCCAGAAGCTGAAAGTCTGCAAAAAAAATCACAAGAAAGTGAGCAAAACAAACTACTAGAGACCGCCTGTTATGCCTGTCGCGAGGGTGTTAGCCGCGTTCACCTGGTTAGCTGTGCTGAAGATGGCGCCCTGCTGACCGAGTTATTTACCAGAGATGGCAGTGGTACCTTGGTTATGCAAAATCACTCGGAAGTTATTCGATCTGCAACCATCGATGATGTCGGCGGTATATTGGATTTAATTACTCCATTAGAGCAGCAGCAAATTCTAGTTAAGCGATCCCGAGAATTATTAGAAACCGAAATTTCACAATTTACCCTAGTGGTTCATCCCGAGGGCAACCTACTCGGCTGTGCCGCTTTGTATCCGATTGCCGACAGCGACGAAGGCGAAATAGCCTGTATGGCGACTGACCCAGAGTTTTTGGGGCAGGGTATAGCGACCAGACTACTTCAGCGTCTTGAGGCTGATGCTGCGCACATGGGTATTAAAAAATTGTTTGTACTCACCACGCAAACCGCTCATTGGTTTTTAGAAAAAGGGTTCGTTGAGGTTGCACTAAGCGATTTACCCGAACAAAAACAGCCTCTGTATAACTATCAGCGTAATTCGCGGATTTTTAGTAAAATTCTTTAGAGTTACATCGTTTACCTGTAGTAAAATTAAATTATTCGATATGCTCACACACTAAACAAGAGATAAATAATGCCTAAGTATCGTTCACATACTACTACTCAGGGTCGCAATATGGCCGGTGCCAGAGCGCTATGGCGCGCTACTGGCATGAAAGACGACGACTTTAATAAGCCGATGATTGCCATCGCCAATTCCTACACTCAGTTTGTACCAGGTCATGTGCATCTTAAAGATATGGGTGAACTGGTGGCAGGTGAAGTCGCTAAAGCTGGCGGCATTGCTCGCGAATTTCATACTATTGCAGTAGATGATGGTATTGCTATGGGTCATGATGGCATGCTTTATTCATTGCCCTCTCGCGATGTAATTGCTGACTCGGTTGAATATATGGTGAATGCTCACTGTGCTGATGCCCTAGTGTGCATTTCTAACTGTGACAAGATCACCCCCGGAATGCTAATGGCGGCCATGCGCCTTAATATTCCAGTCATCTTTGTTTCTGGCGGTCCAATGGAGGCCGGAAAAACCAAACTAGCTGATCATAATCTGGATTTGGTTGACGCGATGGTAATTGCGGCTGACGAAACGGCCAGTGATGAGAAAGTAGCAGAGTATGAACGCTCTGCTTGCCCAACCTGTGGCTCTTGCTCGGGTATGTTTACCGCAAATTCTATGAATTGCTTAACTGAAGCTTTAGGCTTGTCGCTTCCGGGCAACGGAACCACTCTGGCAACACATGCTGATCGCAAAGGTTTATTTGAAGAAGCCGGTCGCACCATTGTTTCATTAGCCAAGAGATATTATGAGCAGGATGATGAATCGGTTCTGCCAAGATCAATCGCAAATTTTAAAGCGTTTGAAAATGCTATGACTCTCGATATTTGCATGGGTGGTTCAACCAATACTATTTTGCACCTGCTAGCAGCGGTTCAAGAAGCGGGCATTGAATTTGATATGTCCAACATTGATGCTTTATCACGGGTTGTTCCGCAGCTATGTAAGGTTGCTCCCAACACCCCTGAATATCATGTTGAAGATGTGCATAGGGCCGGTGGCATTATGGGCATCTTAGCGGAACTCGACCGCGCTGGTCTTATTCATAATGAATTGCCAACCGTACATTCCAAAAGCCTCGCTGAAGCGTTTGATAAGTGGGATATTGTTAGCGGACATGTTAGCGAAGAGGTTAAAACTTTTTATAAGGCTGGCCCTGCGGGCATTCCAACTCAAACTGCTTTTAGTCAGGCTACTCGTTGGCCATCACTGGATGCCGATCGCGCCAATGGCTGTATTCGCAACCTTGAAAACGCCTTTAGCACTGAGGGTGGCTTGGCCATTCTGACTGGAAATTTGGCCGAAGATGGCTGTGTGGTCAAAACCTCTGGGGTTGATGAATCAATCTTAGTATTTGAGGGCCCGGCATTTATTACTGAAAGTCAGGATGAGGCTGTGGCCTGTATCCTAAATGATGAAGTTAAGGCTGGCGATGTGGTTATTGTGCGCTATGAGGGGCCTAAAGGTGGGCCTGGTATGCAAGAAATGCTTTACCCAACCAGTTATATTAAATCGAAAAACCTCGGTAAAGCCTGTGCGTTAATCACTGATGGGCGTTTTTCTGGCGGTACCTCTGGCCTATCTATTGGACACGCCTCGCCTGAAGCAGCTGCTGGCGGTACTATTGGATTAGTAAAGCAGGGGGATATGATTCGCATTGATATTCCCAATAGAACCATTGATGTACTGGTCTCAAGCGAAGAGCTAGGCCAGCGTCGCGCAGAACAGGATAAGAAAGGCTGGATACCCAAAGACGCGCGACCTAGAAAGGTTTCCGCTGCGCTTAAAGCCTACGCTAAACTAGCGACTAGTGCGGATAAGGGTGCGGTAAGAGATTTATCCCAACTTTAATTGCTTTTAAACGAAGTTATTCCCAAGTACAAAAAAGCCCGGTTAATGCCGGGCTTTTTTACATCTCAAATAACTTATTTTCGACAGCTAGGTACTTCAGCGCCAAGATTGCGGAGCTTGTCCAAACGGGTTCCTTCAACATCAGCATATCGAATCCATTGAGTTGGGAATTTCTTTTCTTTCTTGGTTTCAGACACTTTCAGTGCTTTTTGGAAAGCGCCAATCGCGTCCTTATAGCAATGCATATTGACCAAGGCATTACCCATAATTAAATAGTTAGAGCTAGGACGTTTAACATTACCTTTGTCAGCGGCTTTTAACGAAGCTTTATAGGCTTCTCTGTCATTACCCAAATCTAGGTAAATGCCTGCCATACGAGATTGTATATCGCCAGAGTCACTGTACTGTGACGCTCTATCCAAAGCCTTTAATGCGCGTTTTAACTCTTTAGCTTGGTACCAAGCTGTACCAAGAACTTCGAGGTTTTTGGCGTTCCTCTCAATAATCTCATCATCGATGCCTTTACTGATAATCTGAGCAGCTTTAAAGGGTACTTCAGCGGCTAGATACATATAACCCACACCCATCACCTGACTTTCTTTATCATATTTGCCATTCATATAGACAAGTTCAGAGGCTACTAGTTGATCCAGGGGGCGCTCCTGAGCACCATACATGCCGCCAAGCTGCTTCCAGAATGTCCATTTTGGATAGTGCTTAACCAGCTTCTCTAAAATCTCAATAACACGGTTGTAATCATTCTTTTCATAGTAGAGAACTCGCTGCAATGACCACCATCGCTCTTTCGGTAGCTTGCCCTTGGCTTCAACGTCATCAATCGCCAATTCCAGCATAGTCAGCGCTTCTTCTTTACGATCTAGCTGATAGTATATCTGCGCCAACAGACCTCGCGCGGCATTACTCACGATAGTCGACTCTTGTATCCATATCTCTAGTTGTTCAGCAGCATCGGCATAACGCTCCTCTGCAGTGAACAGCTGCGCTAGGGTATATCGTGTGTCTAATCTAAGATCTTCAGGCGTGCCTTCACCATTAATGACTTGCTTATAAGAGCGAATAGCACCAGGGAAGTCATCTAGAGAGTAGTAAACATAGCCTTTAAATTTCCATACCTGTGTTTGCTCATAAGGCGATTTACAGGTTTTGCTGCTAGCTTCGATGCCGTCAAGCATCTCCATAGATTTAGGCCAATCTTCTTCTTCAAGCACCACCTGAACCTTTTCTAGTGCTTTACCACATTTTGCACCGACAGATTGACGCTTGCGGGTTTTAACATTCTTGAATTTAGGCTCTTCTTTCTCTTTTTCTTCAGCAAATGCTGAAGCGCTGAGATCAGAATAGGGCGCCACTGTCGACACCATTACTGGTATCAGAAAAACAGCGCTAAACAGGGTGATTGTTGTTATATATTTTAACATCAGATACCCCCTTACTTGGCCATCTGGAAGGTAAATTTGTAAAGTACATTAGGCACTTCTTCAGCGACACCATCCACAACTCTAGGATTATATTTTAGCTTTTTAGCCGCTTTGACTGCTGAGCGACCAAAGCCCCAACCCTCGGGATATTCTTCGATCATAACTGGGTCTCGAACACCGCCTACAGTGGTAATAATAACTTGAACTACAGCATAGCCCTCTTTGCCTCGAGATTGAGCTCTTCGTGGATACTGCGGCTGTGGAACGTATACAGGAATATAATCTGAATCTCGAGCAAAACCAGAGTTGCCAATACTTAGACCACCCCCAGCTTTTGGTGCTGCCATATTAACCACATTTTCTGGCACTTCAAATTCAATTTGCTCTTCGGGAATATCCGGCATTTCTTCCGGCTCATCCGGCTTATCTACCTCAGTTATCTTAGAGTTTTCAGTTCGATCGCGCTCAACATGCAGAAAATCAGGAATTTTGTAAGCAGGCTGCTCATCCATATCCTTATTTCCTGAATCGATCAGTTTAAACATCACGAATACTAACGACAGGGTAACAAGTACCCCTAAAATTGCTGAAACCCCTACTCTATAACCAGTCATACATAAACTCAGTCGTTTTCTACAGAAACAGCCACAGGAGATATTCCTATCTCTCGTGCTATATCAGCTATTTTTGCTACTGTTTCAATATCAGAATCATTATCGGCCTGGATAACCATGCCGCCCTTTGGGTTTTCATTAAATAATCGCGTCAGATTGATTTTAAGCGCAGTTATTTCGACCCTTTTTTTATCAATCCAAAACTCATTATTATCACTTACAGCAACAAGAATACCCACTTTTTTATAGGGATCAGATGTTGTGGTATCTACTTTATTGACCTCAACGCCAGGTAATTTAATAAACGACGCAGTAACAATAAAGAAAATCAACATAATAAATACCACATCAAGCATTGGGGTCAAATCAATTGCTTGCCCTTGCTCTTGTGGTTTACTTGTTCTATCGCGCATAAATAACTCTCATAGGGTGAGGCCAGTGGCACTCAAACCCAACTAGTGATCCATTGTCAGATGATCTTCCAGCAAATGCTTTTCTCGATCTGCTTCTCGCTCAACATAGGTCAAACCGAAAACACCAGACAGAGCCGCTACCATGCCAGACATGGTTGGCACTGTGGCTTGAGATACGCCACCGGCCATTGCCTTTGCATCACCGCCGCCAGTGAAGGCCATAACGTCGAATACCACGATCATCCCAGTTACAGTCCCCAACAAACCAAATAAGGGCGCTATGGCAACTAAGGTTTTAATCATCATGATATTGTCGTCAATCTTGACGCTTACCTCAGAGATAAGCTTCTCCCTGATTTGACGAGCTGTTTTTGATTTTCGCTCAGCTCTTGATTCCCATTCATCAAGGGCAGCTTGTACATCGCTGCCAACCATAGATCGCAGATACCACAGTCGCTCAAAGATAAGCGTCCACATCACGAATAGCAGGACGACAATAGCCCAAAGGACCATGCCGCCTGAATCCATAAATTTCCCGAGTTCTGCCCAGGTATCAACAAAAAACATGCTTATTTGTCCTCTAGAGAACCTGCAACAATACCTGCGCTCTGCTCTTCAAGAATGTGCAGAATGCCCTGTGCTTTGCCGTTAACCAAAGTGTGTAAAAGTACTGTTGGGATAGCAACTACTAGACCCAATACTGTGGTTATCAAGGCCTGAGAGATACCACCGGCCATAGCTTTAGGATCTCCAGCGCCAAACAGGGTAATCATCTGGAAGGTAATAATCATACCGGTTACCGTTCCCAAAAGACCCAATAGCGGCGCCACCATGGCAATAATTTTTAGCAGGTTTAAACCAGATTCAATGCCTGGTCTTTCTTTCAATACAGCTTCGTGAAGTTTAAGCTCCAACGACTCAGCATCTAAACCTGGGTTATCACCAGCAATTTTTAATACTCGGCCCAATGGGTTTTCGGTATCTGCCGCTTTCGAGCTCAGCTGACTTTTAACCGCAGCTGACATGCCGAACAAAACCACAAATCTCCACCCCGCCAAGAAGATAGCAAATATAAACACGGCAGTAATTACATAACCAACGATGCCACCAAAGTGCCAGCGCTCAACTAATGTAGGCGCATTAATCAGTGCAGCTAAAAGACCGCCACCGAAAGGACCTGTTGGATCTAAGCCAACCTTGGTAAAGCCAGAAGTAGCTTCTTGTAAATCTTCTGCGCCACCACTAAAGCCTGAAGGCTGACGAGTCAACTCAGATACTAGGCCAGATTCTGGGTTGTACTCAAGATACATCCCATCAGCAAGAAGGTTGTATGAACCAACACGCACAACTTCCATCTCAGCCGGCTCGCCATTTGCCAAAATAACTGTGCGGCTAAACTTAACTACACGACCGCTTTCAACCATTTCACGCTGTTGCTCGTACCATAGTTTTTCAATATCTTCGATTGAAGGTAGCTTTGTATCACTACTCATCTTATCAATAAGAACATCAAGGAATTCCGTACGCCCAGGAATTTGAGTACTAACAATCGACTGATCGATCTTAGCTCTTAAATCACCCGCTGTACCGGTCAAATGACCAAACAACTCTTTAAGAGAGCCCAAACGCTTGTCGCGTTGTTCACGCAGTGCCGCAAGCTTGATATCGTTATCGCGAATAATTTGCTCAAGGCGATCAGACCGACGCTCTTCAGCCGCCTTGGTATTCTTAGCGCCTTTTAAAAGCTGAGATTGCTTGCGCTGATCCTTGAGAAAGTCAGCTTCACGCTGACGGTATTCTGCAGTTTCTGAGATTTTTGCTGATTCAATCATATCCAGCAGTTCAACAAGACTTTTTGCTTCGCTCGCCACTACAGGGCTAGACATCGCGATTACAGCAAAAAATGCTACAAAAATATTTATCATTTTAATTTTCATTGTGCTGTCTCCGGAGCTGTAATCGGAATTTCAATAACATCTTGTGGCGCCAGCTTCACAGCAATACGGATCGCTTGATCCACTGCACGGCGATAGCTAGAACCCAGCGGCTGCCAGCTATTAGTGGTTTTATCCCAAACGCCAACCTTAGATTTGTCTTTGCTTTGATAAGCCAATGCAACTCGACCAATTCTAAGCATTTGAACTTCTACAAAAGAACCGTCTCCCTCAACATCAATCTGATCGGTATAAGACTCCATAGAAAGACTGTAATCGGACTCAATATCATAGACCTCTAGAACCTGACGGAATTTTTCCGCAGCCGAGAACTTGGCACTATCTAAATTCACATAAAGATCAGCAACAGCCTGTTGGCGGCGCTCTTTCTTAAATGGCATATCAAGATTTACAAAGTCTTCAAGCGCATTGAGCATATTGGCCATTAGCGGCGAAATGCCTCGCTCGATCACTGTTGCGTTTTCAATAGATTCCTCAAGCTCAACCATCATTCTCTTCTGGCTGACGATTTGACGCTCCAGCTGTGAGTTATAAACTCGCAGCGATTCAATTTGTTTATTGACTTGCTTGAATTCCTGCAGCAAACCGTCAGTTTGATCTGCAATTCTATCAACTTTAATTTGAGATTTTTTGGCAGCCTGAACCTTTTCAGCTCCAGCATTTAAAATTTCGCTAACTTCTGCCGTACGCTCTTCCACTGCTGGCTCTTCAGCCATAACAGTCACAGGGCTAGCAAAAATGGCAATTAAGGCCAATGCTTTCAGTGATTGCTTTTTCATAGTTCCCTCAATTTGGGTCTATCAGATTGGTTACTTATTTCTACCTTATCGATGATCAGATGATCTGATAAGCACTTATTATTTTTTGGAGGCAACTAACTTCAGCTCACCGCCAAAAATCAACATAACTTTAAGTACTAATACCCAAAGTCATAATATTCGCGCAATACTATCACAACTGTATAGCGAATTTTGAGTCTTTTTCATGCTAAATTTTAAATACGCTCAAGAATTAAAAAGCGATAAGGATGCTTGTCGACTGCTATTGGTGCTTTTTCAGATATTTTATGCCATTGATCCAAGTCAATTTTTGGAAAAAAAGCATCGCCATCAACTTCAGCCTCAACTTTTGTCAGATAAAGTTTTTTGGCAATAGGTAAGCAGTCACGGTAGATTTGCGCGCCCCCTATAACCATTACTTCGTCACTATCGGCTGCTTTACAGGCCTCAGCGCCTGCTGATATGGCCTCCTCTAAACTATTAACCACCACCACACCTTCAGCCGCCCAGCTTGGATCTCGAGTAATTACAATATTGGTGCGCCCAGGAAGAGGCCTGCCTATAGAATCATAGGTTTTTCTGCCCATCAAAATGGGCTTACCCATAGTTACGGACTTAAAATATTGCAAATCTTCTGGCAAGTGCCAAGGCAACTGATTATCACGACCAATAACATTGTTTTGACTGACCGCTACGATAAGTGCAACTTTCATTAAACTCTCCTAAACTGCCACAGGCGCTGAAATAGCGCTATGAGATTCGTACCCCTGAAGCTCAAAATCGTCATACACAAAATCGAAAATATTAGTTATTTCTGGGTTGATCTTCAATCTAGGTAGAGGCAACGTTTCTCTACCGAGCTGCTCCTCAATTTGCTGCATATGATTGGTATATAAATGGGCATCACCAAAACTATGCACAAAATCACCTAACTCCAAACCGGTTACCTGCGCAACCATCATTGTCAAAGCAGCATAGGATGCAATATTAAATGGCACCCCCAAAAAGACATCTGCACTGCGCTGATAAAGCTGACAAGAAAGCTTTCCCTCGGACACATAAAACTGAAATAAGCTATGACAGGGAGGAAGCCCAGATTTTGCCATTACCGGGATATCCTTGGGATTCCAAGCAGACACAATCAAGCGCCTTGAATCTGGATTCGACTTAATGTCATTTATCACACCAGCCAACTGGTCCACACCTTCAAAGTTGCGCCATTGACGACCATAAACCGGACCCAAATCACCATACTTCTGAGCAAAATCATTGTCGCTTTTTATGCGCTCAACAAATGCCTTAAGCCCAACTTTCCATTCGGCGGAGTGCATTTCATGATTTTTATCCGCACCGGTTTGTCGCAACCAGCTCTGATAGGGCCACTCATTCCATATACCCACGCCATTCTCTACAAGATAGCGAATATTAGTATCGCCTTTCACAAACCATAGCAATTCATGCAGGATAGATTTGAGATGCACTTTTTTTGTCGTGACTAGCGGGAATCCTTGCTGCAAATCAAAGCGCATTTGGTAACCAAATACACTGAGCGTTCCAGTGCCGGTTCGATCGCCTTTAAAGACCCCATGACCCTTAATATGTCTAATTAAATCTAAGTATTGTTTCATTGTTATTTTATCTCAGAGGGTAATTAATTCTTAAATCTATTATTTAACGTTTGTTTTCACAAATGGAAGTGACTTTCTCATCAACCAAAGACCCAACAGGATCATTGGCACACACAGGGTTTGTCCGCGGGTCATCCAGTTAAATATCTCAAAAACCGCTGTTTGCCCGGCAAACTGTATATCGGGCTCACGCACAAACTCAATAATAAAGCGAAACACCCCGTAACCAATTAAAAACAGGCCGCCTACCTGACCAAATAACCTCGGCTTTCGGGCAAACCAGTAAATAATGCCAAATAATACTATACCCTCCAGAAGGGCTTCATACAGCTGCGAAGGATGACGCCCAAGCTGCAGTGGGTCCGAAGGGAAAAGCATTGCCCACGGGCCCTCTGTTGCGCGGCCATAGAGTTCTTGTCCAATAAAGTTTCCCATACGCCCAAAAAATAGCCCCGTCGGAACCATTGGCGCAACAAAGTCACCAACCGCAAGAAAAGGTATTTGGTGTTTACGTGCATACAAATAGATTGCCATAATCACACCAATAAGGCCGCCATGGAACGACATTCCGCCTTCCCACAACCTAATAACCATGGACGGGTCCTCAACCCAATTATCAAAGCTATAAAAGAACATATAGCCCAGACGTCCACCTAGAATAACTCCCCAAGCACCATAAACAATTAAATCTTCCACCTGATTGTGCTTTATGGGTGACCAGGGCCGCCGACATGCCCGCATAGCTATCACCCAAGCACAAGCAAAGGCAAGAATATACATCAGGCTATACCAGTAAATATTCAGAGGTCCGAGGCTTATCGCTACAGGGTCTATATCTGGATGCAATATCATGTCGACAACCTAAATTTAAATTCAGCGAAGATCATAGCGGTTTATGCTGCCCTATTCTATGCTAGAAAGTTGAAATATTTCAAAGCCCTTGGGTTACCCTGATAGCGACTTTTTGTTTCTGTATCTGTAGGGCTCTAAGGCGTTTGACATATAGTCTACAACCTCAGCACCATCTGATAAGCATAGCGCCTGTTTGGCTAAATCATCTGCCATTTGACGACTAATTTTTAGCATAAGCGACTTCACCCTTAATAATGAACTAGCACTCATGGAGAAGTTCTCATAGCCAAGCCCTAAAAGAACCACCGCACTAATGGGGTCACCTGCCATCTCACCGCAAACACTCAACTGACAATTGACCGTTTTAGCCTGATCATAAATACTTTTTAGCGCCCTGAGTACACTTGGGTGAAGCGCATCGTAAAGATCTGCAACTCTTGGATTATTGCGATCTACAGCAAGAAGGTATTGAGTTAAGTCATTGGTACCCACAGACATAAAGTCGACTCGACGACCAATTTCTTTAACCTGATAAACCGCTGCAGGAACTTCGATCATCGCACCCAGCGCAGGCATCTGCAATTGAAAACCCTCTTCCTCCGTTAACTCCTTATAGGCCCGTCTGATTAATGCCAGTCCACTATCTAGCTCTGCCAGATTACTAATCATAGGCAGCATAATGCGCAGATTATTTAGGCCCTCGCTGGCGCGAAGCAAGGCTCTAATCTGTACCAGAAAAATTTCTGGGTGATCGAGAGAAATTCTAATTCCTCGCCAGCCCAAAAACGGATTCTCCTCTTCAATTGGAAAGTAAGGAAGATCCTTATCACCACCTATATCCAACGTTCTCATTGTCACCGGACGAGGCGCAAAGGTTTCTAGATGCTCGCGATATACCTCGACTTGCTCGTCCTCAGTTGGGAAGCTAGAGCGCAACAGAAAAGGAATCTCAGTTCGAAATAAACCCACCGCATCGGCACCACTGCGTAACGATGGAATATTGTCATGCCGTAGTCCAGTGTTAACCCACAAAGAAAAATCGAAGCCATCAGTGGTTTGACAGGGCACATCGCGAAGTTTTTGCAGGTCTTTAATTAATATCTGCTCTTCTCTCTGCCTCTGAACATAGGCGCGCTTTAGGGTTCTAGTCGCATGACTAACAACGTCTCCGGTAAACCCATCGACAATCAACTCCTCTCCCTCAAGCTCTGCACAGGGCATATCCAAAGCACCCATTACCGTTGGGATGCCTAATGCTCTACCTACAATGGCCATATGCGAATTGCTAGCACCTTTAAGCGAAACTATACCCACCAAGCGATCTACCGGAATGTCCGCTAACTCAGTTGCAGAGAGATTTTCACCGACCAAAACAATGCGTCTTGGCAACGGCTTTTGCTGCTCACCTCTCTGTTGTAAGTAGCCAAGCACTCTCTTACCCAAACCCTCAACATCTGATGCTCGCTCTCGTAGGTAGGGGTCTTCCATATGCCGAAAAGTCCGCACATGCTTTAAAATAACAGAGCTCCATGCGCTCTGGGCGGTTTGGCCCGCGTTAATTGTTTCAATAACCTCACCACCCAGTGAATCATCATCCAGCATGCTGATATAAACATTAAATAAGGCTAACTCTTCTGAACTCAACTTGCCTTCAAGACCAACACCGAGATTGCGCATATCCTGTTTTACTGACTTTAAAGCCTGACGGAATATCTGTAACTCAGCATCTGGATTAGATGTATGTCGCTCCGGAACTGATGCCAGATCCATAGTTTGCTGTGCCAACACAACACGCCCGATACCAACACCCGGAGAACTGGCAATACCATGAAATATTGCTTCTTTGCTTTTGCCGCGACCAGCCGATGCTAGTTTACTTAAGGCACCTGTCGCCTCAGCATGGGCAATAGCACCTGATAACTGCGCGCACACGGTAACCATAAAGGCTTCTTCTTCCGTCGCGAAACGTCGCTCTGCCTGTTGCTGAAGCACCAGTACGCCAAGAACTTTACGGTGATGAATAATTGGGACGCCCAAAAAAGAGTGATAAATTTCCTCTCCAATTTCCTCAAAGTAGGCAAAATTAGGATGCTTATCGGCATCCTGTAAATTGAGCGGCTCTTCTTTTGCTGCAACTAAACCAACCAGGCCTTGACCCATAGCCAAGCGCACCTTGCCAATACTTTGTTGGCGCAAACCTTTGGTTGCCATCAATACATAATGTTGATCGGTTTCATCGAATAAATAGACCGAACAAACTTCCGCCCCCATTGCAGCGTGAACTTCTGTAACAATAATGGTCAATACTTCCGGTAGACTGCGGGCAGTATTAACTTCTTGAAATATTGTTCTTAGGGAGTCGAGGATATTCATTTATCTACGCTTTTTCCGCTTCTGCAATCGCATATTAGTCTGAGCAAACTCAACTAATGCTTGACGGTAAACATTTTGCTTAAATGAAACCACCTGATTAATCGGGTGCCAATAACTCACCCACTCCCAAGCGTCAAACTCAGGATGCCCTGTTGCGTCAAAGCTAATCTTTTTTTGATCACCGACTAACTGCAAAAAGAACCATCGCTGCTTTTGACCAATACAGCGCGGCTTCGAATGCTTGCGCTGCATTTTTTCTGGGATATTGTATCGAAGCCAGCGCTTAGTTTGCTGGATGATTTTTACATCTCCAGGCTCCAAGCCTACTTCTTCATATAGTTCACGATATAGTGCCTGTTCTGCTGTTTCACCCTGATCAATTCCTCCCTGAGGAAACTGCCAAGCTTTTTGACCCATTCTTTTAGCCCAAAAAACCTGTCCATGACCATTGCTAATCACCATAGCTACGTTAGAACGATATCCATCCTGATCAACCAATTTAAAGATCCTAATAAAATTTATAGATTAAAGAAGCCCATTGTTCCACAGTAGCGTGTACTCGGCAATTTTCTCTTGAGCCATTTTGACATCACCGCTATCCTTAACAACCAAACATACTCTAACTTATTTGACTGGAATTTCCTTATGGCACTAGCCATCTTTGACTTGGACAACACCCTAATCGCTGGAGACAGCGATCATAGCTGGGGAGAATTTTTAGTCGATCAAAATATAGTCGACGGCCAATATTACAAAAAGATGAATGATAAATTCTATGCCGATTATGAATCGGGTTGTTTAGATATCTTTGCTTACCTTGAATTTTCGCTAGAGCCGCTGACCAAATTATCCCTCATTAAACTGCAAGCACTGCATCAACAATTTATGCGCGAAGTTATCGACCCAATGAAACTCGATCAAGCTAAAGATTTAATTCATCATCATCGTCAAGCAGGCGATCGCCTGTTAGTCATTACATCAACCAACCGCTTTATTGTTGAGCCTATCTGCAAATCACTCGGCATTGATGAAATTATAGCCACTGATCTAGAGATTGTTGATGATAAATACACAGGTAAAGTAAAAGGTACCCCCACTTTTAAAGAGGGAAAGGTTGAACGTTTTAATCAATGGTTAAAGCAACAAGAAGAAAGCGGTGACGGAAGTTACTTTTACTCTGACTCGATCAACGACATGCCAATGCTGTTGGAAGTTGCATATCCAATTGCAGTAGACCCTGATTCAGCTCTCCGCAAGGAGGCTGAATCAAGAAGCTGGGAAATAATTTCCTTAAGAAATTAGTTGAAACTTACTCAGCTTCAACCAAGGCCTGGTAACCCTCGGCATCAAGTAAATTACTCAAATCTTCACCTGCACTAAGTTTAACGGTAAATAACCACCCATCCTCATATGGACTAGCGTTGACTAATTCTGGCTCATCCTCAAGCGCTGAATTTACCTCAACAACTTCTCCAGCAACAGGCGAATATATATCAGATGCTGCCTTAACCGACTCTACAACAGCTATTTCAGCGCCAGCATCAACTTCAGCTCCCGACTCTGGAAGCTCGATAAAAACGATATCACCTAAAGCATCTTGAGCGTGGTCGGTTATCCCAACAACAACGATCCCGTCACTCTCTAACCTCGCCCATTCATGGCTATTTGCGTATTTTAATTCTGTGGGAAAATCACTCACACCGCACCTCTATTTAAGACTTTAAAATTTATTTCCAGTAAGCGTGTATTTTACTGTTCAATGTAAGCAAAGTTAAAGTTATTTTCATTCAACAATCAATAACTTCACTTATGTATAGAAAACTAGACAATTTACGGCATAATTTCCAGTGGAGGTTCATCAAGAGCCGAAAATTGTTCTCGCAGAGTTAATATCTGGTCACTCCAATAGCGTGGCGAATCAAACCATGGGAAAGCACGTGGGAAAGCAGGGTCACTCCATCTGCGACCAATCCAAGCGCTGTGATGAATAATACGAAGAGTACGAAGTACCTCAATTAACACTAGCTCACGCGGATTAAAATCATTGAACTCATTGTAACCCTCAACCAGCTCGGCTATTTGAGATTTTTGTTCATAGCGATCGCCAGATAGTAACATCCATAAATCCTGCACAGCTGGCGCCATTCGCGCATCATCAAAATCGACAAAGTGGGGGTTATCGTCTCGCCAAAGAATATTGCCAGAATGACAGTCACCATGCACCCTTATCCAATCAATCTCGCCAAAATCATCTAGGATGCTTTGACACTTATTGAGAATGTCTGGCAATAGACTGTCGTAAGCCGGACTTAATTCGGCGGGAATAAAGTGCTCACTTATGTAGCGATAAGCTTGCCATCCAAACGTTTCTATATCTAATTTTGGCCGCGATTTAAATTTATTAACTGAACCCACAGCATGGAACCGACCTAAAAGCCGCCCAAGAATAAAAAGATTATCCAGGTTATCCAACTCCGGCGCATGCCCTCCGCGACGAAGGTAAAGCGAAAATTGGAATCCACAGTAGCGATGAAGAGACTGGCCCGCTTCGCTAACTATCGGACAAACAACCGGCAACTCCTGTTCTTTAAGTTGAAAGCAAAACTGGTGTTCCTCATTGATTTGCTCGTTGCTCCAGCGATCAGGTCGATAAAATTTAGCAATTAATGGCTGCGCATCTTCAATACCCACCTGATACACGCGGTTTTCATAGCTGTTTAGCGCCAACAACCTACCATCACTGATATAGCCACAACTTTCTACCGCATCCATAATCATATCTGGCGTTAGCGACTCAAACGTTTGAGCTTCAGATTCTGTCATTTCAATTACCCAAACCTATTAATCGAATATTCGCTTGGATCGCATGGCTTTCTTTTGCCCATGTTGATTCTTTTTGTCCAAGCGCTTTCTTTGTGAGCTTCTAGAAGGCCTTGTTGCCTTGCGAGCCTTTGGTAGGACTGCTACCGATTGCAGTAAGGATTTTAACCGCTGTATAGCATCAGCGCGATTTTTGTCCCAACTCCGAAATTGTTGAGCCTTAATTATAATAACGCCCTCTTTGGTGATTCGCTGATCGCTAAGCGCCATTAAACGCTGCTGATAAAATTCAGGCAGAGATGATTGGTAAATATTAAATCTTAAATGCACTGCAGAGGAGACCTTGTTGACATTTTGCCCGCCAGGGCCGCTAGCCCTTATAGCTGTTAACTCAACTTCTTCCAAAGGCAACGAAATTGACTGAGAGATAAAAATCATTCAGCACTCTGATCTATCAATTCAAAACGAGGAACCAGCTGATCATTGATTTCAACCATCTCCAAGAACATAGATAAGGGGCGCACCCACAAATCGCGATCACCATAAAGTGGGCGGTAAACTACCATTTCAGGCTCGCCCTCACTATGCTTTGCCACACCAATCACTTGATATCTGTTACCTTTAAAATGTTTGTATATGCCTTTCAATATGCTCACCATCCCACGTGTTTCAATTAAAGTGTACGTATTTGAACTAATTTTAAGATTTAACAAACCACCCTAACTAGAACGATGTAACTTTAACACACCACTCAAAAAAGACCGGTTTTGAAGTAATTAGCTATAAATTTGTAGTTTTTTGCATGCGGTGACACAAGGAAACTTAAAGCTTAAAGTCACTAAAAACGCATAAAACCCATAAAAATGTAATTAATTTTAACTAAAATTCACTGAAAATTAGCCAAAACCAAAAAAAAACAATACACTGCACACACTAGAAATATTAAATTGCCTTTGGGTAGATGTTTCAGTGGGGATCTTTAGTCTTATTTGTTTTTGGTTAAAGTGTTAATTCAGCCTCAAAGGAGGCTGGTGTTTAAAGTGCCCTTTATGGGCGTAGTTGTATTTAAGTGAGGTTGTTATGTCAGGCGAAAGAGTTGCTGGCACTGTAAAGTGGTTCAACGATAGTAAAGGTTTTGGTTTTATTGAGCAGGAAGGCGGAAGCGATGTATTTGTTCATCACAGCGCAATTCAAGCTGATGGCTTTAAATCTTTAAAAGAAGGTCAGGCGGTAACTATGGAAGTTGCTGAGAGCCAAAAGGGTCTTCAAGCAGAGAATGTAGTAGCCGACTAAGGTTATTTGACTGCCCTAGGGTGGTGACAAAAGTTCTTGAAAGGCCCTGGCATTTTGTCAGGGCCTTTTTTTTTGCGAAAGAGTTAGCTACATAGAGCAGTATCGGTAGAACGATTACTACTTAATTTTGGCTTCTTTATAGATAACGTGCTTACGGATGGTGGGATCATATTTTTTGATCTCCATCTTTTCAGGCATGTTGCGCTTATTTTTGTCCGTTGTATAGAAGTGTCCTGTTCCTGCACTAGACACTAAGCGGATTTTTTCTCGAGCTGACTTAGCCATTTTTTAATCCTCTAGATTTTCTCGCCGTTAGCACGAAGGCTAGCAAGAACGTTTTCAATACCATTTTTATCAATAATTCGCATTCCTTTGGTAGAAACACGCAATTTTACAAAGCGTTTTTCAGACTCAATCCAAAAACGGTGAGTGTGAAGATTTGGCTCAAAGCGTCGACGAGTTCTATTCTTCGCATGAGATACATTGTTTCCAGCCATTGGGCGCTTACCCGTGACCTGACATACTTTAGACATTATTGCTGCCTCTTGTTTGCAATTTTCGCTCTGGGCAAAGGCCCATAACCTACTGAATTTTGTTTCCCTGGCAACCTTCTATCAAGGCCATCTTTCAAGGAGGCGCGTTTTATACCAGAATCGCTATCTTGAAGCAAACAAAAACCGATAATTAACCCCTAAAACCATGGTTTTTTTATATTGTTGCGGTTTTAGCAAAATTTGCAGTAAAAGCTGTCTTAAAAATATTACTTACCTAGCTAAAGCTTTCCTATTCCTGCTAAAGAAACAATTTCACCCCTGCCAATAATAAAATGGTCCAGAAGTTTTATATCAATAATTTCTAGGGCAGCTTTTAGTCTTTTGGTGATTTGAATATCAGCTCTACTAGGCTCGGCACTGCCACTTGGATGGTTATGCGCCACAATAACGGAGGATGCATTTTTTTCTAATGCGACCTTTACTACCTCCCGCGGATAGACACTTGCTGAGTTAATCGTACCAAAAAATAAATCCAACAATTCAATCAGTCGATGGCGAGTATCCAAAAGCATAACAGCAAATACTTCACGGTGGTTATCACGCATCTGAATCGCAAGAAAATCCCTAACTTGCTCTGGGCTAGTAAATATATCCTTACCTCGAAGCTGCTCGTCTAAATAGCGACGAGTGAGCTCAAGCATTGCCTGTAATTGACAAAATTTAGCCTTACCTAACCCATTAGCACTGCAAAATTCT
The DNA here is from genome assembly GCA_045560645.1 of Porticoccaceae bacterium. GTDB lineage: Bacteria > Pseudomonadota > Gammaproteobacteria > Pseudomonadales > Porticoccaceae > HTCC2207. Next base: position 64,841 of record JBJKZE010000002.1, on the reverse strand, counting down.
TCTTGGCTGGCATTTAACAGGGGACCCAAACCCCCAAAGCAATCGATTAACTCTTGCGCCATTTGCTTGGCATTTACCCCCTTGCGTCCAACACGAAGAAAAATCGCTAGCAACTCGGTATCTGTGAGCGCTTTAGGCCCTTTTTTTAGTAGCTTTTCTCTTGGCCTATCATCCATTTGCCATTGATTTATAGACATCATCAATCCTTATTTATCACTATAGAATTCCCTTATGAAGTGTTATCTTAGGCGCTTGGAGAAGTGTTATTGAGGAATTAATGAGTAGTCTGTCACAAAAACGTATCATTCTTGGCATTACTGGCGGCATTGCCGCATACAAGAGTGCTGAAATTGCACGACGCCTGCAAGATCAGGGCGCTGAAGTGCGGGTTATAATGACAGATTCTGCACAAGAATTTATTCGCCCACTTACACTTCAAGCCCTTACTGGCAAGGCTGTTCATACTGACCTACTCGACCCAAAAGCCGAGGCAGCCATGGGGCACATTGAGCTGGCTCGCTGGGCTGATGCCATACTAATTGCACCAGCAACCGCAAACTGTATAGCTGCATTAAGCCAAGGCATCGCCAATGACCTGCTCACTACGGTTTGTCTAGCCGCCAGCGGCAAGATTGCAGTTGCTCCCGCCATGAACCAAGCAATGTGGTCTCAATCAGCAACTCAGAAAAATATTTCATATCTAAAACAACAGGGCATTTACATCTTTGAGCCAGATGATGGCATCCAGGCTTGTGGTGACATTGGCCCCGGCAGACTTCAGCAGCCAGATGCAATAGTCGATCAATTTGGCAAAATTTTTGACTCAAATGCACTATCTGGAAAACAGGTTGTTATTACCGCTGGGCCCACTAGAGAGGCTATAGATCCTGTTCGATATATTAGTAATCATAGCTCAGGGAAAATGGGCTATGCCCTTGCTAGCGCTATGATTGATGCTGGGGCATCAGTAACTCTTATCTCAGGTCCAGTGTCACTTGAGAGCCCAGATCGATGCGAGCTGATAAGGGTCATATCTGCCAAGGATATGCTCAATGCAGCTTCAAATACTGCAAAAACAGCTGATATTTTTATCTCGGCGGCGGCAGTTGCAGACTATTATGTAGCCGAAGCAGCAACACAAAAAATAAAGAAAAATTCCGAAGAAATGTCGCTAAATTTATCGAAAACGCCAGATATTGTATCTATATTGTCTGAAAATAACCCTAAATTGTTTATTGTTGGATTTGCCGCAGAGACCGATCATGTTGAAACCCATGCTCGGGAAAAGCTTAACAGAAAAAAACTGGATGCAATTATTGCCAATGATGTTTCTCGCAGTGATATTGGCTTTAACTCTGATGATAATGAGGCCTTATGGATTGATGGAGACAGCTGTAAGCCACTAGGCAAAAAAAGCAAGACGCAACTTGCTAGAGAAATTGCTGTCCTAATTGCTGATAAAATTAAAAGCTAGCAATAGCGACAAACTGTGCAAATTGAGAGCAACCTATATTGAATAATGCAAACGCCATAAATTCAAGTACTACTTATGCGGCCGATGAATTGCCTGAAGAAGTATTTCGCAACTATGATATTCGTGGCTTTGCCGATTCTCAAATTACCCCTAAATTTGCCTACAAACTTGGCGCCGCACTGGCAACCATGCTCAAGCAACAACATTCGAGCATTTATCTGGGTCGCGATGGTAGACTTAGCTCACCCGAATTAGCTAAATCTTTAAGTGAGGGCCTTGCCCTATTGGGTATGAATGTTATCGATATTGGCGAGGTTAGCACCCCTGTACTAAATTATGCCGTGCACTGTGATGGCAAAGCAGACTGTGGAATTATGGTGACTGCAAGCCATAACGCTAAAGAATATAATGGCTTTAAAATTGTCGTTCGCGACCAAGTAATTGCTGGAGAAATGCTACAAACAGTTAAGCAACTAATGCTTTCCGATATAGCTAGTGATTGTCAATCTGGTGAAATTAGTTATTGCGATATAGCATCTAATTACCTAAAAGCAATCATTGCTTCCTGTAGCCCGAAAAAAGCTTTTAAGATTGTGATTGATAGCGGCAATAGTGTTGTCGGACCACTAGCATTAAGCCTTTTTAAACAGCTCGAATATAAAGTAATCCCATTATTTTGCCAGCCGGACGGCAACTTCCCAAACCACGACCCAAATCCATCCGATGAAAATAACTTACAGGCACTTCAAGCCTCGGTTCTATCGAATAAAGCGGATCTTGGTCTAGCTTTTGACGGTGATGGCGATCGGTTAGTAGTTATTTCTGGTAACGGCAAAATTGTATGGCCAGATCAGCTAATGATGATCTTTGCGCGTGATATTTTAAAGACAAAACCAAATACAGAGATTGTATTCGATGTTAAGAGTAGTTTTCGCCTGCAAGAACTTGTGACTGAGCTATCGGGAAATCCAGTAATGTGTAAAACAGGACACTCCCATGTTAGAAGCATAGTTCATCAAACTGGTGCTCTTATCGGCGGTGAATTTAGCGGTCATATTTTCTTCAATGATCGCTGGCATGGTTTTGATGATGGCCTCTATGCCAGTGTTAGGCTGCTAGAAATACTGGCAAACAGAGATTTGGCACCGAAGCAAGCACTAGAAAAATTGATTGCTGAATTTAAACCAAGCACCTATACCCCAGAAATATTGATTCCAGTCGCTGAATCAGAAAAATTCGCTCTAATGGAAAAAATAACCTCTAATTGCAACTTTAAAGACGCAATAATTAACACTATTGACGGACTAAGGGTAGAATACCCCCTGGGCTGGGGCTTAATTAGAGCATCAAACACCTCAGCAAACCTAACAATGCGTTTTGAAGCTGACAATGCAAGTGAATTAGCTCGTATTAAAAAGCTGTTTCGCCATAAGTTAGGGCCTTTTATTAATCAAGTGGACCAGTATTTGTAACTATGTCATTAAATCGAGAAGAAGCAGAAAATACAGCCAAAGTTATCTCTAGAGCATTGCCCTATATACAGCGCTTTGCCGGTAAAATTGTGGTTATAAAATATGGCGGCAATGCCATGGTGGACGACCGACTAAAACAAAGTTTTGCCCGCGATATCGTTTTAATGAAAGCGGTGGGGATTAACCCTGTCGTTGTTCATGGTGGAGGCCCTCAAATTGGTCAATTGCTCGATCAGCTTTCTATTGAAACTAAGTTTGTTAACGGTATGAGAGTCACTGACAGCAAGACTATGGATGCCGTAGAAATGGTACTAGGCGGTACCATTAATAAAGAAATTGTTAATCTTATTAGCAGTGCTGGTGGCAGAGCCTTTGGCGTTACCGGCAAAGATGGGCGTTTAATCAAAGCCAAAAAGTTTGTGGTGTCACAAAAGACTCCTGAGATGTCCGTGCCTGAAATTATTGATATTGGCCATGTAGGTGATGTTGAATCAATCGACAAAAGCGTTATCGATATGCTGCTAAAAAGTGACTATATCCCGGTTATTGCTCCAATTGGCGTAGGATCTGATGGTGCCTCATACAATATTAATGCCGATTTGGTTGCCGGCAAGGTGGCTTCAGTTTTAAATGCAGAAAAACTAATGCTTTTAACCAATGTAGCCGGTCTACAGGATAAGCAGGGTGAAATTCTAACCGGGCTAACGGTAAATCTTGTGGACGAATTAATTGAAGATGGCACCATTTACGGCGGCATGCTGCCTAAAATTCAATGCGCGCTTGATGCGGTTAATTCCGGCGTTGCTGCCTCTCATATTATCGATGGTCGGGTAGATCATGCTGTTATGCTTGAATTATTTACCGATGAAGGCGTAGGCACTTTAATTACCAACCAGAAGTAAGCGGAGACTACTGATGGTAGATAAACGCAGCTCTAAAGCTCAAGATATTCTTCAGGCTTTAGCACTTATGCTGGAGTCGTCTCGCGGAGGGCGCATCACTACAGCGGCGCTAGCTTCTGAGCTAGGCTGCTCTGAAGCAGCCCTGTATCGACACTTTCCCAGTAAAACTAAAATGTATGAAGGGCTGATTGATTTTATTGAAGAGACAATATTTGCTCGGGTTACGACTATTATTAACGATGAACCAGATGCAATTAATCAGTGTTATAGAATCCTAAGCTTAACTCTAACATTTGCGGAGAAAAATGCCGGAATAAGTCGACTGCTTCATGGCGATGCACTAACAGGAGAAACTGAGCGACTGCACCAACGGATCGCGCAGTTTTTTAGCCGGCTAGAATCTCAACTTAAACAGATTCTTAGAGAAGCGGAGCTTAATCAAGGCCTTGTTATAAATCCAACGCCGGCAATAGCAGTTGATTTAATGATTAATTTACTTGAAGGGAAGATTAGTCAGTTTGTTCGCAGTGAATTTAAACAGCGTCCAACGCAATTTTGGCAAGAGCAGTGGCCATTAGTGGCTGAACAACTGTTTAACCAAGCCTGAATTAGCAGGCCAACTAAACGCCATAGTTCTGTCGGTATTTATCTATCTCAGCAACCAAGTCATTATGCTCAGGCTTAGATTTTAAATACTGCAAAATATCATCTATATCAATAATACTCGCCACTGGAATTTTAAATTCCTCTTGCACTTCTTGAATAGCTGATTTATCGGATTTCCCGCGCTCTTTGCGATCCAAACCTATAACCACGCCCGCGGCTTGAGCCCCCACTTGCTCAACTATCGACATAACCTCTCTGATAGCTGTACCAGCGGTAATCACATCATCGATAATTAACACTTTGCCTTCAAGAGGAGCACCTACCAGAGTGCCCCCTTCGCCATGGGCTTTTGCTTCTTTGCGATTAAAGCAGTAGGGCACGTCAATACCATGATGTTCTGATAAAGCAATAGAGGTTGCTGCGGCCAATGTAATGCCCTTATAAGCTGGGCCAAAAAGCACATCAAACTCTATACCTGATTCTACAATTGATGACGCATAGCAGCGCCCCAGTGCCGCAAGCGCACAGCCTTTATAAAATTCACCGGCATTAAAAAAATGCGGCGAGGTACGACCAGACTTAAGCTCAAATTGGCCAAATTTTAACGCGCCGCTGTCGATTGCATTATCAATAAATTCTACTTTGTATGTTTTCATGTGCTATTAATCTTTTTTCCATTTATTTAAGAATAGATCAGTTTCAGCCTTATTGCGCCAACGCCATATTTTGTACCCTAACGAGATCAGCAATACCTTGATTGGCCAGTTGCAGCATTTCGGTTAAAGCCTCACCGGAAAATGGCGCCTCTTCAGCTGTGCCCTGAATTTCGATATAGCCGCCATTGGCATCCATAACAACATTCATATCGGTTTCTGCATTAGAGTCTTCCGGATAATCCAAATCTAGTACCGGTATTCCCTTGTAAACACCCACAGAAACAGCCGCAATCATATGCAATAAAGGATCAGTTTTAATCAGTTTTTCTCGCTGCAAATAACGAATAGCATCAACTAGAGCCACACAGCCTCCAGAAATTGCCGCTGTTCTTGTTCCGCCATCAGCCTGAATAACATCACAATCAATATATATGGTATTTTCACCCAATTGTTTTAAGTCTACCGCCGCGCGTAATGAACGACCAATAAGCCTCTGTATTTCTTGGGTGCGTCCAGACTGTTTTCCTCTTGCAGCTTCGCGCCCCATTCGGCTATTGGTTGAACGAGGAAGCATGCCATATTCAGCAGTTACCCAACCATGGCCCTTGCCACGCAAAAATCGCGGCACGCTGTTTTCAACACTGGCATTGCAGATCACCTTGGTATTGCCAAACTCGACGAGAACTGAGCCCTCAGCATGCTGTGTGTAGTTTCTGGTAATTTTAACTTGGCGCAACTGCTCTGGGCGACGCCCACTTGGTCTTGTCATGATTGATGCCTTATTACAAATTCTTATGTTTGAAGCATCAATTGTAACAAATCTTACCCCTCTTTAACTGCCTTTGTTAGAATAGAGTTAAATAAAATTTTTTATGGAGTTACTATGCCACGCAGCATGACCGCCTATGCCAGAATTACTGAAGAACACAACTGGGGATCAATTAGCTGTGAACTCAAATCGGTTAACCATCGATTTTTAGAGGTCGGCTTTAGAATGCCCGAACCCCTGCGCGAGGCTGAGACCACACTCAGAGATATGGCGCGAAAAAAACTAGGACGCGGCAAAATCGATTGCTCTGTTCAGATTACTTTTAATCACTCAGATGCTTCTTCAGAGCTAGATCTTGAAACGGCACGCGAGCATATTAAAATTGTTGAATCTATCTCCGCCGAGATAACTCAACCTGGGACTATTTCCGCTATAGATATCATGAAATTACCTGGTGTACTCAAAGATTCCAGCATAGATATCAAACAGTTAAGCAAAGCAGGCATCCAAGCCTTTGACTTAGCTCTTGACCAAATGCTTGAAGGTCGCAGCCGGGAAGGCGAGAAGCTGGCCAATATGATTGAGCAAAGGCTATTAGGTATTGAGGCCCAAATAGCTCTTGTGCGCAAACATTTGCCAGAAATTCTTGAACAACAACGCAATCGTCTGCATGAAAAACTTGCCGAACTAAAAGACCAACTCGATGAACAGCGACTAGAGCAGGAAATGGTTATTATCAGCAATCGCGCTGATGTTGATGAGGAGCTCGACCGCCTGGAAGCCCATGTCATTGAAATTCGCAGAGTGCTGGGCGATCAAGCCTCGATAGGCCGAAGACTGGATTTTTTAATGCAGGAACTCAATCGCGAAGCAAATACATTGGGCTCTAAATCTATCTCTAATATCACCACTCAAGCCTCTGTTGAGTTAAAAGTGCTGACTGAACAGATGCGCGAACAAATTCAAAATATTGAATAAGATTTGTCAGATTATCGATCATAGATTTATTTTCTGCTAATCTAACTCGCTTAACCGCGCTATTCTTAACCGGATATTTAGTTTTATTATGATTTTGGGCACCTTATTTATTATTTCAGCTCCCTCTGGAGCCGGCAAAACCAGCTTAGTGGCTGAGCTACTTGATCGCCTCGACAATATTCAGGTTTCTATTTCTCATACCACTCGATCAAGTCGCTCTGGAGAAACCGATGGCTTGGATTATCACTTTGTTTCTCATCAGCAATTTAAAACTATGGTTAAGCAGCAGCAATTCGTTGAGCATGCCAAGGTGCACAGCAATTATTATGGTACATCCGAAAACTGGGTTCAAAATACCCTCAACAAGGGTGTTGACGTTATTCTAGAAATAGATTGGCAGGGGGCTGAACAGGTTCGAAAAAAATTCCCCAGCAGTAAAAGCATTTTTATTTTACCGCCGAGTAAGCAGGCGTTACTTGAAAGACTGAAAGGGCGCGGACAGGATACAGATACTGTTATACAGCAGCGTATCGCCGCGGCAAAAGAAGAGATGAGCCACTACAATGAGGCCGATTATTTGGTCATAAATGACCAATTTGAACTCGCCTGTAAGCAACTGCAATATATTGTTCAAGCAACCCGATGTGAGATAAACAGCCAAGGACATGAAAAACTATTAATTGATTTATTGTCGTAGGCGCTCAGATTAGGTAAAATCACAGGTTCTCGGTGGCAAAACGCCGCCAAATCCAATAAATTTTTCCCCCAATGGATTAAATATGGCTCGTATTACAGTAGAAGATTGTTTAAATTTTGTTGATAACCGTTTTGAATTAGTGATGGTTGGCTCTAAGCGAGCTCGTCAAATCGCTGTCGACGGCCGCGCACCTCTTATCGATGCAGAAAATGACAAGCCCACAGTTATCGCTCTTCGCGAAATTGAGCAGGGTCTGATCACTCCAGAATTTCTGCAGGAAGTCGAACGCGACTACGAAATTGTCGATGCAGAAGAAGCTTCAGAAGATACTCCGCAAGAAGCTGTTTAAAACAGCGCTTTTAGCGAGGCAGGGGGGCTAATAACAGGTGCTTTCAGTACTAACAGAAAAGCTTTCCCACTACCTCGAACAAAAAGAGGTTAAAAAAATCGAGCGTGCCTACAGGTACGCCGAACAGTGTCACTCTGGCCAACTGCGTCAGAGTGGAGATCCCTATATCACTCACCCGTTAGCAGTTGCCAATATCTTGGCCGATATGCGCTTAGACCACGAAAGTTTAATGGCAGCCTTACTCCATGATGTTATTGAAGATACCGGTGTTACCAAAGGACAAATTAGTCGACGCTTTGGTCGCACGGTGGCCGATCTGGTCGATGGCGTTAGTAAATTAAGCGAAATTGAATTCGAAACTAAGGCTCAACTACAAGCCGAAAGTTTTCAAAAAATGACTCTCGCCATGTCGAAAGACATTCGCGTGGTTCTAGTTAAACTTGCTGACCGACTTCACAATATGCGCACCCTTGGTGTACTACCCCCGGAAAAGCGGCGGCGCATCGCCCGAGAAACTCTAGATATTTATGCGCCAATAGCTCAGCGTCTTGGTATAAATGATGTGCGAATCGAATTTGAAGATCTCGGTTTTTCCACCATGTACCCCTTACGCCATCGGCGTTTGCAAGAAGCATTAAAAGCAGCCAGTAAAAACCGCAAAGCAATTGTTTCTGAAATTCATCAAGCAATCGAAGTTCGGCTAGAGAAAGAATCTTTTCCCGCAATTGTTAAGGGCAGAGAGAAGCATGTGTGGAGCATCTACAAAAAAATGCGCAATAAGCATAAGTCCTTTCGCGATATTATGGATGTTTTTGCCTTTAGACTGATTGTCGACTCCGTTGACGATTGCTATCGCACACTTGGAGTAATGCACAATATCTTTAAGCCTGTCCCCGGTGAATTTAAGGATTATATCGCCATACCGAAAGCCAATGGCTACCAGTCACTCCACACGGTTTTGGTCGGTATGCATGGCGTATTTATTGAGGTGCAGATTCGTACCAAAGAAATGGAAACCATGGCCAACTACGGTATCGCTGCTCACTGGGAATACAAAGTCTCAGAAGGCAATGTTGATGCTAGCCAGCGTCGAGCCACGCAATGGGTTCAGGGACTGCTTGAAATGCAAAAACAGGCGGGTGATTCGTTAGAATTTTTGGAGCATGTTAAGACTGATCTATTCCCAGATGAAATCTATGTCTTTACTCCCAAAGGGCGAATTATTGAACTACCCTCTGGAGCAACCGCCGTTGACTTTGCTTACTCAGTTCATACAGATCTGGGTAATAGCTGTATTGCCTGTCGAGTTGATCGCGAATTAACACCCCTATCTGAACAGCTCCAGAGCGGACAGAAAATTGAAATCATCAGTACCCAGGGCGCCCAACCAAACCCCAACTGGCTTAACTTTGTGGTTACTGCAAAGGCGCGAAGTGCTATACGTCACTTCTTGAAAAATCAGCAGCATGACGAATCTGTCAATCTAGGCAAACGACTGCTTGACAAAACGTTGGCAAATTACGGCACTGCTTATAATAAGCTGCGAAAATCACAGATTAAGCGATTGCTTAAAGAAACGTCTGCGCCCACCTTTGAATATGTTCTACAGCAAATTGGCCTAGGTAATCAGGTGCCTTTTGCTGTGGCTAATATTTTAGTGCCACCTTCTAAGCGAAATATCCCTGAGGATAAGCGTAAGCCATCATTGCCCGTGGTTGTGGATACATCAGAGAGCTTAATTCTTCATTATGCCCGATGCTGCCACCCAATACCTGGCGACCCTATTCTAGGTCATGTATCACCAGGTAAAGGTTTAGTTATTCACCTAGAATCCTGTCACAACCTAAAAGAAATTCGCAACCATCCAGAAAAATGTATGCCGCTAAGCTGGTCAAAAGTGGTCGAAGGGGAGTTTCCTGTTGAGGTTAAGGTAGAAATAACCCCAGAGCGCGGCTTTATTGCCGCACTTGCCTCAAGAATAACCGATGAAGATGCTACTATAGAGAATATAAGCGCTACCGAAAAAGATGCATTTACTAGTATTGTCGATGTAGTTATGACCGTACGAAATCGGGTTCACTTGGCTGATATTATTCGTCGCGTAAGAAGCTTAACTCCGGTTCGTCGAGTATATCGAGTTAAAAATAAGTAATCATATAAGGACTGATATTATGTCTAACAAAGCACATATCTTCACAGAAAAAGCACCTGCCGCTATTGGCCCCTACAGCCAAGCAGTGAAAGTTACCAACACTGTTTACCTGTCAGGGCAAATTCCATTAGATCCTCAATCTATGACATTAATTACAGGGGATATACAGGTACAGGCACGACAGGTTTTCGCTAATTTGAATGCAGTTTGTGAGGCTGCAGGTTCAGACCTAAGCGGCATTGTTAAACTCAATATTTTTCTTACCGACTTAAGTAATTTCGCCGCTGTTAATGAAGTTATGGAAGAATTATTTGAGCAACCCTATCCAGCACGAGCAGCTATTGGGGTTAAAGAATTACCTAAGGGCGCAGAAATTGAAATGGACGGCATTGTAGTTACCTAATTAACGACTTTCTTGATTCTCTAACAGTGCAGCGTAACCCTCTTTATAAGAAGGGTATCTAAAGCTAAAACCAGATTGCAAAAGAAGGCGATTACTGCAACGTCTGATAGGTCCAACAGCAACAGGCTCCTCAATAAGATCAACCGATAATTTCTCCGCGAGCCAACTGCGGATTTCATGCTGAGTAACCGGCTGACAATCTGATGCCAGATAAACCTGCTCAATAGGCTTGCCAGACGCAAATAAGTTAATTAGATGCGCCAAAACAGCGCCACAGTCATCAGCATGAATACGGTTACTCCATTGTTGTGGTGTTTGTGGTCGCCCCTTACCAGACCTAACCTGTTCGATAAGCCTAGTCCGACCCGGCCCATAAATACCGGAAAACCTAACTATAGTGCTGCGGCAGGTTAACTCTTTAATAACCTGCTCCGCTTGAAGTAGTATTTCACCAGAGAATGTGACCGGATTAGGCTTTGTGGTTTCGTCAACCCATTCGCCAGCGCAATCGCCATAAACGCTGGTGCTGGATACCCAAATAATGAATTTAGGAGGATTGGACACAGCGGAAACTGATTCAGCAACAGCATGCGCTACAGCTAAATATGATTGCTCATAAGCTTGCCTTGTAAACTCGCCAGGCGTCATGGTTACAATCCATATATCAAAACCTTCTGTAGCAATAGACCGTAACTGCTTGGGATCTGCTGCATCTGCTGTAATTGGCGCAATATATGATGGCAAGCCTTTAGGACTGCGCCTTAGCCCATAGCATTGGCGACCTCTCTTAACCATGCCCGCGGCTCGTTGAGCTATATCACCACATCCAATAAAAAGTATTTTCAAACTTTATTCCTGTATATTTTTAGTATATTTTATCTATTATCAAATAATAAAAATAATAATCTTATTGTTTCAGGGAGGAACAATATGACATTAACTGAACTACACTATGCGACCGCTCCGGCCACCACTCAGCACTTTGGGCTTGCTGCGAAACAGTGCAATGTCAGCCAACCAACCCTCAGTATAGCAATAAAAAAATTAGAATCTGAGTTGGGTGTAGAAATATTTGAATGCACAGCCACCGATGTTTTGCTAACACGCATGGGTGAAAAAATTATTACTCAATGCCACAAAGTACTTGATGAGCTCGCAATCATAAAGGATATTGCGGTCAATGAGGGTGAAAGACTGTGTTCGCCCCTTCGTATTGGCGCTATATTCACTATAGGGCCCTACTTATTTCCAAACTTTGTTTCGCCTCTGCAAAAAAGTGCGCCCGATATGCCATTAATTATTGAAGAGGGCTACACCAATTCATTGCGAGAGCGGCTGCGCAAAGGGAAGCTTAATGTCGCTATTTTATGTCTGCCATTCAAAGAACCTGACATTGTTGTTCAACCGTTATTTGATGAACCATTTATGGTTGTAGTGCCCCCCAATCACCCTCTAGCGAAGCGTTCCTCATTAAAGCCTGAGGATCTGGAAAAGGAGCATATTTTGCTGCTCGGCGAGGGGCATTGCTATAGAGATCAGGTAATAGAAGCTATTCCCAATATCAATAAATACTACAACGGCGATATGCCTATAAATACTGACTCAGAAGCTTACTCATTGGAAACCCTTTGTACCATGGTCGCCTCAGGCTTTGGCATTACCATTTTGCCGCAAACAGCGGTTATGGGAACAAGCTTCTGTAGTTCTTGCTGCATTAATTTGGTAGCTGTTCCCTTTGAAGGTGATGGCCCAAAACGCACTACAGCGATCGCATGGCGTGCTGGCTTTCCTCGCTATAAGGCAATCGAAGCGGTTCGCAATGCTATCTATACAAGCTATAATTTGAGTCATGAAAATAAAACACTTCCACACTAGCAAATGACTGAACCTAATCTCGGCGCGATTGCTATTAGTGAGCTTCGCGGGGTAGGTCCACAGCTATCACAAAAACTAAGCAAACTTGATCTAAAGAGTCTGCAGGATTTGTTATTTCATTTACCACTGCGCTATATCGACAGAACCAAAATAACCCCCATTGGCAGCTTGCAACCTCTTACTGATGTAGTTTTAGAAGGAGAAATTCGCGCCAGTGACGTAACTTTTGGCCGTCGACGAAGCCTAGTGTGTAAATTACAGGATGCCACTGGGACCACTGTTTTAAGGTTTTTTCACTTTAGTCGTGCCCAACAAAATCGACTAAAGCCTGGAGCAAAGTTGCGTTGCTTTGGCGAAGTGAGGCAGGGCAAATTTGGCTTAGAGCTTTATCATCCTGAATACCAGCATCTCGATGGCAATAATCCACCACAATTAGAAGATACATTAACTCCTGTTTATCCTCTAACTGAGGGCATCACTCAAATTCGTATTAGAGATCTATGCCGTCAAGCCCTAATAGGCATGGATAAATATGGTATAGAGGAACTATTGCCCAATTCGCTAAAACAACAGCTGGACGGTCTTTTATCTTTTTCGCTTGTTGATGCATTAAAACTAATTCACTCGCCGCCGCCGGGCACAGAGCTACATAGGCTTGCTAATGGAGAACATCCGGCGCAACAGCGTTTGGCGGCAGAGGAGCTTATTGCCCACAATTTGAGTCTGCTTAAAATGCGGCAAAAAGTGCAGCAACAAAATGCGCCGACACTACCTGAAAACAAAGCTGTACTCACAAGTTTCTTAGAACAACTGCCGTTTGAACTTACTGGCGCACAAAAAAGGGTGGTCAGTGAAATAACTGCCGATATCAATAAACCTTTTCCCATGTTGCGCCTAGTACAGGGAGATGTTGGCTCCGGTAAAACTGTAGTGGCGGCAATTGCAGCCTTACAGGCGATTGCCAATGGCAAGCAGGCCGCACTGATGGCACCCACAGAAATTTTGGCTGAGCAACACAGAATAAATTTTGAACAGTGGTTCAAAAATATGAAGATCAGTGTTGCTTGGTTAACCGGCAAGGTAAAAGGCAAGGCAAGAGAAGTCCAGCTAGAACGCATCGCCGACGGCAGTGCGCAAATGGTGATAGGAACCCACGCACTATTTCAAGAAAGCGTGCAATTTAATGATCTAGGAATAACCATTATTGATGAACAACATCGATTTGGTGTTCATCAGCGTCTGGCATTGCGCAATAAGGGGTTTGGCGACAATCAACCCAACGAGCATAGTTTAGCGCCCCATCAATTAATTATGACTGCAACGCCTATACCTAGAACTCTGGCTATGAGTGCCTATGCTGATCTTGATTGTTCGGTGATTGATGAATTACCTCCAGGGCGAACACCGGTTGAAACTGCTGTATTAAGTAACCTTAGACGCAATGATGTTATTGAACGGGTACGTGCATCCTGTCTTGAGGGTCGTCAAGCCTACTGGGTGTGTACGCTTATTGAGGAGTCTGATGTACTCGAAGCTCAGGCCGCTGAAGTCACTGCAAGCGAACTACAGCTTTTGCTGCCTGAGCTATCTATTGGCTTAGTGCATGGCCGCCTTAAACCTCGGGAAAAATTGGAAGTTATGAATGCTTTTAAGGCGGGTGAAATACATTTATTAGTAGCAACCACAGTCATTGAGGTAGGGGTTGATGTACCCAATGCTAGTTTAATGATTATTGAAAATGCCGAGCGCCTTGGCTTATCACAACTGCATCAGCTTAGAGGCAGAGTAGGAAGAGGTTCGGCAAAAAGTCATTGTGTCTTACTCTATAGCTCGCCCATATCGGCCAATGGCAGTGCACGCCTAAAAACCATGCGCGAAACCAGCGATGGTTTTGTAATTGCTGAAAAAGACCTTGAATTAAGGGGTCCCGGCGAACTTCTGGGCACCCGTCAAACTGGGGATATGCAACTGCAAATTGCCGATCTTCAGCGCGATGCACATTTGCTACCACAGATAAAACAAGCCGCTGAGAGTTTAATCAAACAACAGCCTAAAGCGGTGGACCCACTAATAGACCGCTGGCTGGGTGTTAACCAACAGTATGCTCAGGCCTAGCAACCATTAATTTGTAAGCCCAGTTTTGCTTCGCTGTATTTATTGCTCATTACCGACAATCCCAAAGGTACTATTTTGGTGGCATTACCGGCTGTGCCAAAGGCCTCATAACGCGCCACTGCAATATCTTTCATGGCCGTTATGGTTTCTTTTAAATAGGCGCGAGGATCAAATGCTGTTGGATTCATCGCTAAAAATTGGCGAATAATGCCGGTGGATGCTAAACGCAAATCCGTATCTATATTGATCTTGCGCACGCCGTGTTTTATTCCCTCGCAGATCTGCTCGACTGGGACACCATAGGTTTCAGGAATTTCACCACCGTGCTGATTAATAATCGTCAACCATTCTTGGGGCACCGAGGAAGAGCCATGCATTACTAAATGGGTATTAGGTATTTTTTGATGGATTTGCTTTATGCGATCAATCGCCAAGATATCCCCCGTGGGTGGGCGACTAAATTTATAGGCGCCGTGGGATGTACCGCAGGCAATAGCCAATGCGTCCACCCCGGTTTGACTGACAAAATCTGCAGCTTCATCGGGATCGGTTAACATCTGCTCTTGGCTCAGAACACAGTCTGCGCCAACACCATCTTCTTCGCCTGCCTGTCCGGTTTCTAGGGAGCCCAAACAACCCAACTCCCCTTCAACTGATACGCCACAGGCGTGAGCCATGGCCACAACTTGGCGAGTAACATCTACATTATATTGGTAGCTAGAGGGAGTTTTACCGTCTTCCCGCAGTGATCCATCCATCATTACCGAACTAAAGCCAAGCTGAATGGAGCGCTGACAAACTGCTGGACTGGTGCCATGATCCTGATGCATGCATATTGGAAGATGCGGCCATTCTTCGATTGCCGCTTGAATTAAATGACGAAGAAATGGGGCACCGGCATATTTGCGTGCGCCGGCTGAAGCCTGAACTATGACTGGACTTTGAGTCTGATCGGCGGCGAGCATAATCGCTCGCATCTGTTCTAGATTATTAACGTTAAATGCTGGCACACCGTAGCTATTTTCTGCGGCGTGATCCAGCATTTGTCTCATTGAAATAAGTGGCATCGCTTCTTTCCTTGTAAGCTTTGTTAGTCAATTGCACTCCTTGCAACCCGCCACCATAAATTTACTAGTCGCTGACCGCTCGCGCTTTTAGGAGGGCAACGGTGGGTAATTCCTTGCCTTCTACATATTCCAAAAACGCACCCCCACCTGTAGAAATATAGGACACCTGCTCGGCAATTTCATATTTATCGACTGCGGCGAGGGTATCGCCACCGCCAGCAATAGAGAAACCATCGCTTTCAGCAATGGCAAAAGACAGTGTTTTGGTGCCCTCGGCAAACTGGTCAAACTCAAATACGCCCACTGGGCCATTCCAAATAATGGTACCTAAGGTTTTGATAATATCAGCTAATTGACCAGCTGATTCAGGGCCTATATCAAAAATCATATCATCAGCCTCGACATCTTCCACCGCAACCACACGCGCTTCGGTAGTTTCAGAAAATTCCTTGCCCACAACCACATCGGTAGGCATTGGAATCTCAACCTTTTCCATTAGTGCTTTGGCCGCGGGAATTAAATCTGGCTCATATAAGGATTTACCTACGGGATGACCTGCCGCAGCCAAGAATGTATTGGCAATACCACCGCCGACAATTAACTGATCCACTTTATCCGCTAGAGCTTCCAAAACCATTAATTTTGTCGACACCTTTGATCCACCAACGATGGCACCTACGGGTGCTTTAGGAGTAGCTATGGCTTTTTCAAGGGCATTTAATTCATTAGCCAGTAGCGGTCCAGCGCAAGCAACTGGTGCAAACTTAGCCACACCATGGGTTGAAGCTTGGGCACGGTGTGCGGTACCAAAGGCATCCATAACAAAGATATCGCAGAGCTTGGCATAGGCCTGTGACAGAGCATCATCATTGGCTTTTTCGCCGACATTAAATCGCACATTTTCAAGCAGTGCCACCTGCCCTGCAGGCACTTCAACACCATCAGTCCAGTCGGTAATTAATTGCACCTGTGTACCTAATTTTTGACTGAGGCTATCAGCCACAGGCTGCAGGCTGAACTGGTCTTCAAACTGCCCCTCAGTTGGGCGACCTAGATGCGACATCAAAATAACTACAGCACCCTGATCTATTGCCTGCTTAATGGTTGGCAGTGCCGCATTAATTCTGGCATCACTAGTGATCACACCATTTTTAACCGGGACGTTTAGATCTTCTCGAATCAATACATGTTTTTGGCTGAGATCTAAATCAGTCATTAATTTGATAGTCATTACTTTTCCTATTATTCAATTTAAATGGATTGCTTATCTGGCGCTTACCAGCTTTTCAACACATCCAACATTCTATTGGCATAGCCCCATTCGTTATCAAACCAAACAAGTACTTTGATGAGTTTTTGCTGACTGACTCTAGTTTGACTGGCATCAACGATGCCACTTCTCGGGTCGTGATTAAAATCGCAGGAAGCCAGCGGCTCTTCGGTATAACCCAATATATTGTTTAACGAACCTTCCGTTGCATTTGCCAGCGCTTGATTAACACTCTGTATATCAACCGCCTGATTAACTAGTACTGATAAATCGATAGCTGACACATTCAATGTGGGGACACGCATCGCCTGCGCCTGAAAACGCCCAGCTAAATTCGGCATCAAGCGGTCAATTCCAAGGGCAAGTCCAGTATCAACGGGAATAATAGAATTCATTGCCGCACGTGTTTTACGCAAATCGGTATGATGGTAGGCATCCAATACAGGCTGATCATTCATCGCTGAGTGAATAGTCGTAATAACGCCACCCTCTACCGAAAAATTCTGGTCTAGTATTTCAATTACTGGGACAACACAGTTGGTTGAGCAGGAGGCGCTGGAAATTATCCGCTCTTTGCCAGTTAACTGATGGTGGTTGTAACCATAGACTATAGTGGCATCAACATCTGATTCTGCCGGCTGAGAAAACAACACACGTTTGGCACCGCTTTTTATGTGCTTTTCAGCAGTTTTACGATCGCTAAAACTACCGCTACATTCTAAAACCACATCAACGTTAAGGTCTGACCAGGGCAGTTGATCTAGATTATCTTCATGCACTATAGCAATGGAATCACCACAGATAGTGAGTGTATTCTCGTCACAGTTCACTTCACCTAAAAATCGACCATGGGTAGAATCGTAGCGGGTTAGGTGAGCTATGGTTTTATTATCAGCAGGCTCATTTATTGCCACAATTTTAATCTGGTCTTGTAGCTTAGATTCATAGACCGCTCTTAAAACAGAACGGCCTATACGTCCATAGCCATTAACGGCTACGCGAATCATTAGCCTAGGGTCTCCAAAACCTTAGCCACTACGTTTTCAATGGTAAACCCAAATTCTTTCATTAATACATTCCCTGGTGCCGACTCGCCAAAACTAGTCATGCCAACAACACGACCATCTAGGCCAACAAATTTATGCCAGTAATCTGCATGCAGTGCCTCAACAGCTACTCGCGCTCTAATTGACTGCGGCAATACAGATTCTTGATACGCTTTATCTTGCTCACAAAATATTTCTGCACAGGGCATAGATACTACATTGACGGCAATACCTTTTTCAGCAAGCTGATCTGCAGCTGTGGTAGCGAGCTCAACTTCCGAACCCGCAGCAATAATAATAGCCTGTGCATCATTAGCTTTACGTAAGATATAACCGCCTCGACTGACATTATTTAATTGCTCATCGGAACGCTCCATTGGCGCTAAGCCCTGACGGCTAAATACCAAGGCACTTGGACCATCACTGCGTTCGATAGCAGTTTTCCAGCTGACTGCGGATTCAACGGTATCGCAAGGGCGCCAAGTATGTAGATTAGGCGTTGCGCGAAGGGCGCTTAACTGTTCTACCGGTTGGTGCGTGGGACCATCTTCACCCAAACCAATAGAATCATGGGTGTAGACAAAAATACTTTGCTGTTTCATCAATGCCGCCATACGTACGGCATTGCGCGCATATTCCATAAACATCAGAAAGGTAGCGCCATAATTAATAAAGCCGCCGTGAAGGGCGATACCATTCATAATCGCGCTCATACCAAATTCACGAACGCCGTAATAGAGATAGTTCCCGTCAGCATTATCTCCGCTGATATCTTTGCAACCGGACCAAATTGTCAGATTGGAGCCAGCCAAATCTGCAGAGCCGCCCAGTAGTTCAGGTAGTAATGGACCAAACGCATTAAGGCAGTTTTGAGAGGCCTTGCGCGATGCTACTTTTTCCATTTTGTCTTGGCACTCACGAATATAGGCATCGGCTTTATCGCTAAAGTCTGCCGGAAGATCGCCATTGGCTCGGCGCTCAAATTCAGCCGCTAACTCTGGGAACTCAGACTGGTAATCAGCAAACTGCTTATTCCAATCAGCTTGCTGCGCCTGACCTTTTTCAACACCATTCCATGCAGAATAATAGTCTTCTGGAATTTCAAAAGCTGCATATTCCCAGCCTAATTGCTTACGGGTAAGGGCAATTTCATCTGCGCCTAATGGAGCGCCATGACAGTCCTCTTTACCCTGCTTGTTAGGCGAGCCGAAGCCAATAACTGTTTTACAACAGATTAGAGTGGGCTTTTCGGAAGCTTTAGCCTGTTTAATAGCGGCATCGATTGCATCTGAATCATGCCCATCAACCGCAGGAATTACCTGCCAACCGTAGGATTCAAAACGCGCAGGGGTGTCATCGGTAAACCAACCGCCATCACCGTCCACACCAGCTACATCACCGTCAATCGAGATGCCATTATCATCATAGAATGCAATTAGCTTGCTTAATTTGAGGGTGCCTGCAAGCGAGCAAACCTCATGGGAAATACCTTCCATCAAGCAACCATCACCTAAAAAGGTATAGGTGTGATGATCGACAAGATTATGTCCAGGCTTGTTAAACTGCGCCGCTAGAACTTTTTCAGCCAATGCCATACCAACTGCATTACTAATACCCTGACCCAATGGCCCAGTCGTTGTTTCAACTCCGGGGGCATAACCATATTCAGGATGACCAGGAGTTTTTGAGTGTAATTGTCGGAAATTCTTAATTTCTTCAATGGGCAAATCATAGCCCGAAAGGTGCAGGAGAGAATAAAGCAACATAGAGCCATGACCATTTGAGAGTACAAAGCGATCTCTATTAGCCCATGTTGGGTCTGCTGGATTGTGTTTTAAATAGTCTCTCCACAATACTTCAGCAATATCTGCCATACCCATTGGAGCACCGGGATGACCACTGTTAGCCTGTTGGACAGCGTCCATACTAAGGGCGCGAATAGCATTAGCGAGGTCTCGACGTGAGGCCATGAAATTTCACTCCTAAAACGGAAAAATTTAGTGAGGGTATTGTGGCTTAGAAGACCTCATCAGTAAACCAGAATTACCTATTTAAGCCGATGAAATTGCAAATAATTTAAAGCTTTTTAAACCCATCAAAATATTTTTATATAAAAATATTTTGATGGACTAAATTGACTGTGCTAAAATCGACAAAATGACAGCAGAAACCCGTGCTACTAGCACTTTCGACCAGACTGCTCCACAAACAGTTGGCGCCATCGGCATCCTATGCAAGGCTGCTGGGGACCCTTTGCGTATCCAAATTCTTAAGGTTCTTCAGCAAAATGCCTATGGTGTATTAGAACTTTGCCAAATATTTGATATTCGACAATCAGCAATGAGCCATCACCTCAAGATTCTGTCCAATGCTGGATTAGTTTCATCAAGGCGCGAAGGTACAACTATTTTTTATCGTCGCAATCCGCTAAATCCGGATATTGATTTGCAAACTATGCAAAAAGCTCTATTTCAAGCAATTGATAAGGCAATGGTCGACTCAGATGTTGCTGAGCGGCTTGCAGATATCAATCGAGAACGCGCCAGCGCTTCAGTGGAGTTTTTTAATCGAAATGTGTCTCTGTTTGAAGAAAATCAGGATCTTATTGCCAGCTGGTCAGACTATGGCGATAGTGTTGAAAGCCTGTTAGATAGCTCGTTAGGCGCAACCTCCCAAGCCCTTGAAATTGGCCCAGGTTACGGCCAGTTTCTGAAAAAATTGAGTGCCACCTTCGACCATGTGGTGGCCTTAGATAATAGTGCCGAGATGCTTGATCAATGTGCCCAGCGGGTCAAAAAACAGGGCCTTAACAATATAAGCTTTCTCAATGGAGACACATTTTCGGCAATAGATAAAAAATTATCTGCTGATTTTGTTTCACTGAATATGGTTTTACATCACAACCCTATTCCTGGAGATATTATTAAACACTGTGCCGACCTTTTAACCCTCAATGGCGTTTTACTTATCACCGATCTTTGTGCCCATGGCCAAGACTGGGTAAAACAAGCTTGTGGCGACTTATGGCTTGGCTTTGATCCAAGTGAGATCACTGACTGGGCGGAAAATGCTGGGCTCACAGAAGGCAATAGTTTATTTCTTACACAACGCAATGGATTTCGCATACAGCTTCGGCAGTTTAAGAAAGCCGCGACGACAAATTAAAGGAACCTTATGTCAACCTATAATCTTTTTACCTCTGAATCAGTATCTGAGGGCCATCCGGACAAAATGGCCGATCAAATTTCTGATGCTGTTCTAGATGCCATTATTGCCGATGATCCTCACTCGCGGGTAGCGGTAGAAACTATGGTCAAAACCGGCATGGCGATTATTGCCGGCGAAGTGCGCACTAAAACCTATGTGGATTTGGAGCAAATTGTCCGCGATGTGATTACTGATATTGGCTATGACCACTCAGATAAAGGCTTCGACGGCAATTCTTGCGCTGTTATTAACGCCATCGGCAAGCAGTCTTCGGATATTGCTCAGGGGGTTGATGAGGCTGAAGATAAAGATATAGGCGCCGGTGATCAGGGCCTTATGTTTGGTTATGCCAGTAACGAAACCGAGGTGCTGATGCCCGCACCTATTTTTTACTCGCACCGTTTAGTCGAGCGTCAGGCGCAATTAAGAAAGAGTGGCGCCCTGCCATGGTTGCGTCCCGATGCCAAAAGCCAAGTCACCCTCAGATATGATAATGGTGTTCCGGTTGCGGTAGACGCAGTGGTGCTATCCACCCAGCACTCTCCGGATATTTCACAAAAAGATTTACAGGCTGCCGTACGCAGTGAAATAGTCGACCATGTTTTGCCTGCCGAATGGCTACATAACGGTACCCAGTACCATATTAACCCAACCGGCAACTTTGAAATTGGTGGGCCAATGGGTGACTGTGGCCTTACCGGACGAAAAATTATTGTCGATACCTATGGTGGTATGGCGCATCACGGCGGTGGTGCTTTTTCTGGCAAAGACCCCACAAAAGTGGATCGCTCAGCAGCATACGCCGGACGCTATGTGGCCAAAAATATTGTTGCCGCCGGCCTAGCCGATCGCTGTGAAATTCAAATTTCCTATGCCATTGGTGTATCAGAGCCTACCTCTATCAGTATCAATACCTTTGGTACGGGAAAACTCTCTGATGAAAAAATTGTAGAACTAGTTCGCGAGCAATTTGATCTGCGTCCTAGAGGATTAATCGAGATGCTAGATCTACGCAAGCCAATCTATCGTAAAACTGCCTCTTATGGGCATTTTGGCCGCACTGAATCAAGCTTCACATGGGAAAAAACTGATCGAGCTGCAGCGCTTAAAAAAGCACTGTAGTTAATAGACATATTTAAAGGTAACCAATATGACCGTATTAAAATCCGTAAAAAATAACGCGCCATTCACTGATTATAAAGTGGCGGATATCAATTTAGCCGAGTGGGGTAGAAAAGAAATTTCCATTGCTGAATCAGAAATGCCTGCGCTGATGGCGCTTCGCAGTAAATATAACGGTGAGCAACCACTGGCTGGCGCAAGAATTTTGGGCTGTATCCATATGACCATTCAAACTGCGGTGCTTATTGAGACATTAGAGTCACTAGGCGCAGAAGTGCGCTGGACTTCATGTAATATTTTCTCAACGCAGGATCATGCCGCAGCCGCTATTGCAGCCAATGGCACACCGGTTTTTGCTTGGAAGGGTGAAACTGAAGAAGAATATGATTGGTGCTTAGAACAGCAAGTATTAAAAGATGGCGAGCCTTGGAATGCCAATATGATCCTAGACGATGGAGGCGACCTGACTTCGCTTTTACATCAGAAGTATCATCAAGTATTAGAGCAGGTGCATGGTGTAACTGAAGAGACTACTACGGGTGTTCATCGCTTATATGAAATGCTTGAAGCAGGTGAGCTTAAAGTGCCGGCAATTAATGTTAATGATTCGGTTACCAAGTCAAAAAATGACAATAAATACGGCTGTCGTCACAGCCTGAATGATGCTATTAAGCGCGCTACCGATCACCTATTATCAGGCAAGAAAGCCTTGGTTATTGGTTATGGTGATGTGGGCAAGGGTTCTGCTCAATCCCTGCGCCAAGAAGGCATGATTGTTAAGGTAACTGAAGTGGATCCAATCTGTGCCATGCAGGCCTGTATGGACGGCTTCGAAGTAGTTTCAACTTACAATAATGGCGATTTCAATCAAGGCGTGAATACTGAGTTGTTAGCCACAACTGATTTATTGGTTACTACCACTGGCAACTACAATGTATGCGACTCAAGCGTACTAGCTGCGATTAAAAGCGGTTGTGTGGTATGTAATATCGGCCACTTTGATAATGAAATCGACACTGCTTATATGCGCGAAACTTGGCGCTGGGAAGAAATTAAGCCTCAGGTGCATAAGGTTTACCGTGACCAAGAAAGCAATGATCATCTGCTGTTATTAGCTGAAGGTCGCTTGGTTAATCTTGGCAATGCTACCGGCCATCCAAGTCGTATTATGGATGGTTCATTTGCCAATCAGGTATTAGCGCAAATTGAACTCTATGGCCGCGGCTTTGCTAATCAAGATAAGGCTACTCAGACTAAATTGCTGGGGGTTGAAGTGTTGCCAAAACATCTTGATGAAGAAGTTGCTGCCCATATGGTTAGTGGTTTTGGCGGTGTAATCACCAAGCTAACTCAGGCGCAGGCCGATTACATCAATGTTACCGTTGATGGCCCCTTCAAAAATGATAGCTACAAATACTAAATAAAACGGATTTTTTATGGCTACACAACCACATATTAGCTTTGAGTTTTTCGCTGCAAAAACTGAGCAGGGGCGGCAAAAATTGCAGCTCACCTGCGAAAAACTCAATCGCTATAACCCAGAATTTTTCTCGGTAACCTATGGTGCTGGTGGATCGACCCGTGATACCACCAAGCAACTGGTATTAGATCTGCAGCAACAGGACTACCAGGCCGCACCTCACCTCTCATTTGGCGGTGATAGCGAAGAGACTGTGCTTGGATTAATTAATGAATATAAGCAAGCTGGTATATCAAATCTTGTCGCCCTGCGCGGCGATCTGCCCTCAGGTATTGGTGGCACCACACAGCTAGTACATGCTAATGAATTAGTCGCACTGATTCGGGAAAAAACCGACGATCACTTTGATATCAATGTCGCCGCCTACCCAGAAATTCATCCTGAAGCCGAAAGCTACAGTAAAGACATCTACTGGTTAGGCGAAAAGTTTAAGGCCGGTGCTAACCGCGCGATTACCCAGTATTTTTATAATCCTGATGCCTATTTTCAGTTTGTCGAAAACTGCCAAAAAGCGGGTATCGACAAGCCCATAGTGCCGGGCATTATGCCCTTAACTAATTTTCAGAATCTTTTACGATTTTCAGAAAACTGTGGTGCCGAAATTCCGCGTTGGTTGCAATGGCAGTTAAAAGAGCGCAAAGATAATCAGCAAGATTTAGTCAATTACGGTATAGAGATTGTTAGTAATCTGTGTGAAACACTACTTGCAGGTGGTGCGCCGGGCTTACACTTTTACACCATGAATCAATGGCAGATTTCCGATAGCCTATGTCAAAACCTAGGCTTGGATAGCTCCAACTAAGCCATGCGTATTCCCAGAGTTTATTCTCCGCAAACCATGGCCATTGGCGACTGCATCGAGCTTGAAGCCGGTGCAGCAAGGCATTTGACCTCAGCGTTGCGAATGAACTCTGGTCAGTTAGTGACTCTGTTTAATGGTCAAGGCGGCGAATATACTGCCGAGCTAGTCGATGCTCAAAAGGGCAAGGCTTCAGTGCGTATCACTGAATTTGATCAGACCGATCGAGAATCATCACTGTCTATTCACCTAGCTATTGGCATTTCTCGTGGTGAACGCATGGATTGGATTATGCAAAAAGCCACAGAGCTTGGCGTAAGTGAAATTACTCCCCTTTTTACTGAGCGCTGTGAAGTTAAACTTAGCGGTGATCGGCTGGATAAAAAAGTGGGACACTGGCAACAGGTGGCTATAAGTGCCTGTGAGCAGAGTCAGCGCAACCGAGTGCCGCAAATCAATAAGCCCTTAAAGCTAGACCAGTGGCAAACCCACTGTGATAGTTCACTTAAATTGGTACTTCACCATCGCACTGAATCACGTCTTGCCGACATGCCTCAGCCCAGCGGCCAGATCGCCTTGTTAGTTGGTCCCGAAGGTGGTCTCAGCGAGCGTGAAATTGAACAGGCAATAGCCCAAGATTTCCAAGCGCTTGCGTTGGGTCCAAGAGTACTACGAACCGAAACCGCGCCTTTGGCCGCGATCTCAATACTGCAATCCCTTTGGGGAGATATGAGCTAGTGGTAATCAGCCTAGGCAGGACAAATGCTAATTTTCTAGCGCTAGTCACTGCCCTATTTATACTTTGCTCACTACCAACACAAGCCAAAGATTATACCCAAGCGGTAGGCACCATTTACTGTGATGGCGGCATTCGTGGCGTAGCCACGCATATTCAATTACCCCAAGGTTTTGACCCCAATCAATCGGTTATTGTGACTGCCGCCCATGTTATTTACGACCCACAAACCGACCAGCTTTTTAACCAGTGCGATTACCGACCACAAAATAAACGACTCAGTGGCATTGGCTTTAAAACAATATCTACTCACAGTTACTCGGTAAATAATAAGGATAAAATTGCACAAGCCGAAAGCGACCTTGTTTTTATCCGACTAAAAAACAAAGCCCATCAGCCCAAACTTACGCTAGCGGAAAAAAATTCTAGTTCAATAGTAGAGTTTTCTTTGATTAGCCCCTATGCAGGCAGCTTTAAGCAGACGCAATGCCAAAAAATTAACCACCCCCATCTGACAAATAATAAACTGTTGCTACATAACTGCGCCGTTCAAGAAGGTAGCTCTGGAAGCCCTATAGTGGATAGCACAAGTGGAGATATTATCGCGGTGCATGGCGGAAGATTTAATGTTCAAACAGCAAAGAATGGAGAAGAAAATACGGAATGGATCGGGCAGGCTAGGCGCATTAATTGGTTAACACACAGCTTATTAGACAACCTACTCGCCAACTAATCTCAGAACAGCCCTACATATCTGAGTAAGGATTGTCCAAATCAAAAGCAACATCCTGCGCAAGGCCTGGAATACTTATGCCCTCTTTGGTAATTCTTACCTTTTCTTCGTCGATCAGCGTTTCACCAAAACGATAAACCACATTCAACTCTGCGATATCGGCACAGTTGGCATAGGCTTCAGCGTTTTCTCGCGTTGTTTTTCGTTTGGCAAAGTAAGCTTCTAGCTGTTCGCCATAACGAGCCGCCATCATTTTTTCTACTTGCTGGGGTGATAGCACCATTGCCGTCGCATTGTTGCCACCAAAGCCCTTCGAATTAATAAAGGCGACATGCATATTTTTGTCGCTCATATCCATATCTTGCAGTGGAAACACCGTATGTTGCTGATTTACATCATCAGCTACTTTACTAATCGTTTTGATGCCGGGAATAATCTGATACTTAAAAGTTCCAAGCGCCGACATTAACTGGTCGCCACTGGCAGTTGAAATAGTGTGGCCGACATAGGACTTAACCGCAGTTACTGGCCAGTCATTAATATCAAAGGCCTCAGCTACGCGATTAATTAAATTGGATTCAGTGGTGCGATTTGCCGGCGTACTGGAACCATGGGCGTGGACAAAACTATTATTTTGCACTGTTTCTTTGCCGACAATACTCACCGCAGAGGCCACAGCTTTGGCAAAAGAAATGGTATTGCCTACCCCCGGCGCAGAAATGGACTTTTTAACCCCATCGGCATTAATAAATATTTCGGGTATAGCACCATGAATATCTGCACCTAATTCGACGGTTAAGGCATCGTCCATCAAAACAACATATTGCGTGCCCTCAGCGAGGGTAAAGCCACAATTTTCTCCAAAAGGACGGCTGGCACGGCGCCAGTCTGGTTTGTTTGTACCATCTAATTTGGCTAAATTCTCATCGCTGCCCAGGGCACTCATATTAGAGAACCCTTCTGAAACCTCAGGCATTATGACTGATTCTGCATTGCCGACAATAGCAACCCGACGTAAACCGCTGCGAATATCTCTAACCGCGGCTTGCAAACAATAAAGGAAGGTGGCACAAGCACCTGTAATAGCTTCGGTATGACCTACACTGCCGAGCACATAGGCATTAATAAAATCGGCAGGCATGGAATTAAGCCCCATAGGCACTTGCTTGGCCGTGGTTCTTCCGCCTTTTAAGCGTGCCTGAAATAGTCCGCCAAAACCCTCTTCGCTCATTTGGCTAAAACCGCTCGAGGAGTAAACACCTATCTGATCAGGCTTAACGGCATCGGCAATGGTTTGCCACTCAACACCCACCGAATGCAAGGCATCACTAGCGCCCATTAATGCCATTTGTAATGTACGAGGGTGAAAGCGCGCATTGTAATGATCCGCCGGGTCGAATCCTTGAGGCAGTTCACCAGCAGCCTTGGCCGCTAATTCATAGTCTGAGCCCACTAAAAGATCGCTATCTTGGCTGAGCTTAACTTCAAAGGTGCCATCTTCTAGATCCCTTAGCTGCCAATGCTTGGGGGTCACTGTAGGCAAATCACGCTTAGCAATGGTAAATACTGGCTGGGACTCAGCGCTTGCACTTAGACTTACTTTTTTATTGCCAGATACGGCATTGGGATCAAAAGAAGAAATTTTTCTCACTAGGGTGCCACTTAAAACCGTACTGCGAAACTGCTTATCTACTTCAGAGGCATCAATAATTTGTGCATCTGCTGTCTTAAAGCCATGATCGGTGGCCTTTACTAGGCCCATAAGACAGGCAAGGCTGACAATGGTTTGTTGTTGCTGGCTTTGCGGTAGTGACTCTAAAATCATACGCCTAAACGCCTGATCTGACGAACTGCGTCCCGCCGCATTATAGCCGCCATAACCAACAATAAGTGGCAATGATACTGACATCCTCTCTCCCTCAATTATTTGATGCGCTTTGTATCAGTTTAATCGGATTTTTTGGATATTTAGTTAACTATTTAGCCATATTAGTTAATTATTAAGACTTTTATGCTATATTTTTAGCCATGATTTTTAATTTAACTCTTTTGCTTTGCGATAATATGCTGGTCTCGAGCACCACCTTGGCGGCTGAAATTTTTAATTTTGCGCAAACGGCTGCTCGCGCCAATCGCGAAAACACCAAAGAAATCAATATTCGCTGGCTTAGCCCCGATGGTAAAGCGGTTAAAACTTCTGCTGGCTTTGAGTTGCATCCCACTCATTCTCTTGGCGATCTGTTTGATAGTGATTTGGTGCATATTCCTGCGATGTGGCGAAACCCTCGACCAGTTGTCGATAAATACCAAGCCTATATTCCATGGCTACAGCAGCAACATAGAAAAAATTCCAATTTTACCGCGGTAGGCACCGGCGTTTGTTTTCTCGCTGAGGCAGGCCTGCTAGATGACAAACCAGCTACAACGCACTGGCACTATTTTGATCAATTGCAACGCCGCTATCCAAGGATACAGCTAGAGCGAGAGCAGTTTACCACCCAAGCCGGAAATATTTACTGCGCGGCCAGTGTCAACGCCATGGCAGAACTTATTATGCATCAGGTAGAACGTATTTTTGGGCGTATTATTGCCCGCCAGGCGCAGAGAAATTTTTTCCATGAAATTCGCAATCTAACTGAATCGGCAAACTACGAGGGAAAACGTCAAAACAAGCATGGCGATGAAGCAATAGCACAGGCACAAATTTGGATTCAGGATAATCTGGCTAAATTACTTAGCGTGCCTAATTTGTCCAATCAGTTTGGCATGACAACAAGGACCTTTAATCGGCGCTTTAAAACGGCTACAGGGCAAACGCCGGTTGATTATATAACCCATGTGCGAATGACTTTCGCCTGTGATTTATTAAAGAATACTGATTTGTCAATTTTGGAAGTCGCTGGATTCAGCGGCTTTAAAGATGCGACTTGGTTTTCGTCGCGGTTTAGGCAATGGTCTGGCGATACGCCTAAGGCGTACCGCCAAACGGTTAGAGCAAAATTATTTAACTAGGACTGAAACCTATACCGCTCTAACGCGTATTACGCCTTCAACCTGACCCACTTTCTGCAGTATTTCATCAGAAATATCACCTTCAACATCGATAATATTGTAGGCGACTTCATTGCGACTCTTATTCACCATGTCGACAACATTAAGATCGAAGTCAGCAAGTATTGAAAGCACGCTGCCAAGAACCTTCGGTACATTTTGGTTGGCAAAGGTTAGGCGACCGCCACCATTGCGCGCCAACTTGGTCGGCGGGAAGTTTACCGAATTATGGATATTGCCATTTTCGATATAGTCCATTAGCTGATTAGCTGCCATTACTGCACAATTTTCTTCTGCTTCTGCGGTACTAGCACCGATATGCGGCATAGCAATTATTTTTGGGTTACCCAAAAATTCCGGCGTTGGGAAATCACATATATAGCCAGCGAGTACGCCGCTCTCTAGAGCCTTAACCATATCTTCGGTACTAACAATTTCTTCGCGAGCAAAATTTAGAATCTTCGCGCTACTTTTCATCACGCTAAGAGTGTCACTGTTGATAAGATGCTTAGTCGCAGGAATAGCTGGGACATGAAGGGTCACAAAGTCAGACTTTGCAAGCAATGCCTCAAGACTATCCATTCGCTCGACCTGACTCGATAGCTGCCATGCAGCCTCAACTGAAATAGCCGGATCATAGCCGACAACATCCATACCAAGATCCAGCGCAAGGTTGGCAATTATCGATCCTATAGCACCCAAGCCAACCACGCCGAGTGTTTTACCCATAATTTCAGAACCTGCAAAACGCTTTTTCTCTTTTTCAAGCAGCTTGCCCATCTCACCGCCGTCATCCATATGGGTCAACTCTTGAACATAGTTCATGCCGCCATAGATATCACGTGAAGCTAGAAGAAGACCGGCAACAATTAATTCTTTAACCGCATTGGCGTTTGCCCCAGGGGTGTTGAAAACAACAATACCCTGATCGGTATAATCAGCCACAGGGACGTTATTAACCCCTGCACCTGCTCTGGCTACCGCTAAAAGACTCTCCGGAACCTGCTCCTCATGTAACTTTTGGCTTCGTAAAATAAAGCCTTGAGGGTCTGACAAGTCACTGCCAACTTCATATTTTTCAGCTGAAAAACGGCTTAGGCCTTTTGAGGAAATAGCGTTGTAGGTACGAATTTTATGCATAGTTAATTCTCTAATTAGTTCTTTTCAATTATTGAGCTACTTGGTTATAGGCCCATTCTAGCCATGGTAGCAAAGCTTCTACATCTGATTGTTCGACGGTGGCGCCACACCAAATTCGCAAGCCAGCCGGGGCATCGCGATAGGCGCCTATATCAAAGGCAACTGACTCTTCTGCAAGCAGTGAAACCATTTGTTTCACTTGATCCGCCTCTAGGTCTAGGCTTAGACAAACACTGGTATTTGAAACTTGCTCTGGCTGTTGTGCTAGGAAATCAATCCAAGAACGCGAGTCAACGAATTGCTTAATCGTTGCTAGGTTTGATTCAGATTTAGCAATAGCTGCCGACAATCCACCAATTGATTCAACCCAGTCTAGGGCGTCTAAATAATCGGCAACGCAGAGCATAGACGGGGTATTAATAGTAGCACCGCGGAAGATGCCCTCAATTAATTTACCGGCTTTAGTCATGCGGAAAATTT
Source organism: Porticoccaceae bacterium (assembly GCA_045560645.1). Taxonomy (GTDB): domain Bacteria; phylum Pseudomonadota; class Gammaproteobacteria; order Pseudomonadales; family Porticoccaceae; genus HTCC2207. The sequence goes on along the minus strand of JBJKZE010000002.1, from coordinate 34,262 downwards.
TTGGCAATGGCCATGGCGGAGTATAACTTTCAAGCCTTTCAACCGCTCTAGGACTCAGAATCAGCACACCGTGAGCCCCCTCACCACCAAGTACTTTTTGCCAACTATAGGTGACAACATCAAGCTTTTCCCATGGCATATCCATAGCAAAAACGGCAGAAGTTGCGTCACAGATGGTTAGCCCTGTTCTATCATCGCTAATCCAGTCTGCATTGGGAACTTTTACCCCCGATGTAGTGCCGTTCCAAGTAAAGATACAATCATGGTCAGGGTTAGCCTGAGATAAGTCTGGCAGTAATCCGTAGTCCGCTGTGTAACTGTTTAAGTCATCCAGCTTTAGTTGCTTTACCGCATCGGTTAACCAGCCTCGACCAAAAGATTCCCAAGCAAAAATATCTACTGGGCGTTCACCTAGAACAGACCACATAATCATTTCTACGGCGCCGGTATCAGATGCCGGCACTACACCAACACGATAACCTTCTGGCAATCCGAGTATTTCAGCTGTCTGCTCACAGGCTCTACCCAACGCCTTCTTACCAACGGAAGATCGATGAGAGCGCCCCAATGTTTCTAGCTGAAGGTTTTCGACGCTATAGCCAGGTCTTTTAGAGCATGGCCCTGAAGAAAAATTTGGATTGTTTGGTTTAGTCGTTGGTTTCATAATTTTAACTTTGTTAATACCCTTGGATCCCACAATAAATAAAGGACCATAGTTTAATTTAGTAATCGATTAAATCAGAAATTTCCCTCTGGGAAATTTAATTATTTAGCAGCTAAGGTGCGCTCTTTTTCAATCAAAAATTCAGCTACTTTTAGCATGCCAGAAAAACCGCCCGCTTTAGTTGTGCTTAAGCGATATTTACCATTAATAATCATCTCTGGCGTACCGCGTACCTTGTATGCACGAACTCGAGATTTGGCCTGAGCTACCATGCTATTTGTACCAAAAGAGTTAAATGCATTGGCAAACTTTTTACTATCAACACCATTGGCGGTAAAAATTTCAGCAAAATCCGCTTCATTTTTAACGGATTTTTTTTTCAAATGAATGGCCTCAAAAATTGGCGTATGCACCTGATCCAGTACATTTAAAATTTTCGCCGCATAGTAAGCGCGAGCATAGGCTTCCATTTTAGGCTGCCATATTGCCGGCGTACTTTGGAAATCAACATCGGCAGGCAATTTTTCAACCCATGGGTGCAATTCAGCTTGGAAATTAAAGCAGTGACCACAGGTATAGGCAAATACTTCATTGACTTCAATTTTGTCTGAATTAGCCGTTCTTACAGCCTGAGGAAGAATATCGTAATGTTCGCCCGCTTTAAATGCTTCATCTGCCGCCTGGCACATTGCCAATGGCAACAAGGCTAGCGTAAAAACGATTCGCTTTATCCACAACATCATAAGTCTCCTGACAAAATTTGTTTCAATATATATATTAGTTCAATCCAGAAATATAATTAGCTAGCGCTTTAATTTCTTTATCGCTTAACGCCTTAGCAACTCCCTGCATGATTTTTGCGTTAGCGCCTGAATTGCGCTCACCACTTCGATAAGCCAACAATTGCTTTTCGGTATACTCTGCATATTGGCCACCCAATGCTGGGTATCCTGCAGGTCCATTACCCTTGCCTGATGGCGAGTGACATGCGACACAGGCGGCAACACCTGTTTTAAGATTGCCAGCGCGATAGAGATTTTCACCCAGCTCTAGAACTTTTTGCGGATCATTCATGCCAATTAAAGTTATTTCTTGTGCACCAGAAATTTGCATCTTTTTGCTATTGTAATAAGCCGCCATGTCCTGCAAATCTTGGTCTGACATGTAGTCTAGTATCCCTGTCATTTCAACGATAACGCGCTCACCGGCTTTAATATGACGCAATTGGGCGGTTAAGTATTTCTCGCCAAGGCCTGCCAATTTTGGGAAAGAGGCAATAGCGCTATTTCCATCTTGACCGTGACAACCCGCACAGCTTGCGGTTTTCAGCTTGCCCGCAGCCGCGTCTCCACCAGCCCAAACAGGTGTAGTTAGAAACAAAGCTATAAGGCCGTAAACAAAAAAGATTCTCTTCATGGTTATTCCAAATCTCACTATACGTTAGAATGGTTGGGCGTATTTAATAAGCTATACGCGCGAACCTGTAAAAGGTAGTTAGCTCAATGAGCTTTAGCGCGCGCATTATATACCAATAAGCTGTTTTTCTTAAACCAAATTACAATGTCTTTTTACGGATTTTAAAAAAGTGAACTTTAATACAGTCGAATTCTTAATTAGCGCTCAAACGCTCAAGCAATGTCCAAGTGATAGCGGCCGCGAAGTTGCCTTTGCAGGTCGCTCTAATGCTGGCAAGTCTAGCGCAATAAATACCTTAACTCGCAATAAAGGGCTGGCGCGAACTAGTAAGACCCCAGGTCGCACTCAGTTAATCAATCATTTTGAAATTGAACCTGAAAAGCGACTGGTTGACCTTCCGGGTTATGGTTACGCCAAAGTTCCAAAGGCTATAAAGGCAAAATGGGATAGAAACCTAGCTGAATATCTACAAAATCGTAACAGCCTTTCTGGCTTAGTGCTTTTGATGGATATTAGACATCCGCTGCAAGATTATGATCAACAAATGTTAAATTGGGCAGCTCAAGCAGGTCTGCCGGTGCATATTTTGCTGACTAAAGCAGATAAACTTAAACGCGGCCCAGCAATGAGCTCTTTGTTAGGCGTTGAAAAATTGCTTCGCGATATGGATCCGGGCTTTACCCTTTTGAGTGCTCAAATTTTTTCATCATTGAAAAAAACTGGACTACCAGAGCTAGAGCAAAAACTCATTAGCTGGTTAGAGGATTAATGCAAAAAAAAAGACCCTGATCAAATTGATTCAGGGCCTGTTGTTAAAAGGAGAGATTACGCGCCATTCTCACTAGGGGAAGAGAATTCACATTTTTTGCTGCTTACATAGACTTAGACAGCGCTTTTGAATTAAGTTCCCAAATTATTAAAAAAAAGTTAATTTTTAATGTGCCTCATCCCAATTGTCTCCACTCCCTACATCTACCACTAATCTAACCTGTAAACTGGCAGCCGCTTCCATGCATTCTTTGACCCCAATAACGACCTGCTGATATTCAGCTTCTGGCACCTCGAGCACCAGTTCATCATGCACCTGCATAATCATTCGACTTTTCAGCTGGTGGCTTTGCAGCCAATTATCGACATTGATCATTGCCAACTTTATGATATCTGCCGCAGTTCCCTGCATTGGTGCGTTAATTGCCGTTCGCTCTGCAGCCTGACGGCGCATACCATTACTACTGTTGATTTCTGGCAAATACAAACGTCTGCCAAAGTGTGTTTCTACAAAGCCATTTTCTGCTGCCGCATGCCGCACTTGATTCATGTAATTCTGAACACCAGGATAACGCTGAAAATATAGCTCAATATATTCCGCCGCTTGCTTGCGGCTAATATTTAGCTGTCGAGCCAAACCAAAGGCTGACATGCCATAAATTAGACCAAAGTTAATCGCTTTAGCACTCCGACGTTGATCTGTGGTTACCTGAGCAAGATTGACGCTAAAAACCTCGGCCGCTGTGGCGCTATGAACATCCTGACCCTGCTGAAATGCTTTTAATAAATTCTGATCACCGGATAAGTGCGCCATTATTCGCAATTCAATTTGCGAATAATCCGCAGCAATTAAGCGATGTCCGACAGGGGCTATAAATGCCTGTCGTACCCGACGACCCTCGGCAGTTCGAATAGGAATATTCTGTAAATTAGGGTCAGAGGACGATAGTCTTCCAGTTGCAGTTCCCGCCTGATGATAAGAGGTATGAATTCTCTTGGTAGCAGGGTTAATCATAGTCGGTAGCTTATCGGTATAGGTAGATTTTAACTTGGCTAAACCACGATGCTCTAAAAGTACCTTAGGCAGTGGATAGTCCAGCGCCAATTCTTGAAGCACTTCCTCTTTGGTTGATGGCGCACCCTTTGCCGTCTTTTTAACCACCGGTATTTCTAATTTTTCGAATAAGATTTCAGCCAACTGTTTTGGAGAGGCTAAATTAAACTCCTGACCTGCTAGGCCCCACGCCTGAGTTTCTAATTCGGCAAGGCGCTCTGCCAGTTCCTGACTCTGTTGAAATAATAATGTATCGTCAACCAGTGCGCCGGTGCGCTCGATTGTAGAAAGAACTTTTATTAGAGGAAGTTCAATTTCTTGAAATAAGGTTTTAAGCGGCAATTGTGCTTCAACCTGCGGCCACAATGCCTGATGTAAGCGCAATGTAATATCTGCATCTTCAGCTGCGTAAGGCCCAGCTTGATCCAAAGCGATTTGATTAAAAGTAAGCTGTGATGCGCCTTTACCAGCAATCTCAGTAAAACTAATGGTTTTTTTATCAAGATAATGCAGTGCCAAGCTATCCATATCATGTCGTGTGGCTACGCTGTCTAAAACATAGGATTCCAACATGGTGTCAAAAGCTACCCCTTGAAGATTAATCCCATGCTGGGCCAGCACGCTCATATCATATTTTAAATTTTGACCGACTTTTTTAACTTGAGGATTTTCAAGAATAGACTTTATCCCGTTGAGCACAAAATCTCTTGATAATTGTTCTGGCACACCGAGATAATCGTGCCCAAAGGGTATATATGCTGCAGTTCCAGGCTTAGTAGCAACACTGATGCCAACCAAATCTGCAACCATATAATCTAAACTGGTGGTTTCCGTATCTACCGCAATTAAAGAGCTATTTTTAAGTGTTTCCAGCCAGGTAGTGAACTGCTGAGAGTCCAAAATTGTTTCATAATTAATTGCTTGTGGCTCATTGGGCTCAATCTTTTGCGCAGTAACTGTTGTGTCATCAGCCTTCGTCGGTTTACCCTGGCTTTGCGAGCCGCTGAGCTCATTAATCCAAGTTTTAAATTCCATCGATTGGAACTGTTTAAGCAATTCAACCTGATCAGGCTCTTGGTTTACCAACTGATCAACATTCAAGTCAACCTCAACATCGGTTTTTATAGTCGCTAATGTGTAGGAAAGATAGGCAAGCTCTTTATGCTCTTCTAGTTTAGCCGCCATAGTTTTAGCGCCACGAAAACTCAGCTCGGCAACCTCGTCAAGTCGCTGATAAATAGCATCCAACCCCCCTAGCCCCTGCAATAAGCCCAATGCGGTTTTCTCTCCAACGCCAGGGACACCGGGAATATTGTCCGATTTGTCACCTAATAGTGCGAGGTAATCGATAATAAGTTCTGGTGGTATGCCAAACTTGGCTATGACCCCCTCTCTGTCTAAGTGAGCATCAGTCATGGTGTTTACCAAACTGATATGCTCATTGACCAACTGAGCTATATCCTTGTCACCAGTAGATATAATCACCGGTTGCTGATTTTTAGTTGCCTGCAAGGCATAGGTGCCAATAACATCATCAGCCTCAACACCCTCAATGCTGATCAGCGGCATTCCCATGGCTTTAATAATAGTGTGTATAGGCTCAATCTGTGAGCGGAGCTCATCGGGCATGGGTGGGCGATTAGCCTTATATTCACTGTAAATATCATCGCGAAAGGTTTTGCCCTTGGCATCAAAAATAACCGCTGTAGTGCTATTGGGATAGTCTTTTTGCAGGCGCCGCATCATATTGACAACGCCCTTAACCGCTCCCGTTGGTAGCCCCTTGCTATTAGTTAAGGGAGGTAACGCATGAAATGCTCGGTATAAATACGAAGAGCCATCAACAAGAATAAGCGGGGCTTTATCAGTCATAATTATCTATTTTATTTGCGATTTGTGTATTTAAATAATACATCATTTATTTAAAACAAGCGCTAAATTGCTGAGCTAAACCATAGATATAAGATTCATAACTCGGCAGCTCAGATTCATAAGCTACCGCCAGTATATCGATGGATTTTGTTGGCACTGCTAAGTCATTTGCCACGGCCATTGCATCCTTATGACCATGCTGTGGCTCAATAAATACACAACTTACACCGAGTTTTTCGCCTTCTAGGCGCAAATTATATTGCGTCTTTGCGCCCTGCTGCTTTCCCAACATATCTCGAATTGGCAATCCTGGCTGTAATTTAAACTCGTCAATAAAATAGCCAAATGCCTGATGGTGAACAATATAATTTCCATTTTTCGCCTTATCTAACAAATTCTTTACTGTTTTTTCCGCTAACGGATTAAATATGTCCTGTGCTGGGATATTAAGTTGTGCAGATAAGGCTTTCACTAATTGTTTAGCTAATGTTGGCGACAGCCAGATATGTGGATCAAAGTCATGGTCATGATGGTCATCCTTGTGATGATCATTTTCAGAGGATAGCATATGCTCTGAGTCTATCAGTGCCATTGCTGTTATAAGCTTTGAAGCTGTTATCCCAGCAAACTGCTTTGACGCACTGGTTTCAAAATCCGGCCCAATCCAAAACACCAAATCTGCAGCAGATAAAGTACGAATGTCCGAAATTTTTAACACAACATCATGAGGCGACTGTGCCGCAGGCATTAAATAGTCAACCTCTACTCTATCTTGAAAGGCCGATTTAACAATAATTGCCAGAGGCTTAATACTAGTAACGACTAATGGCTTGACGCCATCTTGAGCTGAAACTGTTGGTATAAAGGCAGTTAGGGCAATTAATAGGGATAAGCAAAATCCCTTAAATGCAATGTTATATTGTTTCATTATGTAAATTTCACCCTTTATTTTGTTTAAAAAACTAATTTTTCGCTATTTTTTAGCTTTAACTATATGTTATATTATAACATAGCTTTAAATGACTTAGGTAATTTATGCTCACTAATGCGCGACTAGTACATCAGCCCCACGATCATGTTCGCTCCATGAATGCGGCCATAAGTCGCGCCCATGAGATTTGCGCCAAGTCGAATGCGCGCTTAACCGCCACCAGAGAAGCTATCTTAAGGCTGCTATGGCAAAGTCATCAACCGTTAGGGGCTTATCAGCTGCAACAACAGCTTTCAAAAGTCACTGACAAGCCTGTAGCGCCCCCCACAATCTATAGAGCCATAGAATTCCTAATAGATTTAGGTCTAGTTCATCGCATTCCGTCATTAAATGCGTTTATTGGCTGTCCTTTCCCCAACAGTGACCACAGCAATATCTTTTTAATTTGCCAAGAATGTAAAACTGTAGCCGAAATGGCGGATAATAGGGTTAATAGTTTACTAGAAAGTCTTTGCGATATGGTCAACTTCAAGCATGAAAGCCAAATCATCGAAATATTCGGTTGCTGCCCCAACTGTAAGTCCGGAGTGAATGATGAGTAAACCATTAATCAACTTGCAGTCAGTCAGTAAAACGTTTTCTGACAAAGCTATTTTGCAAAATATCTCTATGACAGTAAATAGAGGCGAGATTACCACCATCATTGGCCCTAATGGTGCCGGCAAGTCCTCTTTAGTAAGGCTTATTTTGGGCCTAATTACCCAAGATAATGGCAAAATAGATAGAGCTGATGATCTTGTGATTGGCTATATGCCGCAAAAAATACATGTAGACCCAACACTGCCAATTTCCACCTGCAGGTTCTTGCAACTAGCCAATACTTCCCATGATGCCTGCCATAAGGCGCTTGATCTTGTGGGTATCCCCGAGGTTAAGAATACCCCGTTCCATAAGCTTTCCGGCGGTGAAATGCAGCGCGCTCTTTTAGCTAGGGCGATTTTGCGTCAACCAAACCTATTGGTTTTAGATGAGCCTGTTCAGGGCGTAGACTTTAATGGTCAAAACGAACTATATGGGCTAATAGGCGAGCTAAGATCTTCGCTAAATTGTGGCATTGTGATGGTATCACATGATTTACATCTGGTTATGTCAGCAACCGACCATGTTATTTGCTTAAATCATCATATTTGCTGTCAGGGCAAGCCCGAGCAGGTTACTCAGGATCCTGCCTATTTGGATATTTTTGGTGAAACAGCGCTTTATAATCACCAGCATAATCACCAACATAATTTAGAGGGCAAGGTAGTTGATGCTGAGGGTAAACATCAGCATGGGGAAGGGTGCCAACATGATTGATTTTCTGATTTATGCATTGCTTGCCGGCCTTGGCGTTGCTGCAGTAGCAGGGCCGCTCGGCTGTTTTGTGGTATGGCGCAGGATGGCATATTTTGGCGACACTTTAGCCCATAGTGCGCTGTTAGGGGTTGCTCTTGGAGTATTGTTAAATATCGATCTTGGTATAGCTGTTACTCTAGTTTGCCTATCGATGGCTCTAGGGTTGGTAGCCTTGGAACAACAGGGTGTATTAGCACTTGATACTCTGCTGGGGATTCTCTCTCATTCCGCCCTAGCTGCAGGTTTAGTGGTCATTTCATTGATGTCTAACATTCGGGTAGATCTAATGTCATTATTATTTGGCGACTTACTATCTGTAACCGCCGCTGATCTGTGGGTTATTTATGCCGGTGCTAGTGTCGCTATTATTTTGCTGGCAAGCCTTTGGAAATCTCTTATCAGCATTACCGTAGAGCCTGAACTTGCTGCTGTTGAAGGCATTAATGTGGCTCGCGTTAGAACCGCTTTGATGGTAATTACTGCCCTAGTAATTGCCATTGCAATGAAAATTGTCGGGGTTTTATTAATCACCGCCCTATTAATTATCCCGGCTGCTACGGCTCGCAGAATAAGCGCCACCCCAGAGTCTATGGCGTTTATTGCCAGTTTGGTTGCTATGATTTCTGTGGTTTCTGGCCTAGCAGCTTCTTGGCATGCAGATACTCCGGCAGGCCCATCGATTGTTATTAGTGCAACATTACTGTTTTGCCTATCCCTTAGCTTTAAACAAAAAGGCTAGCTAAGTTAGCACTAAAAGCGTTCGATTCCCTCTATAAGGCTTTGCCATACCTCATTAGCAATATCCGATGACGCATTGACCTTAGTGTTAAGTAGAATCTTTCTACCAATACCTGCGGCCTCAGCAGCCTGCATGTCTGTCTCTCTATCGCCAATCATCATAGATTCGCCGGGATCAAGATCAAACTCTTGAATGGCTTGAAGTAACATGCCTGGGGCTGGCTTGCGCCAGTCACTGTCCTTTAAGTACTGCGGTAGGGCCTTTTCAGGGTGGTAGGGACAAAAATATACTGCATCAATTTCACATTGATTCGCTGCAAACTGCTGCTTCATCCAGTGTGTTAGATTAGAAAAATCATCCTCTGAAAAATAGCCACGACCAATACCTGACTGATTGGTTACTACAACTAACTTATAGCCTAATTTTTTGGCATGCCGGCAAAATTCAAAGATACCCTCCATAAAATCAAAATCTTCCACCTTATAAACGTAGGAGTGGTCAATATTAATCACGCCGTCTCTATCTAAAAAAACCGCTTTGTTAGTCATAACAATTTTTGCTCCTCAACCACCCTGTTAAACATTGCTATAACAGCCTCTGTGGTTATTTGTTGCATTAGCTCTGCGCCCTTAACCCGACGACCCCAAGGCAGCTGCTTTGCTGTCTTTGCATATTGTTGCTGTAAATTTTGATGATATACCTCAACTACATAGTCTTGATAGAGGTAGGGCCCAGTTCGCGCTGGGTTAGAATGGGCATAAAGTCCAATCACTGGCGTTGCTACAGTCACCGCCATATGGGCAGGGCCGGTGTCTGGAGCAATCACTAAAGACGCTTGCTCAAGTACGCAGAGTAACTCTTTTAGTGAGGTTTTACCGACTAAATTTAATACCGGAAAATCGATATATTGCATAATTTCAGCTGATAATCGCTGCTCTAATTCCGTTGGGCCGCCCGTGAGAACAATGGCAAAACCTCGATTGTGAGCATAGCGTGCAACCTGCGCATACCGCTGTGGCACCCAGTTGCGTTCTGGCCCACTGGCGGCAGGGGCTATAACAACAGTTTTTCCCAAGCCCTGTAAATGCTTCACGGCAGTGGCTCTGTCAGAATCAGAAACCGGCATTTGCCATTTTGGCGCCGCAGCAGGCACGCCTATTTCTTGAGCAAACCCCATAAAACCCTGCAGCACATGGGCTTGCTGTTGCTTTTCAATAGGCTGATTTATAAAAAGTGAATGGGCTTCTTTGGCTCTGTGCCAATCAAACCCCACTTTGACTTTTGCCGGAATACAGCTAGCGGCAAGATTAGCCCTAAAAGCAACCTGCATATGCAATAAAACATCAAACTGCTTGTGCTTGAAGGTTTTTTTTAATTTTTGATATGCAGCTTTACCCTGTTTTTTGTCAAAAATAACAAATTTTACCCCTGGTAAACCATCTAATAATGCCGCCTCTATCTTACCAATTACCCAGGTAATACTTGCCGTTGGATAGTGCTTTTGAATGGCCTGCACCGCAGACACTGCATGGCATACATCGCCAATTGCTGACAATCTGAGAATACATATATCGTTAGGTTGCTCGGATAAAGCCACAGCGCGCCTTAATTAGTAGAGTAAATTAGTAGCCACAAATAATGACCAATGCACAATGGTCCATTACCCCTGTGTATCTGACTGATCAAGCTTGTTATACTGCCAAAAATCACGGTAAATCCCTTATGCTCAATATATTTCATTGTGGTCATCATACGCTTCTTACCGCCGTCAACAATCCCTTAAATATTACTCAGGATTGGTTTTCACCGGAATATTGGCAGCGCAAGGGGGCCATTATAGCGGAAAAAAAAGGTCGCTCTACCACCTGGTTTTTCGATTACTCTAATGGAGTAGGGGTGTTGCGTCATTATTGGCGCGGCGGTCTAATTGGTAAGCTATTAAGCGACCAATATCTCTACACTGGGCTAAAAAACACCCGAACCTACAAAGAATACCAACTACTTATTGAGTTACATCAGAGAGGGCTTAGGGTTGCTGTGCCACTAGCAGCCAGAATTACTGTAAATAAAGCTGTCTATCGCGGCGACCTTATTACTGAATCCATAACTGGCGCCGAAAGCTTACTTGAGATATTAAAGCAGAGACCGCTATCAGTTGATGAAATTACAGATATTGGCCATACCATTGCTGAATTTCATCAACAGGGCGTGTTTCACGCCGATCTAAATATTAACAATATTATGTTGGACAATAGCGGTAAGGTTTATCTTATAGATTTTGATCGAGGCCGCTTAATTACGCCTTTAGATCCATCCTTGAAGGGCAATATACAGCGACTAAACAGATCTTTTATAAAAGAAAAGCGACGCAATAGCGGCTTTTTTTGGGATTCAAAACAATGGCAGCAACTTTTCAACGCCTATCAGAACAAACTATAGCTAGGTTGCTTTTATTTTACTGATAACACTTGAAGTAGAGCAGTCGTTTACGAACTCCAGTACCTCAACACTGCCACCATTGGCCAAAACAGAATCAGCACCGGCAATTTCATCAATTTTGTAATCGCCACCTTTCACTAAAACATCTGGCTTAAGCTGCTGTATGAGCTGTGCTGGCGTGTCATTCTGCTCTACTGAGCCAAAAGGAATTACCCAATCTACAGCCGCCAGTGCTGTAAGAACGGTTGCGCGCTCTGCAAGGGTATTGATGGGTCGGTCGGCACCTTTCAAGCGAGATATGGAATCGTCATTATTTAATCCAACCACTAATTTATCGCCACGGGTTTTCGCCTGAGCCAAGTATCTTACATGCCCTGCATGTAAGATATCGAAACAGCCATTAGTAAATACAATTTTATCCCCACGTCGACGAGCCTGCTCTATGCGCTCAAATACTTCGCCCGCTAGTGGTTGATAGCTTTCACCTGTTTTCTCTAGATAATCTGTCAGCGAAGAAGACAACTCCTCAGGGGATAGGGTTGCAGCTCCTAAGCGAGTCACGGTTATACCCGCAGCAATATTGGCAATTTCTACCGCTTGTGAAGCCGGCATCTGAGTGCCAAGCATTACTGCAAGCGTTGCAATTACTGTATCGCCAGCGCCGGTAACATCTGCCACCTCAAGTGTTTGTGCAGGGTAATCATGCTTTTCTGTCGAGGTAATAAGCGACATACCCTGCTCAGATCGGGTCAGTAGCATAGCGCCAATATTGCACTCAGAAATGATTTTTTTCGCGCATTGAGCTATTTGCTCTTCATCACCTGATATACCACCTGCCGCATGGTATTCGGTTAAATTTGGGGTTACAAAATCGGCGCCAGCATAGTCGGCAAGATCTTTAGATTTGGGATCTACCAAAACCGTTTTGCCCGCTTTCTTCGCTAGCTTAATCATGCTGCCAATATTCGCCAGCGAGCCTTTGTTATAGTCTGAAAATAATACCATCTCAAACTGATCAATTAACGCCTCAAACTCAGCGCTTAATAAATCCGCATGCTGCTGTGAAAATGATTGCTCAATATCCAGACGCACCACCTGCTGGCTGCGACTTAAAATGCGTATTTTAGTAATTGTTGGCGCCTGATTCTGTTTTACCAACAACGAACTAATGCCTTCTTTTTCCAAAGAAGCTTTTAAGCTTTGACCATTGTCATCGTCGCCAACAATACCTAGCAAACTAGCATTAGCCCCGAGGTGGACAATATTCTTTGCCACATTTGCCGCGCCACCAGCCTTATCTTCAAAATCGGATACCTTCACCACGGGCACAGGGGCCTCAGGCGAAATACGCGCCGTATCACCATGCCAATAGCGATCTAACATTACATCGCCGACTACCAGTATTTTGACATTATTGAGTTTTTGAAAATAAGATAGATCCATTAGCTATTTCCCGCGACTAGCGCATCTATAGCTTCGCACAACCAATGGCCAATAAACATATGGGCCTCCTGAATTCGCGCCGTTTCATCATTAGCAATAATAATAGGTAGAGCGGCAATATCTTTAACTATTCCGCCATCGCGACCAGTGAGTGCCACCGTATAGGCGCCAATAGCATTAGTCGCAGTGAGGGCTAAATTTATATTTGGGCTTGTGCCTGATGTGGTGAGGCCTATGACCATATCTTCTGGCTTACACAGCCCTTTAATTTGACGCTCAAACACTGAATCAAAGTGGTAGTCATTAGAATGAGCGGTCAAAATAGATGTATCAGTAGTCAGTGCAATCGAGGCTAGTGGGCCGCGCTCGTTTTTATAGCGAACCATAAATTCAGCCGCCAAATGCTGCGCATCCGCGGCACTGCCTCCGTTGCCCATCCATATTATTTTGCCGCCAGCTTGAAGCGCGGCATAGCATTTTTCCGCAAGAACCAAAGCTTGAGTATGGTATAAATCCATTTGCTCAAAGGCGTTTTTATGGCGCTCTAAACTGTCTAAATAACTGTTCTTTATCTCTTTAGAAATCATATTATCTGCTTCAATTATAAAAATGGAAGATAGCTTATTGTACACCTATACTTAAAAAAAAAGTGGGTACATTCAATTAATTTATAGATGACTATCATGATCATTTATTGTGAATATAAACATTTAACTCATATCCAACATTCTGCCATTTGGCGAGCCACAAGGCCACGCCCCTAGACAAGCCTAGGGGCTGTAGATGCGGCATTTGCATCTATATGCTTCGCAGTATTTTCTATCTAAACAGACAGGCTAGATGATAAGATGCACCATATTGGATAGGAATATTAAATGATACGAGCTGTTTACTCGTTTTTTTTATATGCTGTAAGCCCTGCTATCTTTTTGCATTTATGGCTAAGAGGGCGAAAAGCTAGCGCCTATAGAGAACGCTGGTCTGAGCGCCTTGGGATTTATGGCAAAAAACTTCAAACTAACACTCTGATTATTCACTGCGCCTCAGTGGGCGAAATTATGGCTGCCAGCCCATTAATAAAGCAGTTGATGATTGAGCATCCTAGTCAAAAAATTACCATCACCTGCAATACGCCAACGGGTTCTGAGCAAATTATAAAAATCTTTGGTCGTTCGGTGCAGCAGTTGTATTTGCCTCTTGATTTTCACGGTAGTGTAAAACGCTTTCTAAATAAACTTCAGCCTGCGGCAATTATTATCCTTGAAACTGAGCTATGGCCTAACCTGATTATTCAATCCAAGGGTCGAAATATACCGGTACTGGTGTTCAATGCACGACTATCGGAAAAGTCTGTCAAAGGCTACCTGCGAATCGCGCCGCTTAGCCGTCAATTGATGCAATCTATCACAGTGCTAGCTGGACATAATCAATCGGATGTTGATCGCTTTAAGCGTTTAGGCCTAAAGGATTCACAGTGTAGCGTCGTCGGATCAATTAAATTTGATATTCAGCTGTCTGACCATGTAAAAGATAGCGCGCAACAATTGAAACAAACTCTCAAAAACTATGACTTTGTCTGGGTAGCTGGTTCCACGCACCCGGGGGAACACCAGCAAATCATTGCCGCTCATAAACTACTTTGCAGCAGCCATAAAAAAAGCTTATTAATCATTGCGCCACGTCACCCTGAGCAGTTTGATAAAGTCGCTAATTTATTGTGTGATGAAAAAATGGCCTTTGGCCGATGGAGTGCAAAAGATTTTATCGATCAGCCTGTTTTACTAGCCGACACCATGGGAGAAATGCTGACCTTTTTTGGTGCCGCTCACTGCGCTTTTATTGGCGGAAGCTTAATTGATAGGGGCGGCCATAATCCGCTAGAAGCAGCAGCCTTGGCGATACCCATTATTAGCGGCCCCAGCTATTATAATTTTAAGCATATCTTCCCCCAGCTTATAGCTAAAAATGCCTGCACCGAAGTCGACGACTCCGGTGCTCTATTTGATCAATTAGCTACTTATGCCAACTCGCCTGAAAAGGCTAAACTACAGGGCAAAGAGGCATTTAAGATTGTGCAAAGTAATCAGGGCGCTATTGAAAAAACCCTTCGCTGCCTAACGCCCTACATAGTCACAAAGACTTAAAACTTACTAGTCCCATTAATAGAGCGCCATGTACTGCGCATGGTTATTTCTGTGTGCGGAGCTTTAAAGAAGCCATGATAATGGCCCATCGGATTAACCAAGATTAGCTGGGTGCTATGGTCTACCGTATAGTCATCGCCACTTAAAGGCACTTGGTTATAGGCCACATTAAGCTCGGCTGTTAGCCGGCGTATCAAATGTTTATTGCCTGTGACCCCAGTAAACTCTGGATTAAAGTAGGGCACATATTCAGCCAGCTTTTCCACTGTGTCTCGCTCAGGGTCTAAGGAGATCATCACTACCTGAAGAAGCTCTTTTTCGCTCTCCTTGAGTTTACTGTATGTTTCATTAAGCATAGCTAAGGTGGTAGAACAGATATCTGGGCAGTGAGTAAAGCCAAAGAATAAAATGGTCCAAATACCTTTCATGCGATCTAGATTAAATACCTCCCCGCGGTGGTCTTCTAGCTCAAAATCGCTAAAGATTCGCGGCTTATCCAATACAATTGCACCATTTATTTGCAATTGCTCTTTGGACATAATAACCGGCTGGTTCATACGCCAGGAGAAGCCGTAAACCACTAACAATATAAAAGCGATTAGAATCGCAATAGTCATTCTAATTCTATTTTTTTGTTGCATATTGATTAAACCTTAGCGGTGGGAGTATTGATTAAATGGCTACCGACTGCACTAAATAGTGGTCGAGTAGCATAATGGCAAACAGCACCATCAAATAAACTATAGAATATTTAAAGGTTCTCATGCCTGAGTCTTTGTTCAGCCACATTAGGGCTGCATAGAATAAAAATCCAGCGCCTAAAATCAAGCAACTTACCAAATATAACCAGCCAAATAGTCCGGTCAAATAAGGCATCACTGTTACCACAATAAGCATTAGGGTATACAAGACAATATTGATTTTGGTGTATTTTTCACCATGAGTGACCGGAAGCATAGGAATATCCGCCTTGGCATATTCTTCTTTGCGGTGAAGTGCCAACGCCCAAAAGTGCGGTGGGGTCCAAGCAAATATAATTAGAACCAGCAAAAGTGCGTTGTAATGGACTTCTCCCGTCACTGCAACCCAGCCCAATAGAGGAGGGGCCGCTCCGGCTAAGCCACCAATAACAATATTCTGCGGCGTCGCTCGCTTTAAATACATAGTGTAAATAAATGCATAGCCGATTAAGGATGCAAGGGTTAGCCACGCCGTCAATACATTGGTGAACAGCACTAATATAACAATTCCGAGAAGTCCTATTAGCAACGCAAACATTACAGCCTGATTGGGGCTAAGCCGGCCCTTAGCGATGGGGCGGTTGGCGGTGCGCGCCATCTTTTCATCAATATGTCGATCTACCACATGATTGACTGCCGCCGCTGCGCCAGCACAGAGCGCAATCCCGAGATTACCAAAGATTAAAATATCTAGGGGCACGGCGTCAGGCGTCGCTAGGAGCATGCCAATCAGTGACGTAAGAAGCATCAGTGCAACCACATTGGGTTTGCACAATTCTAAATAGTCTCGCCAGCTGACTGCTGTTTGATTATCTATTTTTGACTCCAACACCTTCTCCAAATAAATGATTAAGATCGCTAAAATTAACGATCAGGGGAGTATTTTAACAGATGTTTAAGGTCATCAAGCAGTCCATTCGCATCATTGTCTGCAGTAAAGTACAGAATCGCCTTATTATCTGGAGTTACCACAAAGTATCTGGTATCTGTCATATCCCAATCAGCCGTGTTATTAACCAACAACTGCTTTAAAAGCGCACTATCCAGATCTGCTAACTGCAAAAATGGGTGCTCTTGTTTAAGCCATTCTGTATCAAGTAACTGGTTAGGTGCTTGCAGGAATATTCGCTGCACACGGCCGGTATATTTACCCAGCAACATATGGATCTGACGAGTATTTAACAGAATATCCTCACATTCCCGACCACAGGCACTACCACCAACTATTACTATATGCCACTTTGGCTTTTCTGTTACGGGAATCTCGTTCAATAAGGCGCTGATATCGGCTGCTGGCTTGACCAATTGACCCTGATTAGTAGTGCCAAATAATTCGATCATTTTTTGTCGCTGCTCTTCAGATTTTGGCACCATAAGGAAGCCAAAAGCGATCACGCCAAAAACAATAATCAACATTAACCAAATTTGATATCTAAAGCTTTTTTGTTTCGTGTTGAGTGACTTCTGATCTGACATAATTTATTCCTGTAAACTTATTCGGGTATATTATTTATGGTCTTTTAAGCCAACTCACTATATTTGAGTTAGCAATAATAGTCATTATGAGCAAGGTGATCGCCATAGCAAACCACTGCACCGCATAACCTACATGTTTTTCTGGCTTAACTGCCACCGTTGTCCAGCCGGTTTTTAGCGCTCCGATCGAATCTTGATCTAGACGCAGCTGATAGGGCAAAAAGGACTCGCCAAATAACTCTTCCGCACGCTCTACAGTTATCCAGCCTACTCGGCTAGGCCAGTCCTGCACTTGGCTAATACCGTCATCCAAACGATAACCGCCTTTTAAAGCATGATATAAATAGCCGCGCAGTTGAACCTCACCCTCTATCGGTGAAATTGACGGTAATATATTGCGATCCAGTGAAGCCTCAATCCAGCCTCTGTTAATCAGTACTTTGTCGGTTAAACCTGACACTTTAGCCGCCTGTAAAATCTCATAAC
The DNA here is from genome assembly GCA_045560645.1 of Porticoccaceae bacterium. Lineage (GTDB taxonomy): Bacteria > Pseudomonadota > Gammaproteobacteria > Pseudomonadales > Porticoccaceae > HTCC2207. The sequence continues at coordinate 16,695 of JBJKZE010000002.1, read as the reverse complement.
CAGGACGTCCATTTTTAACTCTGTTATCAAGAATAATAACCCGCTGGTTATCCACTTTAGTGGGGAGCCAAGCAAGGCGATATTGATGATCGCGGTCAGCTACTAATTCTTCAACAGTTGTTACTGGCGGCAATTGCTGATTGACTGCATGATGATTAACTATTTGCTGCTTTTCATCAGCACGATCAAGCTGCCATGCCCCCAAACATAGCAATAAAGGCAACATTAGCAGTGAAAATACTAATAATTTAGCATTGGGCTGCCATTTAAAAGCATTTGTTTTTTGAGCCGAGTCAGTCATCTGTGGTTAAATGTTCCTATCTCAACAGTGGATTTAATCATGCTATTAAAAGTAATTATTGTCATTTTATTTATCGGTGTTATCGCAAGCCTATTTGGCGGACTTAACTTCTTAGTCAAAGACATGGGAAACGCCAGCAAGCGTCTACTGTACGCACTAGGCATAAGAATTGGCCTTGCCAGCCTTCTGATTGCCTGTGTTATCTATGGCACTTACAGTGGACAATTAAATAGCACTGCGCCCTGGGATCGCCAACTGCATCCTGAAAATGCCACACCCTTTCAACCCACACCCAAAAATTAAACAGTTAAACCAAAAACGGCCAGGCAATGCCTGGCCGTTTTATTCAAGCTAAGGCGGTCTAGGCTAGCACATAGACAAATAAGAACAGCCCTACCCAAACAACATCAACAAAGTGCCAATACCATGAAGATGCTTCAAAACCAAACTGATCTTCGTGGTTAAAGTGGCCTTTTAAGCCTCGCAACCACTGAACTAACAGCATGCAAGTACCAAGGGTTACGTGAACACCGTGAAAGCCCGTAAGCAGGAAGAAAGTAGTGCCATAAATACCCGTTTCAAGAGTAAGGCCCATATGCTGGTATGCGTGGATATATTCTTCAGCCTGCAAGAACAAGAATATAATACCAAGACCAACGGTAATACCTAGCCAAGTATTAAATTTCTTACGATTATCATTTTTAAGTGCAGTGTGAGCAATATGAACAGTTACACTTGAGGTCATTAGAACCACTGTATTCCAAAGTGGCAACCAGCTTAAAAGCTTACTCCAACCCGGAAAATTCATATTTTGCTCAGGCCCTTTAAACTGTGCCGCATCGCCATTAGCTGCCTGATCTGGAGTTACCATCACCGGCCACTCAGCCTGATACCCAGGCCACAGAATATCGTTGTTAGCTGCTGCAGCATCGGTTGGAGTATCGTCAAATAAGCCTACCGCGGCCTCACCGCCTAGCCATGAGTTAGCAAACACTCTGACATAAAAAAGAGCACCAAAGAAAGCCGCAAAGAACATAACCTCAGAGAAAATAAACCACAGCATACCCAGAACATATGAGTGTTTAAGCTGCTTATTAGCAAGCCCACGCATATTTTCATCGATAACAATGCTCCACCACTTGTACATAACCAGTGATAAAATGAGTAATCCGATTAAGAAAATCGTTGGCGATCCGCCTTCGATTACCCAGCTAGCCGCACCAAAAGCTAACACGCCCATGCCTGTGGCGGCAAAAATTGGCAGCTTACTTTGCTCTGGTACGTAATAATTACTTTCTGTTGACATCAGTGTTCTCCGTTTCTGGACCTATCGCCTGTTAAAGCAAAAAGGTCACTGTACTTGTGAGATCGATACCTGTGAACGATCTGTTATATCAAATAATGTATAGGATAGCGTGACAGTATTCACACTATCCGGTAAATCTGGGTCTAGTATAAATACTAGTCCCAATTCAGCCTGCTCGCCTGCTGCCAGCGGCTGGTTATCAAAACAAAAGCATGCAGTTTTGTGAAAATAGTCTGCTGCATTATTTGGCAACACATTAGGTATCGCCTGAGCAATCATATCCTCACCAGTGGTGTTGTGCGCAAAAAAGTTCACCGCTCTAGACTCGCCAGGATGAACAACAACGCTGTATTCCATTGGGTAAAACTCCCATGGCATCTCTGCGTTATTAGCTGCAACAAACTGCACTTCCACCTGCCGCGAGGTATCAACCCTCACATTAACAGCTTCATATTTGCCATCTGTTCTACCACCAATACCAGTAATCTCACAAAACAAATCGTATAGCGGCGGCAGGACAAAAACAGCAAATAAAAACATAGCCACCGCCATTGCCAATAACTTGGCTAATAGGGGGCGATGGCTAGCTTTCATGACCAAGGCTATTTAACCTGCGGTGGTTTCTCAAAGGTGTGATAAGGCGCTGGGGTTGGAACTGTCCATTCCAAACCTTCTGCACCTTCCCAAACCTCTGGCTTATCCACTGGCTTGCCGTGAGTAATAGTACGAACCACGTTAAATAGGAATAAAATCTGAGCAGCGCCATACATAAAGGCACCAATACTCGACACCATATTCCAATCGGCAAACTGAAGCCCGTAGTCAGCATATCGTCTTGGCATGCCTGCTAGGCCCAAGAAATGCTGAGGCATAAAGGTAATATTAAAGCCGATAAAGGCAATCCAAAACTGTACCTTACCCATGGTCTCGTCGTACATTTTTCCACACCACTTAGGCAACCAGTAATAAACCGCCGCTGTACCACTAAATACCGCACCTGCCACCATTACATAGTGGAAGTGCGCGACAACAAAGTAGGTGTCATGATACTGAATATCAGCCGCAGCAATCGACAGCATCAAGCCGGTAAAGCCGCCAAAGGTAAATAGAATAACAAAGGCAACACTAAACAGCATGGGGGTTTCAAATGTTAATGAACCCTTGTACATCGTAGTGATCCAGTTAAATACCTTCACCCCAGTAGGAACCGCAATCAACATAGTGGCATACATAAAGTACAGCTCACCGGCGATTGGCATACCTACAGTAAACATATGGTGTGCCCATACAATAAACGACATAAAGGCAATTGACGCCGTCGCATATACCATTGACGAGTAACCAAATAATGGCTTGCGACTAAAGGTAGGAATAATCTGAGATACCACACCGAAGGCTGGCAGAATAATAATATAGACCTCAGGGTGTCCAAAGAACCAGAATATATGCTGGAACAACACTGGATCACCACCACCTGCAGCATCAAAGAAGCTAGTACCAAAGTTGATATCCATCAACATCATAGTTACAGCACCTGCCAATACTGGCATTACAGCAACCAGCAAGAACGCAGTGATCAACCAAGTCCATACAAACATAGGCATTTTCATATAAGTCATGCCTGGTGCGCGCATATTCATAACAGTAGCAATAATGTTAATTGAGCCCATAATCGATGATGCACCCATAATATGCACACCAAAGATAAAGTAGTTCACTGTATCTGGGGCATAGGTGGTTGATAGTGGCGCGTAGAAAGTCCAGCCGAAGTTAGGGCCGCCACCTTCCATAAACAATGTAGCAACAAGAATTGCGAACGCAAAAGGTAGAATCCAGAAACTTAGATTATTCATGCGCGGAAGTGCCATATCTGGCGCACCGATCATCATCGGAATCAACCAATTGGCCAAGCCAACGAAGGCCGGCATAATCGCGCCAAATACCATCACCAGACCGTGCATAGTCGTCATCTGATTAAAGAATTCTGGTTTAATTAATTGCATACCTGGCTGGAATAGCTCAGCGCGAATAATCATCGCGAACGAACCACCCAAAATAAACATAGCAAAGCTAAACCATAGGTATAACGTGCCAATATCTTTGTGGTTAGTAGTAAATATCCAACGGCTTATGTATTTTGACCAACCGTCAGCTAATGTTGCGGGACCATGTGCCATATCGAAAACTCCCTATTTAGCTTGTTTGTAGTTAAGAACATCAACTGGCTGAGTAATATCACCCACATCGTTGCCCCAAGCGTTACGCTCGTAATGAATAACTGCGGCGATATCAACTTCTGAAAGCTGATCGGCAAAAGATTGCATCGCAGAACCCGGAATGCCGTCAACAACAACGCGCAAGTGCTCAACAACTGGACCCAAGGCAATAACACTGTTTTTCAGTGCTGGGAATACGCCCGGAATACCTTCACCATTGACCGCATGACAGCCAGCGCAAGAGCGGTTATAAACCTCTTCACCCTTGACCATTAACTCATCAAAAGTCCACTGCTTACCAATAGTAGAAGCATATTCTGCCGCTGCTGACTTCTTATCCGCTAACCATTGATCATATTCAGCCTGCTCTTTAACCTCGACCACAACCGGCATAAAGGCGTGCCCCGAGCCACATAGCTCAGTACATTCACCAACATAGGTGCCTGGCTTGTCAGTTTTAGCCCAAGCCGAAGTGAAAAGGCCCGGAACAGCATCGCGCTTAACACCAAAGTCCGGAACCCACCAGCTGTGGATAACATCATTGCCCGTGATCAAAAAGCGTACTTTTTTCCCTACAGGAAGCACCAACGGCTCAGTCACTTCACGAAGATAGTGCTCACCCTTAGGCTCTCTGCCATAAATTTCATCTTGTGGTGTGCGTAACTCACTCATGTACTTAACATCTTCACCGAGATATTCGTACTGCCACTTCCACTGATAACCCGTTACCTTAATATCGATATCTGCATTTTCAGTATCGTAAACTTTAAGTAGGGCAGTGGTTGCAGGAATAGCCATAACAATCAAAATAATTGCCGGGACTATGGTCCAAAGTAATTCAACCAATAAATTTTCATGGAAGTTCTCTGCTACAGCGCCGCGTGATTTGCGGTGGGCATACATAACGTAGAACATAAAACCAAATACGGCTATGCCGATCACGGTACAAATCCACATCATAATCATGTGAATATCGTAGGCAACCTGACTAACTTCTGTGACTCCTTGAGGCATATTAAGTTGGCTAGATGCAGATTCTGCATTTGCATTGCCAACATAAACCAAGGCCAAGATTGCGCCGAGGGAACTCAAGAAAAGCGCTTGCGCTCTTTTCAACATCGCTTATTTCTCCGTGGTAACTGTGGAAATTTACTACTTTGCTTCGTGATGGCGCCCCGCAATAACATATGAGGGACCAATTGAGGCGCGGCATTGTACCAAATAAATGTGTATTTCTCTAGCCAAACTGCCACCATTTTTTACCCTTTCAATTGCATACGCCAACGTTTATCCGCAAACAATTCTTGCGGCTATAATTTAAAAATCTCAACAATGGGTTAGGCAGAAGTCTTTTTTTCTTGGATTTATTGATTCGGCTCGCTGGGATCGACTAATTTTACCTTTTGTGAGGGCTCTGAAAGCGCATCAACGCTATGTGTTACTCGAGTAATAAGCTCCTTAGGTGCTGAAGCTATACGTATCTCATCCAAAAAACCACAACTAACACATTCGCGGTAATTTATGCCATCCTTGCTGTAAGCCACAATTTTGTCCATTTTTGAACATTTAGGGCAGACTACACCGGCAATAAATTGTTTTTTAGTTGAAAACGTCATCACAAACTCATCACAATGGGTATTGTATTATAACCGCGGAACCGCTTTATGGATCACTCTATTCGACCTTTTAAAGGGATTTTTCCCAATCTTGGGCAACGTGTTTACGTCGACCCTCAGTCAACAGTAATCGGCGATGTCTGCCTTGGCGACGATGTTTCCGTCTGGCCCGGCGCGGTAATTCGCGGTGATATGCACAGCATAAAAGTAGGCGCAAGGTGCAATGTACAAGACAATGCCGTGCTTCATGTCACCCATGCCTCAGAGTTCAACCCAAAAGGTTATCCCTTAATAATAGGCGAAGAAGTCATTATCGGCCATCGCGCTATTTTGCATGGCTGCACCCTAGGCAACCAGATACTGGTCGGCAATGGCGCAGTAATCAATGATGGGGCTGTAGTAGAGGATGGCGTGATTGTTGGCGCCGGCTGTATGGTGCCGCCGCGCAAGACTTTAAAAAGCGGCTATATATATGTAGGCAACCCATGCAAACAGTTGCGACCTTTAAGCGAAGAAGAAAAGCAGTTTTTTAGTTACTCAGCGGCCAGCTATATCAAACTGAAAGATCAGTACTTATCTGAGCAGGACTAATTGGAAAGCTGATCTCTAAGATTGGCAATCACTGGCGCTGTCTCAGGGCGCACGCCGCGCCAAAGGCCAAAGGACTCCGCCGCCTGCCCAACCAACATGCCCAAACCATCGCTAACTAGTGCGCCGCGTTCGGCGGCCCATTGCATAAACGGCGTAGGCTCAGCGCCGTAGAGCATATCGTAACAAGCGGTTCCCACATCTGGATCTATAAGACTATCCGGTAGTGGCGGCAAATCACCCTGTAAGCTAGCGCTAGTGCCGTTAATCACTAAGTCGAACTGCTGCTCACCGAGCATATCAAAACCACAACCCAGTAAATAACCAAACTCGGCAAAACCCTTGGCTAACTGCAATGCTTTATCTACCGTACGATTGGCAATCACAACGTGCTGAGGTTGTTGCTCTAACAACGGCTCTAGAACACCGCGAACTGCGCCGCCCGCACCTAAAATTAATACTTTCTTATGGCGAATTTCCAAGCCAAGGTTGTGCACAATATCGCCCACCAAGCCTACACCATCAGTGGTATCGCCTAAAATTGTACCATCCGCTTCAAGGGTAAGAGTATTCACCGCGCCGGCGCGGCGCGCTCTCGGCGTAGTGCGTGCCACATAGGCATAGGCATCCTGCTTAAACGGCACGGTAATATTTAACCCCTTGCCACCATTGGCAAAGAATTCATTAGCCGCCGCCTCAAAACCATCTTCAGCGACAAGCTGCTTGCTGTAGCTAAGATCTTGTCCCGTTTGCTCGGCAAACTGCCGATGAATGTCCGGCGACTTGCTGTGCTCAATAGGGTTGCCAAATACCGCATACTTATCTGTCATTAAATCCAGTCCCGATCCGTCAAATACTCTGTATAAAGTTCATCTTCTGCACTACCAGCCTCGGGCTGAAAATTATACTCCCAGCGCACCATCGGTGGCATAGACATTAATATAGATTCTGTACGCCCACCGGTTTGCAAGCCAAATAATGTACCGCGATCATACACTAGGTTAAATTCAACATAGCGACCGCGGCGATATAGCTGAAAACTGCGCTCACGCTCACCAAAAGCATGGTCACGACGGCGCTGCATAATTGGCAAATAGGCATCTATATAGCTATTGCCAATAGCCTGCATAAAGGCAAAACTTTGCTCAAAGCCAAGCTGATTAAAATCGTCAAAAAACACGCCGCCAACGCCCCGGGGTTCATTGCGATGGCGCAAGTAAAAATATTTATCGCACTGCTTTTTAAGGCGTGGGTACATATCCTCGCCAAAAGGATCACAGGCGTTTTTTGCCGTGCGATGCCAGTGCTGACAATCCTCTTCACTGCCATAATAAGGCGTAAGATCATAGCCGCCGCCAAACCACCAGACGGGGTCTTCACCATCTTTTTCAGCAATAAAAAAACGCACATTGGCATGAGAGGTAGGCATGTAGGGATTGTGCGGATGGATTACTAGGGAAACGCCCATAGCCTCAAAGCTACGGCCAGCTAATTCCGGTCTAGTTTGAGTGGCCGAGGCTGGCAATTGGTCACCAGAGACATGAGAAAAGTTAACTCCGCCTTTTTCAATTACCGTGCCATCGGCAATCACGCGACTGCGACCGCCGCCGCCTTCCGGGCGCGTCCAGTTATCTTCTTGCCAAGTGCTACCGTCCTCTTGCTGCAATGCATCGCAGATGCTGTCTTGCAGGCTGAGCAGATAATCCTTAACTAACTGTTTATTAACTGTATGCATATTATCCTTTACGGATGATCTTACCATTGAGTAAGTGTCGAATTTCACTAGGCGCAGCAGCGGAGCCAATAGAGCCCGATGCGATAGCATCTAATTTATGCCCAAAGTAACTTCTAACTTTTAACGAATTAGTCGCCTCAGTTAATCCCTGAGGATTAGCCGACGTAGACACAATAGGGCCGCCAAATGATCGACATAGGCTCGCCGCCAATGGGTGCGCCGTCACTCTAACAGCCAGTGTATCATGCTCGCCAACAATCCAATCTGGTGCCACGCCATTATGCGGTATTAACCAAGTGGTAGGCTTGCTATTAGGCTGCTTCAACTGGTCAAGTTGCGAACCTGTTAAGCCCTCAGTAAAGGGCGCAAGCTGTTGCCAATCGCAGGCGATAAGAATCACCCCTTTGTGTTCAGGGCGATTTTTTAATGTGAGAATTTTGACCACAGCTGAGTAGCTGTAGGGGTCACAACCCAAGCCCCAGACCGCCTCGGTCGGGTAGGCTATCACCCCCTGTAAATGCAACTGGTGCACCGCAAGGCTAGTCTTAGTATGCCTGCTCCAGTTGATCACAATGTGACTCAGCTATTTTTTAGACGTTCCTGCAATGCAGCGTCTTTAGCAAGAATCGCTTCGGCATTAGCCGCGCGCTCAGCAAGCAGTTTTTGATGCATTTCAGTATCGGCAACACCAATAATTTGTGCCGCCAAGTAAGCTGCATTTTTAGCGCCCGCTTTGCCAATAGCAACAGTGGCTACAGGAATACCGCCCGGCATTTGAACCGTTGAAAGCAACGCATCAAGACCGTCCAATGAACCATTAATTGGCACACCGATCACCGGCTTAAGGGTAGTTGCAGACACAGCGCCCGCCAAGTGAGCCGCCATACCTGCCGCGCAGATAAAGGCTGCACAACCGCGCGCATCGGCATCGGTTACATAGCTGTGAGTGGCTGCTGGGGTGCGGTGCGCAGAAGTCACCTTCACCTCAAAAGGAATATCAAATTTCTTTAGAATATCAAAGCTGGCTTCCATCACTGGCAAATCAGAATCGGAACCCATAAGGATTGCAACAAAAGGCTTACTCATAATTTTAACGATCTCCGTAAAAGACGCGCAGATTACCGAAACTTTAGCCTCTGCGCAATCCTCTATTTTAACCGAAAACGATTACGTAAGCCTAGTAGCAATAAAAATAAAAGGGGAATAGCTAATAGGGTTTGGGCGCCGCCTAAAAACTTTAGACCCCAAGGTAGGCATTCTATAACATCAGACCAATAGACCCGCTGTAATCCTGAAATTTGCAAAAGGTTTGAGACTGATACTGCTCAAGGGTGTTGATAATGCTTTCAACATCATCTTGCCACTTGCCTGCGTGGTAGGCCCTGCGAACAACCTGTAGTTGTTGATTAAGCGCTGGGTTATCAATCGATTCCTGACTTTCAAAGAGTTGGCTAAAGCTTCCAAAATATTCAATAAAATTGAGCTGTAACTTAGGCGTACACGGCTTTAAACTTTGGGCAATAAGTGCCCATTGGGCTTCATCCTGTCTATTCAGTATCGCGTTCATCGGTGCGTCCTTTCAAGCAACTGTGTATAATCTTTACATGGGGCTTAGATTGATTGTAGACAGGTTTAACGATCCCTTCGGGTTTTTTGAATTACACAGGTGTAGATAACCACATTTATGGCGAAATTAACCATTCTTGAGTATCCCAATCCGCGTTTGCGTATCGTTGCAGAGCCAGTGACCGACGTAAATGATGCTATTCGTACGCTGATTGATGATATGTTTGAGACCATGATAGATGCCGACGGCATTGGCTTGGCGGCGACGCAGGTGGATGTTCATCAGCAGGTGATCGTTATGGACCTTTCAGAGCAAAGAAACGAGCCGCGAGTGTTTATTAATCCGCAAATTGAAGTGTTAGAACCAGATACAGTCCCCTTTGACGAGGGCTGCCTTTCTGTACCGGGGTTTAATGAATCGGTAGATCGTCCAAAACATGTAATGATTCGCGCCCTAGATCGCGATGGCAACGCCTTTGAAGAAGAAGCCAACGGCTTGCTAGCAGTCTGTATTCAACATGAGATGGATCATCTAAAAGGCAAGTTATTTGTCGACTATCTGTCTTCGCTTAAAAGAAACCGTATTCGCAAACAGCTCAAGAAGCAGCGTGCATAGGAGCTATTTAGCGTGAAGATTATCTTCGCCGGCACCCCAGATTTTGCCGCGGCTCATTTGCAGGCGCTGCTCGATTGCGGCCAACACCAAATTGTTGCGGCCTATACCCAACCTGATCGTCCAGCGGGTCGAGGAAAAAAATTAACTGCTAGTGCAGTAAAGCAATTGGCTAGCGACCATGGCCTCAATGTTTATCAGCCACCTTCTCTTAAAGATCCTGAAGCTCAACAACAACTTGCCAGTCTCGATGCGGATATTATGATCGTGGTCGCCTATGGACTCCTTTTGCCTCAGGCGGTTTTAGATATTCCTCGATTGGGATGTATTAATGTTCATGGCTCACTGCTGCCAAAGTGCGCGGCGCGGCACCCATTCAGCGCGCAATAGAGGCTGGCGATAAAGAAACCGGTATCTGTATTATGCAAATGGATGCTGGGCTCGACACTGGGCCGGTAATTTCTGTAGCTCGCTGCCCGATAGAGGCCGAGGACACCAGCGGTTCGGTATATCAGAAACTGTCTGAACTGGGCGCGCCCACATTATTAGCCGCGTTAGCCAAAATTGATAAAGGCGTTGCGGTAGCAGAACAGCAGGACGATTCCCTTAGCACCTATGCTCGCAAGATCGATAAATCTGAGGCTTTGATTGATTGGTCTAAATCTGCCGAAGAAATAAATCGTCGAGTGCGGGCCTTTAATCCGTTTCCGGCAACTTATAGTCATATTGCCGGCGACAGAGTCAAAATATGGGGTGCCGTTGTCATTGATGCAAACTCAGACCAGCCCACAGGCACTATTATTGCTTCAAGTGCCGAGGGCATAGCGGTTCAAACGGGCAGTGGCCAGCTATTAATTAGCCATATTCAATTAGCCGGCAAGTCAAAAATGCCGGTATCTGAGCTATTTAAATCTAAGGCCGAGCTATTTGCCTGCGGCCAGAGTTTTGATCAATAAATGGCTAATGTACGGGTAGTTGCCGCCGAAGCTATCGGCCAAGTTTTGCGAGGTCGTTCGCTGTCTGCGGTATTGCCCAAATATAGCCAAAAGGTCGCGGATAATGATCAGGCGCTGTTTAAGGAAATGTGTTTTGGCACTCTGCGCTGGTATCCGCAACTTCAGGCAATTGTGAACCACTTAATGTCTAAGCCGATCAAAGATAAAGAGCGTGAAATCCAGGCGTTATTGGCCTGCGGTATTTACCAGCTGATGTATATGCGAGTTGCCGATCATGCGGCGATTAATGAAACCGTTGCCGCAACAGTAAAACTAAAGCGTTTATGGGCCAAGGGGCTGGTTAATGCGGTACTGAGGAATTTTCAGCGCCAGCAACAGCAGATCGTGCAACAACTGTCTAAAACCCCTGAATATGAAACTGCTCACCCCCAGTGGCTGGTCAATCGACTGAAAAAAGTATGGCCTGAACAGGCAAAAGATATCTTGGCCGCCAATAATCTACAGGCGCCAATGTGCTTGAGAGTCAATATTAGTCGCTGCTCTCGAGATGACTATTTAACCCTGTTAGTGGGCGCCGATATTGACGCCACTCCAACCGTATTCAGCGACTGTGGCATTTTGCTCGACAAACCGCAGGACGTCACCGAACTACCCGGTTTTGCCGAAGGCTTAATTAGTGTGCAAGATGAATCTGCGCAGTTGGCGGCATCGCTACTAGATGTGCAACCGGGTCATGCGGTGCTCGACGCCTGTTGTGCGCCGGGGGGTAAAACATGCCATATTCTCGAATCTGAGCCTAAATTAGGCTCTTTGACTGCAATTGATCTTGAACAAAAGCGTTTAGAGCGCTGCAAAGATAATTTACAGCGTTTAGATTTGCAGGCTAATTTGATTGCGGCGGATGTGGGAGCAATAGATCAGTGGTGGGACAACAACAGTTTTGATCGTATTTTACTGGATGCGCCATGTTCGGCCTCGGGAGTTATCCGCCGTCATCCTGATATTAAATTACTGCGCAAAGACAGCGATATTGAAAACTTATCGAAAATTCAGAGCGAATTACTCGAAAAGGTCTGGAAAACTTTGCGCAAAGGGAGCATGCTTATATATGCAACCTGTTCAGTGTTGCCACAGGAAAATGATCAGGTGGTAGCACAGTTTTTGGCAACAAATAATGACGCTTCTATAATTAAAATTGAGGCGGATTGGGGAATAGCCACAGACTTTGGCAGGCAGATATTCCCCTCGGCAAAAGGTGGCGATGGTTTTTACTATTCGCGCCTACAAAAAAATAGCTGATAATGGCTGAAAATAGCTAAAAGTGCAGAGCAATCATGAAAATAGTCATAGTTGGAGCGGGTCAAGTCGGCGCTACGCTGGCTGAAAATCTAGCGCGAGAAAACAACGATATAACCATTGTTGATATAGATGCGAATGTCTTAAGAGCACTGCAGGATAGGCTCGATGTGCGCACTGTTATTGGTACTGGTTGTTATCCAGACGTTCTAGTAAGCGCCGGCATAGAAGATGCCGATATGATTGTTGCTGTTACCCGCAGCGATGAATAATTTAATAATTGTTGCCTGTCAGGTAGCCTACTCACTGTTTCATACACCGACCAAAATTGCCCGCGTTAGATCGCGCAATTACAGTAATCCTGACTATAAAAACAAACTGTTTAATGACAAGCATATGCCAGTAGATGTAATGATTACTCCCGAGCAGGTGGTCACTAATTACATCCAAAAACTGATTGAACAGCCCGGGGCACTGCAGGTACTCGACTTTGCCGACGGTGTTATTCAGTTAGTTGGTTTGCGTGCTGTTGAAGACGGGCCTTTAGTCGGTCAAAGATTGCGTGCATTAAAAGAACATATGCCGGATATTGATGCCCGTGTTGCCGCTATCTATCGCAAGGATGGCGCAATTTTTCCCACCGGCGACACCATTATTGAAGATGGCGATGAAGTATTTTTTATTGCTGCCAAGAAAAACATTCGCAAAGTCATGAGCGAGCTTCGTCGCCTAGAAAAGCCCTACCGCCAACTGGTGATTGCTGGCGGCGGAAATATTGGCTTTCGACTCAGTAAGGCACTAGAAAACGACTACAACATTAAAATCATCGAATTTTCCGATGCCCGAGCAGAACTGCTCTCAGAGCAATTAGATAAAACGGTGGTACTGCGAGGATCCGCCACTGATCAAGAGCTACTGCTGGACGAAAACATCGATAAAACCGATGTATTTATTGCCCTCACTAATGATGATGAAACCAATATCATGGCCTCATTACTGGCCAAGCGTTTAGGCGCAAGAAAGGTAATGACCCTAATTAGTAATCCGGTATATGCCGATCTTATGCAGGGCGGTGAAATTGATATTGCCATTTCACCCCAGCAGGCAACCATTAGCTCACTACTTGCCCATGTGCGTAAAGGTGATACAGAGAGCGTGCATTCATTGCGCCGTGGTGCCGCAGAAGCCCTAGAATTTATTGTCCATGGCGATGAAAAAAGCTCTAAAGTTGTGGGCCGAGCCATTGAAGATATTAAATCTCCCCCCGGGGCAACGCTTGCGGCACTAGTTCGTGATGGTGAAGTTATTATTGCTCACCATGACACTGTGATAAAAAACGGCGATCATGTGATTGTGTTTGTGGTTGATAAAGAAAAAACCAAAGCGGTCGAGAAACTATTCTCGGTTGGCTTTAGCTTCTTCTAAAGGATAAGCCAAACATGCATTTTGCAATCATCGCTCGGGTTCTCGGCATGCTGCTGGTTATATTTAGCCTTACTATGCTGACGCCTGTTTTAGTTGCGTTTATCTATGGTGAAAATACTAGCCCTACCTTTGTGCTCGCTTTTGCCATTACGCTGATTATTGGCATGATCTTTTGGCTACCCTCAAGGCAGGCTCGCGGCGAACTTAGAACCAGAGACGGCTTTGTGGTCACGGTGTTTTTCTGGCTGGTACTCAGCTCCTTTGGGGCATTACCATTAATGCTATCTGACGCTCTTCATCTAAGCTTTATAGACGCCCTATTTGAGTCAGTTTCTGGGCTTACTACCACCGGTGCCACAGTAATAGCAGGCTTGGATAATCTACCAAAATCTATTCTGTATTATCGCCAACAGCTACAGTGGTTAGGTGGGATTGGTATTGTGGTTATTGCTGTAGCTATTCTGCCGATGCTGGGAGTAGGTGGTATGCAGATCTATCGCGCTGAAACGCCAGGGCCTATGAAGGACTCAAAATTAACCCCGCGCATTACCGAAACCGCCAATGTGTTATTTAAAATTTATCTGTGCCTAACCATTGCCTGTGCCTTGGCTTATTGGGCTGCCGGCATGAGTGGCTTTGATGCCATTAGCCACAGTTTTTCCACGGTATCTATTGGTGGCTTTTCTACCCATGATGCCAGTATTGGCTTTTTTGATAACAGTGCCATTATGGCGATCTGTAGTTTCTTTATGATTATTGCCGGGCTTAACTTTGCGTTGCACTTTCACGCTTGGCACAGCCTCCGTCCTAGTATGTACTGGGCTGACCCTGAAGCGCGCCTATATCTATTTTTATTGCTGGTGGGTGCGATAATTACCTGTTGTTACCTGTATTACAGCGGCACTTTTGACGGTAAAGAAAGTGTTCGCCAAGGTACTTTCCAGCTTATTTCGATTATGACCACCACCGGCTTTACCACCAGTGAATTCCATACTTGGCCCAGTTTCTTACCGTTCTTTTTACTGTTTTTATCATTTTTTGGCGCCTGTGCAGGATCTACCGGCGGCGGTATAAAAATAGGACGTATGCTAATTTTGGCAAAACAGGGGATAAGAGAAATTTACCGTCTTGTTCACCCCAACGCGCTGCTGCCAATCAAGATTCGTAACCGTACGGTTCCAGCTAGAGTGGTAGATGCTATATGGGCATTTATCGGCGTGTATTTAGCGATCTTTTACCTGATGGTACTTTTATTATTAGCCACGGGGCTAGACTACGACACCGCATGGTCTGCCACTGCGGCATCGCTAAACAATCTGGGGCCCGGCTTAGGTGCAGTAGCCAGCAACTATGGCGATATTGGCGGCTTTGCTAAATGGGTACTCTGTTGGGGCATGCTGCTCGGGCGATTAGAGATCTTTACCCTACTGGTTTTATTTACCCCAACCTTTTGGCGAAAATAACCACTCTATTGTTGCCTTGCCTTATAAAACGCCTCTTCAGAAATACCATGGTAAGCCGTTGCTTGGCGTTTAAATTCTTCTATAGACTGAGCCACACGCTGAGCAAATTCGTTATCTTTGGTTAACTCACTCACGGCCTCCACTGACAGCTTGCGCAAGCCCTTAATCACTTCATCGGGTAGTTTTCTCACCTGTACACCATGCACATTGACCAGCTCTTCTAGCGCCTGATTATTGCGCGCAGTATATTCGTCGAGCATATCCTGATTAACCGCACGAGCGGCAGTTTCAATAATCGCCTGTAAGTCGGCAGGCAGTGATTCATAAGCCGGCTTATTAACGGTAAATTCAAGGGTCGGGCCGGGCTCATGCCAGCCGGGGTAATAATAGTACTTAGCTACCTGATGGAAGCCAAAGGCTAGGTCATTGTAGGGGCCAACCCATTCAGTAGCATCGATAACACCGGTTTGCATGGCAGTATAGAGTTCACCACCGGGGATATTCACAGACTCGCCACCAGCGCGGGTAATCACATCGCCGCCTAAACCGGGAATACGCATTTTTAGACCTTTGATATCAGCCATAGAATTAATTTCGCGGTTAAACCAACCGGCCATTTGCACACCGGTACTACCGCCAGCAAAGGGCACTAGATTAAATGGCTCATATAGCTCGCGCCATAACTCAAGACCACCACCATAATGAAGCCATGCATTCATTTCTTGAGCATTGAGTCCAAAAGGGATTGAGGTAAAGAATGCTGTTGCCTTATTTTTACCCGTCCAATAGTAAGCTCCACTGTGGCCTATTTGTGCCGTACCCTGAGAGACTGCATCAAACACCTGTAATGCCGGCACTAACTGCCCTGCACCAAATACTTTTATCTTAAGGCGACCATTGCTCATAGCCTCGACTTTTTTAGCAAAGTTTTCTGGCGCTGTGCCCAGGCCCGGATAGTTTTTCGGCCATGAAGTCACAAGCTTCCATTTATACAATTGCTGTGAGGCAGTATTATCATCCTGAGCCTGATTGCTATCGTTGTCACCACAGCCTGTAAGCAACAAAAACAGTGCCGTCCAAAATAAGATTCGCATACCCTCTCCCTCACTCTTTATATTTAGTTGTGGCGCGCTAAATAGCGACCAAATTTGCCGAAGCTAATATAAGTATTTTAGTCCCTACATCATCAAATGCCACATGCACTCGCGCCCGCGGACCATTGCCTTCGAAGTTTAAAATAATGCCATCACCATAGATATTATGTCGTATCTGCTGCCCTAGCTGGAATCCGGTATCACTGCCCTCATCGCTAATACGCGCGGCGGCATAGGTGGTAGGGCGGGCGATGGTATTCTGTAGTCGCACTTCCTCGACCACTTCTTTGGGAATATCGCGAATAAAACGCGATACTGAATTAAACGACTCTGTACCGTAGGTCGATCGGGTTTCGGCAAAGGTCATATACAGTTTTTGCATGGCGCGGGTAATGCCCACGTAGGCCAATCTGCGCTCTTCTTCTAAGCGACCCGGCTCATCAATCGACATTTTATGGGGAAATAGGTTTTCTTCCATACCGGCTAAAAACACCAAGGGGAACTCTAGGCCTTTAGCGCT
>JBJKZE010000001.1:0-19922 GCA_045560645.1 Porticoccaceae bacterium | reverse complement strand
TCGTTTTTCACCGCCGGATAAATTATCGATACTGGCGTTCCAGGGTGGAAGCCGCAAAGCATCTGCAGCAACATCTAATGTATGCTCCAGATTATGCGCATCCCAAGCATCAATCACTGATTCATAATCTGCCTGTTTTTTGGCTAGAGCATCAAAGTCTGCATCGGGTTCTGCATAATCCAGATATACCTGTTCTAATCCTTTTAGAGCATCTACAGCATCTCTCACACCGTCTTCTACATTTCCTCTTACATCTTTAGATGCATCAAGTTGTGGCTCCTGAGGAAGGTAACCAATATTAATATCAGCCATTGGGCGTGCTTCACCCTGAATATCAGAGTCTAGTCCCGCCATAATTTTAAGCAAAGTAGATTTTCCTGACCCATTAAGACCTAAAACCCCGATTTTGGCACCGGGGAAAAAAGAAAGGGAAATATCTTTTAAGATTTCACGCTTGGGGGGAACAATTTTCCCTACTTGATTCATTGTGTATACGTATTGAGCCATAAATGAGTAATCAACTTTTAGAGTATTTAAGGTAGTGTAGATAGCGGCTATGGGTTTTGTTAAAACACATAAATAATGCTAAATCTACAATATGTAGGGGTATTTTATATTAAAAACCGCTAAATCTGTTATTTGAATAAAGGTTTTTTTTACCTGTTTAACATGATAGGGTGGGCTCGTGCCAAAAAAGGCATACATATGTAATAATAAATAAATAAAATATATGGGGTAACAACATGAGTGCATTAAAAATAGTACGTCTATTATCAATTGCAGTTGCAGTAGTTGGAGCTTTCGTCGCAATTCCAGAAGCCGCGCTAGTTATGGCAGTTTTAGGTTTAGTGGGTGGTTACATGGCAGACGAAGCAGATAAAAGCAATAGAACCTACTTTCTTGTATTCGCAGTAGCATTAGGCGCAGTGTCTGGTGCAGCTGGTGCATTACCAGTAGTGGGTGGCCCAATTAGTGATATTATGGCAAACCTAAGCACGATCGTTAATGCAGCCGCTCTAGCTGTAATTCTTAATGCCATTAAGGATAGAGCATCTGAGTAATGTAGTTGTTACACTCAGGAAAACCCCGCGCTTTTAGCGCGGGTTTTTTTTGCCCATTATTTTTTACTGCTTAAGCGTTTCAAAGGTCATTCCTGCAGAAGCAACCAAGCGCTTAATTAGCTTGTTATGCATAGCGGTTGCCGGTGTCCAAAAGCCACCGGGCAATTCTGACTTACTGATGTCAAAAGCCATACATAACCCTGCCTGTGTTAGCATTTTTGCGGTACAGCCATAGCCCGGGTCTCTATCTCCGGTGACCTTAACTACAACAGACTGTTGTTGATGTTTGCCAATAATTCTAAGATCAAAAAATCCATTATGTTGTTGCTTAGGGCTAGGGCCCTGACCGGGTTTTGGAAGAACAAATTTTTGTATTAGAAAACGTAAAAATTTGTTTTTTGCAGCTAGAGCAAAGCCGCCCAAGCCCAGGGTAACTCCCCAGGCGCGGAAAAAACCTTTTCTTCCTTTGCCAGTCAGCACAGCTTCGCCATAGGTGAAGCTATCTTGGCTACTTTGTTGTAGATGATTAGATCTTAGAACAATGCGGCTGTTAATGGTCTCCATAATAAAAGGTGCAGACCAAGCATTAAAATCCTTATCAAAGGTTGGTTTTAAGATTCGTGGTTGTTTTACTATGGAGGTTGGCGATTGGCAAAGTAAATAAGGGTTTCCCATTTTACGCCGCAGAGAGGGGTCTTTTTTAACGGCTTTAGCCATTTCGATACCACTGGCAACAGTGCCGCCAGAAACACCCCCCTTCATTGCTTTGACTCGGAGTCTTACTTCGCTACAGCTAGTACCCAATTGCTGCTGACTTACTTGCTGTAAAAAATATACGCCCAAGTCTGAGGGTATTGAATCAAAACCACAGCAATTAATAATTCTGGCGCCAGTTTTTTGCGCTCTCAGTTGATATTTATCAAGCATTTTTTTTATCCAGTATGCTTCACCAGTAAGATCGCAGTAATCGTTGCCATTATTTACACAGGCTTCCACAAGGGACTCACCATATAGTGCATAGGGCCCAACGGTCGATAGAATAACTCGCGCTTGTTGACACATTTTGGTCAAGCTAGCGGAGTCAGCGCTATCGGCTACTATATGGGGTATAGCTTCTGCTTCGGGTCCTAGCTCGGCTTTTAATTGTTTTAATTTTTGCAATGAACGACCGGCAATAGCCCATTTAGTATCGCTGCCAAGGCCAATTTCGGTTAAAAGATATTGCGTAGTGATTTTTCCTACAAAACTGGTAGCGCCGAATAAAATTATGTCGAGAGATTTGCTATCCATTGTTAGAATCCTATTAGAGAGTGCAATATTATTATTTTTATAGCCCAATTATAAATGGATCCATTAGATGTTACCCATTCTATATTCTTTTAGACGCTGCCCCTATGCAATTAGGGCGCGTATGGCTATTGTTTACGCCAGTATAAACTTTGAATTGCGAGAAGTCTCACTAGCAAACAAACCTCCATCAATGTTGGCTATATCGCCCAAAGGAACTGTGCCCATATTACAATTGAGTGATGGGGTGATTGATGAAAGTCTAGAGGTAATAAGTTGGGCATTGGAACAGTCTGATCCAGATAATTGGCTAGCCTTAGATAGTCAGAGTGAACAACAGGCTCTTATTGCCGAAAATGATAATCAATTTAAACAATGGCTAGATAAGTATAAATACTGGGATAGATACCCACAGCAGTCGCAACAGGACTATCGAATGAATGCTGAAATATTTATATCAACACTTGAGCAGCGTTTAGAAAATAGTTTGTATTTATTTGGGGATAAAATTCGTGTGGCTGATATAGCCATTTTCCCATTTATTAGGCAGTTTGCCTTTGTTGATAAGCCATGGTTTGATCAGTCTAATTACCCTTCAGTTCAACGCTGGTTAAATCAATTCTTACAATCAGATTTATTTAACCAAGTGATGCAGAAGCATATCCTTTGGCAGCCGCCAGAGGCATAAACTTTATAGATTTTTCCCCGTCAGCTAGGCCTTTAGGCTAGAATGGCTGAGATTATTAAATAATGATTTAGTTAACCGCAATGGCTTTGGATTTTTAGTATGTTTGGTTTTTTTGAACGCTTGGTAAACCCTTTTCCTGAGGAAATACCTCAGCAACCTCCCAAGGGTATTTATCAGTTTTGCCGTTATTTCACCAAGGGTCTAGAGCCCTGGTTAATTACTATGGCAATATTAACTGCACTAGTTGCTATTGCAGAAGCGTCATTATTTGGTCTCTTAGGCAAGGTGGTAGATTTACTGGTTACTAGCGACCCCCAAACCTTTGTTGAAGATTCATGGACTTCAATTGTAGTTATGTCAGTATTTATACTGATTGTTATTCCCGTTTTGGCAAGCCTTCATTCACTGGTTGTCCACCAGACGCTAATGGGAAATTTTCCTATGGCGGTTCGATGGATGGCTCACCGTTATCTGCTTAACCAAAGTTATGGTTTTTTTCAAAATGAATTTAGCGGTCGTATTGCCACCAAGGTAATGCAAACTTCGCTGGCGGTGCGTGAATCGGTAATGAAGTTATTAGACGTTATTCTCTTTGTGACGGTCTATGTCATTACTATGCTAGTTTTAGTGGCCAGTGCTGACTTGAGATTATGCGTGCCATTATTAATATGGCTTCTGTTGTATGTTGGGCTTCAGTTAATATTTGTTCCAAGACTAAAAAATATCTCACAGATACAAGCCAATTCAAGATCGACTATGACTGGGCGTATAGTCGATAGTTACACCAATATAGTGACCTTGAAACTATTTTCTTTTTCATCCAGAGAGTCGGAATATGTTAAGGAAGGTATGACTGAGTTCCTCAACACAGTTCATCCGCAGATGCGCTTGGTCACCGGCCTTAATATCTGTTTGTGGATTATAAATATGATGCTGGTGTTCAGCACATTGGTGCTTGGTATCTATTTATGGATATATGAATCTATGACTCCGGGAGCTATTGCTGTGGTGATTAGCTTGGCGCTCAGGCTATCGGGCATGTCTCATTGGATTGTCTGGGAGGTTGGCAACTTATTTGAAAATTTAGGTACGGTCCAAGACGGCATCAATACATTATCCATCCCTCAGGTAGTATTGGATAAAGACAATGCTAAGAAAATTGAAGTTACAGCTGGCAAGATAAATTTTCAGAATGTAAATTTTAGTTATATCAATAATGAAAAAATAGTAAGCAATCCTGTTTTTGATGCTTTATCTCTTGAGGTAAGTGCCGGTGAACGTGTAGGTGTTGTAGGTCGCAGTGGCGCCGGAAAATCAACGCTGATTAACCTTCTATTAAGGTTTTATGATATTAACAAAGGCGCTATTTCGATTGATGATCAGGATATTAAAACGGTGAAACAAGAAAGTTTACGAGAAAATATAGCCGTGGTTACTCAGGACACTTCTCTGCTTCATCGTTCAGTGCGAGAAAATATTCTGTTTGGTCGCCCCGATGCCTCTGAAGAAGAAATGATTGAGGCGGCTAAAAAGGCTGAAGCTCATGAATTTATTTTACAGCTTCGAGATGTCTCCGGAAGAACCGGTTATGACGCCCATGTTGGTGAGCGTGGGGTGTCGCTGTCGGGTGGCCAGCGTCAAAGAATTGCCATTGCGCGGGTGATCTTAAAAGATGCTCCGATTTTGATTATGGATGAGGCCACTTCTGCATTGGACTCTGAGATTGAGTCAGCCATTCAAAAAAGTTTGTATCAACTAATGGAAGGCAAGACCGTGATTGCAATTGCCCACAGGCTTTCGACCATTGCTGCAATGGATAGATTGATTGTATTTAATGAAGGCGTGATTATTGAGCAGGGTACCCATCAGCAATTAATGGAATCTCAGGGTGTTTATGCCCAACTATGGCATCATCAGTCCGGTGGCTTTTTGGGTCTTGAGTAAGATCATAGCTTAGGATTCTATTAGCTAATAAACTCTCTGAGAAAAATTGCAAAAACTTTACTGGAGCTGTGGTGGTTGGCTTGTTAGGATTGGATAATTATTTATAACAATAAATGAATGCCATGAAAGATTTTTTTAAATCATTTAGCAAGGTTGCTAGCTCGTTGATAAGTTCGCTAAAAAGCCAAGCGGAGCTATTGCGTCAGTCTCAATCTCCACAGACCAAGCCCAGTATGGCTGCATTGCTTGATGCAAAATCTGTATTTAAGTCCGACGTAAAAATACAGGGGCAATTACACTCTAATGAAAATCTCGTAATAGATGGTTTGTATCAAGGTCATATTACAGCGCAAAATAACACCGTTGCTGTGGGCTCTAGTGGACAAGTCTCTGCCAATATTATGGCTAAAAAAGTGATAGTAGAAGGCGAGGTGATAGGAGATATATCAGCTGAAGATAAGGTAGTGCTTACTGCTAGTGGAACAGTAATAGGCAATATCAAGGCCGCTGTGGTTGATCTTGAAAATGGAGCAAGATTTAAAGGAATTATAGAAATGGATCCGCCGCCAGCAGAAGTAATTAATGAGCATTTAGATCCTGAGCCAAAAGCTATTGCTATGGAGCCGAGTTAATCACTAAAAACAGTTTAAAACCTTTAGAGTCCCAACATGGCGCAAAATAGTGTCTGAAAAAGAGTTAATTAGTATGCCCGAAACAGATCAACTGCTACTAGAGAATAATATTTTATCCTCATCGCTGCTTGTTGGGTTATTCAATCATATAACTGATGATAAAACCTTAGCTGTTTTGGATATGGGGTTGGCTAGCTCTTCATCAGTTAATTTCTTTGGTCGAACAAAATGCAGATTGCAATTTGCGGGTCTAATTGAGCCGGAAATAGACAGTTATAATAATCAAGAGCTCTCCCATGCTGAACGAGTTTCACTGTTTAAAGAGATCTTAAACCTGCAGCCTAATACTAAGATCGATATTATCTTATTTTGGGATATATTTTGTTATCTTAGTGCGCCGGCAATAGGTGCGCTATTAGAGACTTTGATGCCCAACCTTCATGCAAGAACAAAAGCTCACAGTATTGGGTTGCTTAATGCTCGCCAGAAAATGCTTTACTCAGAGTATGGAATACAGGCCATTGACCAACTTTGGCAGCAACCAGTTAATTCAATACAGCCTAAAATTTATCCTCATTCGCGGCATGATTTTGGCAGATTACTCAGTTATTTTAGTATTGATAAAAGCTGTCTATTATCGGGAAATAGAGTTGAAAATATTTTGATGATCAATTCTCAAGCTAATTAAATTATAAAGACGGAGGTAAGCGATGAAACAGGGAATAATAATTGGCGCAAGTTCTGGTATAGGGTGGGAGCTAGCAGTTCAGCTCGCTACTAAGGGCTATCAATTGGGCCTTGTTGCCAGACGCCTAGAAAAGCTTGAACAGTTATCTAATAGCCTTGCCGGCGATCATTTTGTTGTTCAGGCGGATATATCTGAAACCGAACAGGCTCAGCAGAGTCTAAAAGACCTAATAGAAAAAATGGGCAATGTAGAACTGATTGTTCTAAATTCTGGAGTAGGTCAGCAAGAGAAAAAGCTAGATTGGGATATTGAGCGAGAAATGATAGATGTTAATATCCGTGGTTTTGCAGCGCTAACAGTGGTTTCAATGAATTATTTCCACGAGCGCGGCAATGGACATCTGGTGGGTATATCGTCGGTGGCGGCACATATGTCCGGTGGCCTAGCGCCAACCTATGCTGCTACTAAAGCCTTTGTTTCAAGTTATCTCAATGGAATGCGTTCAAGGGCTGAATATTCAAAGTTACCCATTACTGTAACCACAGTTGAACCGGGGTTTGTCGATACGCCAATGGTGCAGGGTACTCCTATATGGACCGCAACCGTAGAAAAAGCCGTGTCACAATTAGTGCCGGCAATTATCAATAAAAAAGGACATATTTATATTACTAAGCGCTGGCGATATGTGGCATGGCTATTAAATATTATGCCAAAATGGTTGAAGCGCCGATTATTTTAGTCTGGTTTATTTAACAGCTGTCTTATTCTTTATAGCTCGAATCTATTTTTTCAATCACTCGCGTTAGGGCATCAAACTCCAATCCGCCCGCTGGTCCACCCATGGCTTGGAGAGTTAAAAGCTGTCCAGTTTTAGCAAGTACCTCATTACTGATCGGTATACTCGACTTGCCTGTAGCATCAGTGGCAACCTGAACTTCACAGGCGCGCTGTAATCCCCATATTGTTTGAAATGCCTCCGGTATAGATCTACCACCAACTAACAAGCCATGATTGCGTAATATAAGAATATTTTTATCCCCTAGGCTGTTTACCAGTCGTGGCTTTTCATCGTCCATAACTGTAATGCCCTCAAAGTCGTGATAAGCAATGCGATTATTCAGCAGGGCTGAGTAAAAATTATCAGTTCGCAGGCCTTTTTTGGAGCAAGCAACGGCCATTCCCTCGGTAGTATGGGTATGGGCAATACAGTGAATATCAGGTCGGGCTGCATGAATAGCCGAGTGTATAACCATACCGGCTGGATTAACGGCATAGGGGCTGTTATCGATCTTATTGCCGGCGATATCAACTTTAACTAAATTAGAAGCCGTGACTTCTGTGTAGTGTAAGCCATAAGGGTTAATTAAAAAGTGCTCATCATCGCCGGGTATTTTTACCGTGATATGGTTATAGATCATTTCTGACCAACCCATATAATCAAATATTCTGTAGCATGCGGCTAGTTGTATTCTTAATTCAGATTCGGTGACAGACATAGCTTTTACCCCTTATGTTATTTTTATAGTGCTTCCTGTACTTTATTTGCAGCAGACCAACCAGAGAGAACAGCGCCCTCAAATCTTGGTCCGGAAAAGGCATCGCCAGCCAGAACTAGTGGTGGCATATTTTGTCCTGTACTCACCAATAAACAGGCATCATCATCAGTTATGGTTGGTTTGCTATACAGCCAGCCATGAACTTGAAAATCTAATACATTGGCATCGCCAAATAAGGGTCTAGCATGCTCGATTAACTCACTGCCAACAGTTAATTTATCATGCTTAAAATATTCTGCGCTATAGTCACAACTGGCATGAATGGTAATGGCCGGTATAGGTGATGCGCCTTTTTTATGGTTATCACTAATCCATGCAATAGGGCCCTTTTCAAGCGCTAGAGCCCCTGGGTCTGCGAGGCTAGTAGGGCCGTCAAGAACCGCCATAACAGCAATACAGCTTTCATATTGAATCTTCTGTAAGCGCGCCGTGATTGACGCAGGAAGTTGAGTATTACTCTGATTGAGCAGATCTAATGTTTGAGGTACAGGGCTAGTAATAATCAACGATCGCGCGACAATCACTTCTTTAGATTCTAGTTGTACCCGCCAGTAACACCCATCATGGCAAAGGCTCTCCGCTCTTGTAGATTGCAAAAGGTTTTGTTGCCTAGCAAGGTGCTTAGCAATGGATACCATGGTTGGCACGCCGCGATATCGTGGGTGACCATTGGGTTGCCCGGGGTAGCTTTTGTACCACTGCTCGGCTACGCCTGCTTTAATCCACTGGTTAACACAGGCTTGAAATTCCTCTGAGCGCGCGGTAAAAAATTGGGCGCCGTTATCAAACACCGCTTCACCTATGCGTCGAGCAGCAAGTCTACCGCCAACTCCACGACCCTTATCGATAATAACAACGTTTAAGCCGTTGCTTGAAAGCTTTTTAGCGGCACACAGACCGGCAAGACCTGAGCCTATAACCAGTGTGTCGACAGGGGTCAAATTCGATTCTGTCATTATTAAGAATTACCTAATTTTTGTGGTTTGCGTCGGCATCGCTCTGAACAATACTTAACCTGCTCCCATGTTTTATCCCACTTTTTACGCCAAGCAAAGGGCCGTTCACACACGGGGCAGATTTTTTCTGGCAAATTGAGTTTTTTATGAGCCATAACTGGTTACAGGACTATTTATTATCCATGCTCCAAATCCCAGCGCCTTTGCAGGCAATGAATAAAAAAATAAAACAGTAGAGGGCAGCCACTTCCCCACCATTAACTAAGGGGTAAAAAGGTGGAGTACCGTGATATAGCCAATAGGCCACAGCCATGGCACCACTAGAAATAAAGGCAGCTGCTCTGGTGGTGAGCCCTAAAATAATCAGTATGCCGCCAACTAACTCGATAGTGCCTGCAGCTATGGTTAAAAAGCCCAGCTCGCCATAGGGATACTGTTGTGGGAAATTAAAGAATTTTTGTGTGCCGTGAAGCAGAAACATAAACCCTGCGGTGATTCGAAGTAGTGCGTAGGCATGATCTTGATAGTTATCTAAAAATTTCATAATTATTCCCTTAAATTGATTGAATGTACGTTAGCTAATCGGTTGCTGGTTTATCGATAAATTTTTTCCAGACCTTATTGGGTTGCCAAATTTTTTTCAGGCCAGCTTCCGCCAGCGACATGTTCTCACCTAAGATAGCGGTTCTGTATTTAAAAATAAAGCAGGAAACCCGCATATTGGCAGCGCAGTGAACCCATATTTTTTGTGTTTGGTGGCTTTTCATATGGGTTACAAACTGCTTAAAGTCTTGTTCGGATGGCGCCCTGAAATTCACCGGAATATTAATATAGTCAATGCCGATCTTTGCCAGAATACTGGCTTCATCTGTAAGTGAGTTTTCTGCAGTATCTGGGGCTAAGTTGATTATTTTTGTATAGCCGGCCGCCTTTATAGTATTAAGTTGATTGGCTGTTGGCTGGCCAGAGGTGGCTAGATTAGGATTGATTTGAAGATAGTTATAAATGGATGTCAGCTTGTTTTTTTTAAGGCTGACACCCGTATATTTTTCAACTAGTGAAACAGCGTAGCCGAGAACTGTTTTTAATGTTCTCGGATTAAATATCATGCACTGGCGCCAGCTTTAACAAGGGCTTGGGCATAAGCGATACCCTGCTGGTGCTGATTCATAATCTGGACCATATTAATGCCGTCAGTATTAGTGGCATTAAGATCGTATCCAGCCTGCTTAAAAAAGCCAATAAAGCTTACAAAGTTATCAATATTCATGCCGCGGTAGGCTTTTTCTAGCAAATGAAAATCACGACTTACACCTTCTGGTGGCAAATAGTCGAGAAAGCTTTCAACTCGCTCGTCATCAAATACTTCACCGAGAACTTTTTGCTTATCTTTTTTTAATGACATAGATTTCCCACTCTTGTTAGAGCATTTTAGCTAATTTTTGGGACAGTATCTGACTGACTTGCTGGGGGTTGGCCTGACCTTTAGAGGCTTTCATAATCTGCCCCATAAAGCCGCCGAGTTTTTTCTTACGTTTATCAGCATCGGTATTGATATAGTCATCAACCATGGCTTGGTTATTGGCTAATACTTCATCGACCATGGCTTCGAGCGCGCCGCTATCAGATACCTGTTTTAAGCCGCGTTGCTCAATAATCTGATCAGCATCACCTTCGCCATTCCATATACCTTCAAATACCTGTTTAGCCATCTTGCCGCTGATTGTATTATCTGCAATTCTGATAATAAGGCCGGCTAACTGATCAGCTGTGACAGGACTTTGTTCAAGACTAATAGTTTCTATATTGAGGCGTGCGCTTAACTCACCCGCTACCCAATTAGCGGTTAACTTAGGGTTGCCAGACTGTTTTGCAGCCTGTTCAAAATAGCTGGCCGTAGCCGCATCTGCGCTAAGCACGGTTGCATCGTATTGAGATAGCTCATACTCAGCCATAAATCGCTGTTGGCGAGCATCCGGCAGTTCTGGAAGGGTTGCTCGCAACTGCTCAACATGTTCATCGCTAATTACCACAGGCAATAAATCAGGGCAGGGGAAATAGCGGTAGTCATTGGCTTCTTCTTTACTACGCATTGAGCGTGCCACTTTAGTCTCACCGTTGTACAAGCGTGTTTCTTGAGTGATTTCGCCGCCGTCTTCCAGTAAGTCTATTTGGCGTTCTACTTCAAGATGAATGGCGTCTTCCATAAACTTAAAAGAGTTTAAGTTTTTAGTTTCAGTACGTGTGCCTAGTTTGGTTTCACCTTGTGGGCGAACTGAAATATTCACATCAAAGCGCATACTGCCCTGCGACATCTCACCGTCGCAAATACCGAGTGAGGTCACAATACTATGAAGCTTTTTAGCAAAAGCCACAGCTTCTTGGGCATTGCTCATATCCGGTTCTGAAACAATTTCAATTAATGGAGTGCCAGCACGGTTTAAATCTATCCCTGAAACACCAGATCTAAAGTTACCCTCATGCAATGATTTTCCGGCATCTTCTTCAAGATGAGCATGATGAATGCGGATAGATTTTGTATCGCCATTATCAAGCTGAATGTCTACCACGCCAGCACCAACAACAGGTTTTTCTAACTGAGTAGTTTGGTAACCTTTGGGTAGATCAGGGTAGAAGTAATTTTTGCGTTCGAATACCGACGTTTTTCCGATTTCAGCATCAATAGCCAGACCAAACATAACCGCATAATCAATAGCCTGTTTATTAACTACAGGCAAAGTGCCTGGCATAGCCAGATCAATCTCGCAGGCCTGGGTATTTGGCGCCGCACCAAAGGCGGTACTAGCGGCTGAAAATATTTTGGTTTTAGTGGCTAGTTGTACATGGATCTCTAACCCGATAACAGTTTCCCAGTTCATGATTCAATCCCCGCTGGTGCTTGTTGATGCCAGTCGGTTGCCTGCTGGAATTGATGAGCAGCATTTAACATGCGAGCTTCATCAAAATAGTTGCCAATAATTTGTAAGCCAACCGGTTTGTTATCAACCATGCCGCAGGGAAGGGACATGCCTGGTAGCCCGGCAAGATTGGTAGAAATAGTATAAATATCCTCCAGATACATAGCCACTGGGTCATTACCCTTGGCGCCAAATTTAAAGGCTGGCGATGGGCAGGTAGGGCCCATAATAAGATCAACTTGCTCAAAAGCTTGAACAAAATCTTGGCGAATCAACTGTCTTACTTGCTGAGCTTTGCCATAGTATGCATCGTAATAGCCCGCTGATAGACAGTAGGTACCAATAAGAATGCGCCGTTGTACTTCATCGCCAAAACCTTCAGCTCGAGTTCTGCGATAAAGGTCTTCAAGATCTTTTGGGTCTTCACAGCGATGGCCGTAGCGCACGCCGTCAAAGCGCGATAAGTTAGCCGAAGCCTCTGCTGGAGCAATCACATAGTAAGCTGGAACCGAAAGTCTAGTATTAGGCAGGCTGATTTCAACCAATTCAGCCCCTAGTTTTTCATATTCTGCTAAAGAATCTCGCACTGCCCGTTCGGTTCCAGGGTTTAAGCCCTCAGAAAAATATTCTTTTGGTATACCAATTCGCAAACCTTTGAGCGAGTTATTCAAGTTAGCTGAATAATTAGGTACGGGTCGATCAATACAGGTTGAGTCCTTATCGTCATAACTGGCCATACAGTTTAAAAGAACTGCGCAATCTTCGGCCGTTCTTGCCATAGGCCCGCCCTGATCTAAGCTAGAGGCAAAAGCAATCATTCCCCAGCGCGAGACGCGTCCATAAGTTGGCTTAAGTCCGGTTATCCCACACAATGCTGCCGGTTGACGAATAGAGCCGCCGGTATCTGTGGCTGTTGCGCCCGGTGCTAGTCGCGCCGCAATTGCTGCGGCTGAGCCTCCCGATGAACCACCGGGCACAGAATCTGTAGCCCATGGATTTTTAACCGCACCATAAAAACTGGTTTCATTGGATGAGCCCATAGCGAACTCATCCATATTGGTTTTACCCAGCATCACTGACCCACTGTTTTTAAAGTTTTCAATAACTGTGGCATCATAGGGTGGTACAAAATTATTCAGCATCTTGGATCCGCAACTGGTTCGAACGCCTTTGGTGCAGAATATATCTTTATGGACCACTGGCACCCCGCAAAGTTGAGGTGCATTACCGGCAGCAAGTAATTGATCTGCTGTTTTAGCGGCCTTTAGCGCCTGATCTTCAGTTAGAGTGATTAGGCTGTTAAATTTGGGGTCTAAGTTTTTGATTCGCGCCAAAAGGTGTTGCGTAATTTCGGTGCTAGAGAAATCTCTTTTTTTCAGACCGTCTATAAGTTCAGTTATTGTGAAGTTATGCATTTTGTACTCGGCTAAATCTTACTGAATGGTTTAATCAATGACTTTTGGCACTAAATAGAGATCATCTTCGGTATCGGGGGCGATAGCTTGAAAGGCCTCTCTCATATTGGGCTTATTGACTTTATCTTCCCTTAGTCGCTGTGTTTCATTTAGCGGGTGATCTAAGCCAGACAAGCCGCTAGTGTCGGCTGCCTGAAGTTGATCGACCAGTTCTAATACACTGCCGAGTCGGTTGGATATCTCTTCCACTCTATCATCGTCAACCGCAAGACGGGCAAGAGTCGCAAGATTTTCTATTGTTTGTTTTTCTATACTCATATCGAGATCTTATAAATAAAAATTTTTACACTGCGAAGTTTACAACATTAAGTGGATTTAGGTTAGTTTGCCAGAAGAAAAATCTCAGGTTGTTGAACATAAAAGCCACTTTTTTTTGTCAGCTTGTTACAATTAACCCATAGAGATTATTTTTGCAGAGTAAAACAATGATTATTGCACTTGCCATCGGCGCAATGACCTGATAGTTTTCTGCATATAATTTGTGACTTTTACATACCGTAAACAGCACATTAATGGAATTTAAAAAATGTTGTTACTGAAGAAATTTTTAGGGCTTTTTTCCAGCGATTTATCAATCGATCTAGGGACTGCAAACACGCTTATTTATATGCGTGAGCATGGAATTGTATTAAATGAACCTTCCGTTGTTGCAATACGCCAACAATATGGTGAAAAGAAGGTTGAAGCTGTGGGTGTTGATGCCAAGCGTATGCTCGGAAGAACCCCAGGAAATATTACCGCCATTAGGCCGCTAAAAGATGGTGTTATTGCGGATTTCCAAGTCACAGAAAAAATGCTGCAGCATTTTATTCGAAAAGTGCACTCAGAAAGTTTCGTACCACCTAGCCCGCGAGTTCTAATTTGTGTGCCCTGCACGGCGACAGAAGTTGAAAAACGTGCAATCAAAGAATCGGCATTTAGTGCTGGTGCGCGAGAAGTATATTTGATTGAGGAGCCAATGGCAGCAGCCATCGGTGCTGGTCTTCCAGTTGAAGAAGCAGTGGGCTCAATGGTAGTTGATATTGGTGGTGGTACCACTGAAATTGCTATTCTTTCATTAAACGGTGTGGTTTTCTCTGATTCTGTTCGAATTGGTGGTGATCGGTTTGACGAATCAATTTGTAACTACGTTCGCCGCAAGTACGGTAGTGTAATTGGTGACGGCACCGCTGAACGAATTAAAATGGAAATTGGCACCGCCTATCTTTCAAAAGAAGTACGTGAAATCGAAGTTAGAGGTCGAAATCTGGCGGAAGGTGTTCCTAAAAGCTTTGTTCTTAGTAGTGATGAAATTCTGCAGTCTCTGCAAGAGCCTTTATCCGGTATTGTGCAGGCGGTTAAACGTGTGCTTGAGCAGTCACCACCTGAATTGGCTTCTGATATTGCTGAAACGGGTATTGTTCTCACTGGCGGCGGTTCCCTGCTTAAAGATTTAGATCGTTTGCTGGCGATTGAAACGGGTCTACCGGTTATTTTGGCAGAGGAGCCCCTCACTTGCGTAGCGCGCGGTGGTGGTGAAGCCCTTGAAATGATGGGTGCCAAAGGTTCAGGTATGCTTATGTACTAGCATGCTTAAGTAAAAGGGTGCCTTTCGCAGCAGGTATTCTTTGCTATTGATCTAGGTTTTGGAGCACGCTCATTAAAAACGTTTTTGTCAATTCTTCTTCGGCAGTACGAAAAACATTTTTCGCGCTCCTTTTTGCTGTGCTTCTTATGACTTTGGACAGCTATACATCGATTTTTGAAACTTCCAAATCTAATATTTCCAAAGCAATAATTCCACTTCAGTTGGCGGCAAACTTTCCCCATACGGTAAAAGAGTGGGTGAGTATGAACACCACCTCAAGAACAAAGTTAGAACAAAAAAATGTCAGTCTTGAAAAAGAGCGCTTAATACTCTTAGGTCAATTGCAGCGCAGTGCTGAATTGGCGGCTGAAAATCTTCGGTTACGTCAATTACTCAATGCTACAGAGCTATTAATGCAGAGTGTCTTAGTAACCGAAGTTATAGGAGTTTCCCCCAATCCAGTTAATCATACTGTAACTGTCGATCGCGGTACCAATAATGGTGTCTATATTGGTCAGCCGGTCTTAGATGCTGAGGGTCTAATGGGGCAGGTTGTAGAAGTCTATGAGAATTACAGCAAAGTACTTTTAATTACAGATATTAATCATGCTCTCCCAGTGCAGGTTCTGCGCAATGGACTGCGGTCAATTGTTGAAGGTACATCCGATTTTAATCTTATGTCGCTTAGATTTGTCTCTCCTACCGTGGATATTGAAGAAGGTGATAAATTAGTAAGTTCTGGCTTAGGCGGGCGTTTTCCGATGGGCTATCCGGTGGGGACTGTTTCATCTATCAGTCAAAATTCGGGTGAAAAGTTTATGAAAATTAACGTAACGCCCTCGGCAAAACTGGATCGAAGTCGTCATTTACTTTTAGTATATACACTTAAAGATGGCGATGTTGCTAGAGATATTAATGAACAGAAATAGCAATTTTCAGTCTGCATTGATAATGCTTTTTGGAGCATTGATTCTTCAGTTTATGCCTATTTCTGGTGATTGGGTTTTTTTGAAGCCCAATTTTCTTTTGCTATTAACGATTGCTTGGATGCTTTATTTTCCTGATCAATATGGTATTGAGTTTGCGGTAATTATGGGAATTTTTGCAGATTTTGTTTTTGTTTCAACTCTAGGCTTTCATATTTTAATTTTTGCAATATGTGGACTTATATTAATTTTCTTTCACCGTATCGTTGTCTACCTGCAGTTAATCCATAGGGTCACTTTGGTATTCTTAATGATCTTATTAGTTGAATTTATGGGTTTAGCTATTGATAGTTCATTAGATAAACAACTATCCATACAGGACATAGTTCTTTTGGCAATAATTTCTGCGATATGCTGGATTCCTTTGGATAAATTTGTGGGACATTGTTACTCACGTCAAAAGTAGGCTTGCAGTCAAGGGTGAGGTAAGAAATTGGAAGATTATGATTTGATACTAGCTTCTGCCTCTCCGAGGCGTACAGAAATTTTGCATCAAATTGGTGTGAGGCATCAAATAATTCCGGCAGATATTGATGAGACTCCTAAATCTGGAGAGTCTGCCATTGATTATGTTCAAAGAATGGCTCTAGAAAAAGCTCAACATGTAATTTCGACTTACTCTGATATTACACCTGTTTTAGGCGCCGATACCTGTGTTGTGTGTGAGGCAAAAATATTTGGCAAGCCCAAAAATAAGGATGAGGCTATGCAAATGTTGGCTGCATTATCTGGTAAATCGCATTGGGTCTATACTGCAGTTGCCGTTGGTAATAAACGGGATTACTCAGTAGTAATGTCAGCAACAGAGGTGAATTTTAGACAACTCTCTGCTCAGGAATGCTTGAACTATTGGGAAACAGGTGAGCCCTGTGATAAGGCGGGGAGTTATGCGATTCAGGGTTATGGTGCTGTATTTGTAGAGTCCATTGTAGGGAGTTTCAGTGGTGTTGTTGGGCTGCCTATTGAAGAGACATCTTTGTTGTTGCAAAAGTTTGATGTTGGTATTTGGAATTGCACTAGAGTAACCCAATGACTAAAGAAATCTTTATCAATTGCACCTCTACTGAAACTCGCTTGGCATTAGTTGAAAATGCGGTTCTTAGGCAGATTCATATTGATAGGCAAGAAAGTCTCAGTCTTGTTGGCAATATATACAAAGCCAAAGTGCTACGTGTAATGCCAGGCATGCAGGCTGCATTTGTCGATATAGGTGATAAGCGCAATGCTTTCATTCATATCGATGATATTCATCGTGCGAATTCAGGCGCCAAGATATCCGATGTATTGCGCGATGGACAGGATCTTTTGGTTCAGGTAGTTAAAGATCCAGTAAATAAAAAAGGTGCGCTTTTAACGACTGACTTGTCTATCGCAACTGAATATCTTGTTTATAGGCAGGGACGATCCAAGCCGGGTATTTCTTTGCAAATAAAACCAAAATCTGAACGTACAAGACTCAACAATATGATGGATTCAATGCTATCTGTCATGGCATTGCCGGAAAGTTTAAGTGGTAATTTTATAATGCGTTCTGCTGCCGAGGGTGTAACACAAAATCAACTAGACCAAGATATCACTGCTTTGCTTAATATATGGCAATCAATAGATAGTCTAAGGGTAAAAAAATCCCCTACTATTTTGTATAAAGTAGCTGAAAAAAATCGGCGTTTAGTCTCGGAAATGCTTAATCTCGGAATAGCAAAGATAACCATTGATTGTCCTGAATCTTTGGAAAAATTTGAGCGATGGTTTGATCAAAGCTCCCACAAGAATAAACCTGTATTTAAACTGTATAAACAAAACGACAATATGTTTGATACATATCAGTTAGAGTATCAAATCAATGTAGCATTGTGTTCCGAAGTCGCTTTAGCCTGCGGCGGAAACATAGTAATTGAGGAGACGGAAGCACTGGCGGTTATTGATGTTAATTCAGGCTCTTTTATTGGCAAGTCTATTGATCAGAGGACCTACCTTGAGGTTAATCTCGAGGCTGCTGTGGAGTCTGCTCGACAAATTATACTGCGCAACCTCTCGGGCATTATCATTATTGACTTTATTGATATGCAGAATGCAGATCATCGTGTTCAGGTATTACAGCAGCTTAAACAGGCATGTTCTCAGGACAGAATTAAAACGGTTATTTCAAATTTTACAGAACTAGGTTTGGTTCAAATTGCACGCAAGAGAACTAGCCAGAGTTTAAGTCAGGTATTATGTGAGCCCTGTAGTCATTGTGATGCTAGGGGCTTTATTAAAACAGACGAAACAATAATTTTTGAGATACTTCGACAGTTATCTAATTTACAGTTTAATGGAAAATGGTCTGCGCTAGAAATATATGCCTGCAAGTCTGTGATCAAGAAAATTGAAAATAAATATGCCAAACAGTTAAATGAATTTAAGGCTAGAGTAAACTGTGATGTTAAACTTTGTATTGAGAGCTCAATTTCTAGCGATCAGTTTAATATTATTCCGGCTTGATAGCGCAGATGATCAAACATATAGCGAAAAAAATTAAATTATTGGCAAGGTGGCTTGTTTTTTCGGCTGCCCTGTTGACTATTGGTATCGTTATTCTTGTTTTTCTCGGTCGCCAAACTATCAGTCAGCTGGATGACTTGAGACCTTCAATACAGTCATTTATCGCCTCTAATACCGGCTTTCAGGTCAATCTAGGGCTCCTTAGTGGTGAATGGCCACAACTTATTCCAATAATTGATATTCAGAGTGTTGAGTTAATCGGCTCTGATCAAGATTCTGTTTTGAGCCTTTGGGGTGCCCGTGCAGATTTGGATTTATTTAGTAGCATTAGATTAGGCTCACCGATCTGGCGCGACTTAGTTATTGATAAGTTAGAAATAAATTTTATTGAAAATAATCTAGGTCATTGGCGTCTTAAAGGATTCAACGGTGAAACTGATACCGATCTAAATATTATCCTTGAGCCATTTTTACACAGCCGTCATATTCGATTGAAGTCACTTATAGTTAATCTTCATTCTTTTTCTGGGCAACAAACTCAAGTCTTTGGTAGTGATATGTTGATTGAAAACGATGATGATTTTCATCGTGTGCAGTTATCCGTCAATGTCTCAGAAAACCAGAGTCCAGCTCACCTAATTGTGGAGGCTTATGGACAGCTATCAGATTTAGATTCATTCGATGCCAATGGGTATCTTAAATTTGAAGATTTAAATTTCTCTAAACCATTAAATATGCTAACCCGATCATTAATGCCTGATGTGTCTGCTCAGCTGGATCAGTATTCAATTAAGACAGGTGGAGAAATTTGGATAGATGTTCACCCAGGGGAGCGGCTTGATTATAAGGGAAGTCTTTCACTTTCCAAACTGCCACTTAATTGGTTAGCTGATGATGCTCTTCCAATATCTAATATAAAAACTACCTTAACTGGCTGGTATCGTTTTGGAAATGATTGGGGTGCGCAACTGCAAGACTTGCAATTCGATTTGGGCTCAAAAACTATCGACCCGATTAATCTTTTGTTCACCCAGCAATTGGGTTCCAATTGGCAGGAATTTGATATTTCAATAAATCATCTCAACCTAGCATTAGCCTCAGATCTAATTTATGAAGCAAAGCTGTTGCCGGTTGAGGCTCTAAATAATTTAAAGAGTGTTCAGCCCGGCGGTCATATATCGTCATTGAGAATGGGAAGATCTGATACAGGCTTGTATTTAATGGCACACCTAGATGGCTCTTATATGCAACCTTTTTCCGGCATACCAGGGTTTAAAGATGTCCATGGTTATATAGAAGTAAAAGATTCAAAAGGCTTATTTCATATTGCCGACAATGACGGCTTTGAAATGTATTTTCCAAAATCATATCGAGATTATCTAACGATTAATGAAGCCAAGGGGACGGTTTATTTTGACTGGCAGTCACCGAATCAAAGGCTTGTATATAGTGATATGATTTATACCAAGCATGAAGCGGGCGATAGTCAGTTAAAATTTACTATTGAGCAGCCATTGGGTGGCGAGAAAAAGGCAGCGGATTTTAATTTATTGATCGGTGCTCGCAACCTTGATTTAAGCCTGACAAAAAAATATTTACCCTACACCATGCCGCAAAGATCATCAAAATGGGTGCGCGAAGCAATTAAGCAGGGTAATTTAAACCAGTTTGGACTGCTTT